>DATJZK010000001.1:0-13331 GCA_035499145.1 Thermoplasmata archaeon
CCGGCCGCGTCGTTCGCCTCGGGGTCACTCCGCGCGCGCACTCGGTCCCCGGGGGCGGCCTCCGCCGCCCGGCGGCGTGGCGGTCCGCAGGGTGATCACGTAGGTGGCCCCGACCGCGACGGCGAGCAGCGCTCCGAACAGGATCCCGGCGGAGGTGAGCCCGACCCGGTCGGCCGCCTCGGCGATCCCGATCGTCGGCACGGCGAGGGCGAGGTAGCCCGCCGAGTAGAATCCGGCGAGGATCTCCCCGCGGTCCTCTTCTTCCGCGACCCGATCGACCAGCGTCACGCTGCCCATGAACGTGAGCCCGACCGCCACGCCGAGCAGGAGGGTGGCCGGAACGAGCAGCACCGGGATGGAGAGGTGGATCACGACGACGAGCGCGACGAGGCTCACGACCAGGATCGGCAGGCCGAGCAGGAGCGCGGCCCGGTCCCGGATCTGCGCGGTCGTCAGCTGGGTCATCGCGGCGACCCCGAACATGAGCGCGACGAACGCCCCGATGGCGAGCGGACTTCGGACGGCGAGGTCGAGGCGAAGGTACGACGGCACGAGGGCCGCGAAGTAGCCGTAGATCGCGTAGCACGCCGCGATCCCGCCGGCCGCGACCCAGAACGGCCGCCACAGCGCCGGGGGGACGGAGACCCGCTGCACGGGCCGTCCCCGACCGGGGACGAACGCCGGGGCGGTCTCGGGGGTCGCTCCGACGCCGAGCAACCCGATCCCGACGGCGATCACCGGGAGCGCGTACGCCCACCGCGCCGGGTCGGGAGCGTAGGCGACGATCGCCCCGCTCAGGAGGACCCCGATCGCGAACCCGCCGAAGTTCGCGGCGACGGCGACGCGCGCGACGTGGTGCTGGTCCCGGTACGGCTCGAGGTCGCTCATCGCCGCGGTCGCCACGCTCGTCGTCGCCCCGACGGCGAGCCCCGCAAGCAGTCGGCCGAGGGCGAGCTCGGCGACCCCGTGGGCGACCGAGAAGACGATCGACCCGAGCGCCGCGAGCACCAGCCCGGCCGTGAGCAGGGTCCGCCGTCCGACGCGCTCCGCGTGCGGCGCCAGGAAGAACAGGGTCACGAAGACGCCCGGCGTGTAGACGGCGAAGACGAGCCCGAGCGTCGCCGACGAGAAATGGAAGGCGGCGGCGTAGCTCGGATAGAGCGGGGTCGGCGTGGCGGACGCGAACGCGGTGACCGAGAGCGCGAACGCGGTCCATCGGAACGCGCCGCGGGGACCGCGGGCGAGGAAGGAGCGGGCCGGGGCGGGCTCGGAGGGAGAGGGGATCATCGGAGCCGCTCAACGGATGCGGAGCCGGCGGAACGCGCGGGGGAGCGGCGGGTATCGCATGCGGAGCGCTTCGAGCGCGCCGACGATCGTCCGCGAGACGACGAGGTCGCGGAGCCACTTGTGGTTCGACGGAACGACGAACCAGGGGGCCCACGGGGTGGATGTGGCGGAGATCGCCTCCTCGTACGCGCGCCGATAGCGGGGCCAGAGCCGGCGCTCGGCGACGTCCGAGACGCGGAACTTCCAGTGCTTCGACCGGTCCTGCAGCCGCGCCTCGAGGCGACGCTTCTGCTCGTCGCGGGAGATGTGCAGGAAGAACTTGAGGACGGTCGTCCCTTCCTCGGCGATCGTCCGCTCGAAGGCGTTGATCGAGCGGTACCGCCGCTCCCACGCCGGGCGGGCGAGCGTGCCGTGGGCGCGGGGCGCGAGCACGTCCTCGTAGTGGCTGCGGTTGAACAGCACCATCTCGCCGCGGCCGGGGAGCTCGGCGTGCACGCGCCACAGGAAATCGTGGTCCCGCTCGCGCTCCGTCGGCACCTTGAACGAGGCGACGCGCACCCCCTGGGGGTTCACGCCCTCGAAGACCTTCCGGATCGTCCCGTCCTTGCCGGCCGAGTCCATCCCCTGGAGGACGACCAGGACGGCGTGGCGGTGCTCCGCGTACAGGAGCTCCTGCAGCGCGGTGAGCCGATGGGTCAGTCGCTCGAGCTCGTCCCGGGCCGCCTCCTTGGCGATCGGGAGACCGACCGCTCCGTCGGGGTCGAGCTTCCGGAGCCGGACCGGCCGTCCGGGCGCGATCCGGAACGAGGGGAGCGGGACCGCGGGCGCTCGACGGTTCGGCACGACCCTCCCTCGGCGCTCCTGGCGACCGAGCGACGGCGGTCGGGCGATAAGAGACCGCCGGGGGACCGGCATCGATCGGCCAGCACGCACGCTAAGGCGTCGGCGATCGTCCCGCCCGCCGCATGGTCGACCTCGACTCCGCCGCTGACCCGCTGGTCGTGCCGTGGGACGGTCGGCTGCCGCGGGAACGATGCCCCCTCCTCTCCGGATACTTCGCCCAATTCCTTCCGCACTTCGCCGCCGAGACCGTCGCGGCCGGCGGGAGCGTCCTCGCGGCGCTCGGGCCGGACGGGATCGACGGGCTGTTCCTGAGACGGGAGTCCGAGCGGATCGGGTCGATCTTCGCCCGGACGCCGGACGCGGCCGCCCGTCTCTATCGGACGCGGGGGCCGATGGCGGTCTACTCGGAACACCGGCTCGACCCGGAACCGGAGACGTACTCGGTGCTCGCGGCCGACCTCCCCGGGAGCGGTCCGTCCCACCGGTTCCTCCACGCCGTCCGCGAGGCCGGACCGGCCGAGGCGGCTGTCGTGGAGCGGCTCCTGACGGACGTCTACGGCCGCGCCGACAGCGCGTGGCTCGCCGCGAGCTGGTCGCCGCCCGAGCATTGCCTCCTCGCCGAGATCGGCGGCCGGCCGGTCGGGGTCGCTTGGGTGACGGTCGTCGGGCCGCTGGCCCGGTTCCACTCGCTCTCGGTCCTCCCGCGCTACCGGCGGATCGGGATCGGCACCGACCTGTGGCACGCCCGCGCCCTCCGGGCCCGTGCCGCGGGCGCCTCCCGCGCGATCACCGAGATCGCCGAGTCGAACGCGGCGTCGGCCGCGATCTCGACGGCGGGCGGCATGCGCCGGATCGGGCAGGTGTTCGAGAACCGGTCGTGAGCCCCCGGGGGGCTCAGGTGCGCGGCGCGCCGCAGTTCGGGCACGCGGTCGCGGTCGAGTCGATCAGCGTGCCGCAGAACCGACAGTTCACCTTCACGGTCTCCCGCATCACGATCTGCTGCACCGCCGGCTGGCCGGACGGCGTCAGGGAGATCGGCGGCGGCCCGGCGGAACCGCCGGCGGACGGGCCGGGCGCGTAGCTCACGGCGCCGCCCGCCGAGTGCCGCGGGAGCACGGGTCCCCGGAGGGAGCCGCCGCGCCGCGCCAGCGCCACCACGATCCCGAGGACGACGAGCACGACGACGACCACGACGGCCGCGACCAGCCAGCTGTCGGGGGTCGACCCGGGCGAGGAGGACGGGGCGGCCGCCGGCGTGAGCGCGTAGCTGGTGTGGGTCACGCCCACGGTGTCGGTCCAGGTGAACCCGTCGCCCGCTCCGTCCGAGTCGGTCTCGACGTACGAGTAGCCGACCAGGTAGCCGGTCGACGGGTCGAAGTAGGCGTGCCAGGTGTACGAGGCGGTGAAGATCCCGTAGTAGTCGTCCCGGTCGAACGACCCCGTGCCGGTCCCCGCGATCGTCGCCGCGTAGCCCGTGGACGTGAGCGGCGTCGCGAGCGCGGCGTCGGTCGACGTCACGGTGAACGCGGTGTTCAGGAGATTGAAGGTGCCGCCGACGGCGAGCTCGTTGTCGACGTAGAACCAGACGGTCGGGTTCGAGTAGCCGGTCTGGTTGTCGGTCCCGTTCGTGTACGCGAACGTCCGGTCGCTGAACGTGTAGCCGATGTGGGACGGCGACTCGATCGGGCCCGAGTCGCCGACGTTGTCGGCCCAGTGGCCCGCGTACGCGTAGTGCATCAGCACCGTGCCGTTCGCGTAGGCGTCCGCGACCGTCTCCGTGCCGTTGATCCAGTCGTGCTCGACGTAGCCCGAGTAGTTGCCGGCCCCGTGGTCGATCACGATCGTCTCGGCGTAGGTGAACGAGTCGTCGGCCGCCGGGAGGTAGTGCGCGACGGCCGGGTGGGCCGCCGGAGCGACCGGGAGCACGGCGAGCAGGCCGAGGGCGAGGACGGCGAGCTTCGGGACGATCATCCGACCGCCCCGCCGAACGCATGGACGTGGCCGGGGTGGACCCCGCCGATCCCGCCGAACGTGGAGTAGTACGAGCTGTGGAGGACGACGACCGGCAGGAAGAAGAACCGCTGGGTCGGCAGGTAGGTGAAGCCGACCGGCTTCGCCGCCGCGGTCGCGTCGAGGCCGCCCACGGTCTCGCTGCGGATCCCGTGGATCATGCGGACCGCGAGGCAGAGGAGCTCCGCCTGGCCCATCGGCATCGCCCGGCGCCCGAGGATCTCGTAGGCGTGCTCGAGGAGGTTCAACGTCTCGTTCGCCTCGTAGACCGGGATCGAGGCGAGGATCGCGGAGGCGACGAGCGGGTACTGGAGGTAGGCGACGAGGCCGCGGGAGAGGATCGTCAGCTTCGTCGCGATGCCGTCGGCGGGGAGGTCCGAGAGGGTGAGGTAGCTCGCGGCGAGCTCCACGTCCTCCGAGTCCGTGAACCCCCAGGAGGCGAACAGCGAGCGGAGCGCGTTGAACTTGCCCGTCAGCTCGTCGAACGGCCGATTGACGATCGCGAGCAGCGCCGCCGACTCGAACGACCGCGTCACGCGGAGGAACGCCTCCAGCTGGGGCAGCGCGAACGAACCGTCCGCCCGGCGGCCGAGGAGGAGGATCGACGCGACGCCGAGGGACGACTCCTTCGCGACCCCCGCGTGCCGGGCGCCCTTCTCGAGCTCGCCGAGCTGGGCGACCGTGTCGGGCGGCGGGTTCGGGATCGCGGCGAGGATCTCCGCCGCCATCAGCCGGTTCTCGTCATTGTGCGCGAGGCCGCCGATCGCCGCGTAGGCCGCGAGGAACGCGTTCGCCGCCGGGGCCACGTCCGCCGGCAGCTTGCCGAGGCCGACCGCGATCGCCCAGAGGAAGCTGCGGTCCGAGCTCGCGAGGCGCGGCGCCAGCTGAGCGAAGCCGGCGGCCGCCTTGTCCGCGATCCGGTTCAGCTCCTGGCTCGTCGCCTGCGTCTCCTGCCAGTAGCCCGCGAAGTCGGTCTCGGAGGCGCGGTACAGCCGCACGCCGAGGTCCCGCCACTGGACGGCTCCGAACCCGGTCAGCCCGACGTAGCGGCCCGCGTACGGGACGAGGGTGTCGATCAGCGCGCGCTGCGCGAGCAGCGCGTTGAACTGCTGCGTCTTCTGGCCGAGGTCGGCGTCCAGCGACTGGAGCTGGGCGGCGTCGGTCGAGGCGCGGGTGAGGTCCTCCTGCCGGTGCTCGGCCCCCTCCAGGTGGAACAGGATCGAGTGCGTCCGTTCGCTCTCCGCGCGGACGCGGCCGGCCAGCTGCGCGCGCTGGGCGGCCTCCTGGCCGATCGCCGTCCGCGACGCGTCCAGGTTCGCGAGCTCCTGGGTCATCTGGGCGTACTGGTCGGTCGAGACGACCTTCACGATCCCCGCCGCGGCGAGCGCGGAGAGGTCCGGATCGGGCAGGGTCGCGGTCACCGCGCGGAGGCGCACCTGGTCGAGGAACGTGTAGACGTCCTTGCAGGTCGTCACGTCAGCGGTCGATGAGGCGGAAGGCGACATAGAGGTTTTCCTCCGCGCAACGGTTCCGCACGACCATCTCCCACCGGCCGGCGTCGGAGCGCAGGCGCACGTACGGGTCGTCCCGGAGCGCTTCCGCGACGATCCGGGCGAAGTGGTCCCGCCGGTCCCCCGCGCCGCCGAACCGGCGGGCGCGCTCGGCCTCGATCTGCTCGAAGGCGAAGACGAACTCGTACAGCGAGCGGTAGATCTGGTCCTCGACCTTCTCGCGGACCTCGGCGCGGTCGACGGTCACGTCGTCGACCCCTTCGAGGTCGACGAAGAAGATGCGGCCGTCCGGGGCGACGACCGCGTCCTTGTCGAGCCAGACGTCGTGGAAGTCGAGGCCGGTGAACCGGTCGCCGCCCGGAGCGGGCGCGAGCGTCCGGGCGAACAGCGTCAGCATCGGGACCGCGGTTCGCACGAAGTTCGTCTCGAACGCGATCGCCGCCGCGGGCGACGCAACGCCGAACTGGTCGAACACCGCGCCGACGCCCGAGCCGATCGTCTGGCGCGCGTGGAAGTAGATGCGGACGTTCGAGGGGACGAGCCGCAGCTCCTGTACCATCCGCCCTCGGTACTGTCGGTACCAGTAGAGACGACGCAGCCGGTCGGCGAGCGCGGACGGCAGGGCGCAGACCTTCACGACCGGTGCGATCTGGAACCCCTCGATCGAGGTGAGGTCCGCCCGCTCCGAGATCCGGAGCGCCGTCGCCGCGTGCTCCTCGCCTTGGCCGCCGTACGGAGAGCCGCGCAGCCACAGTTCGCCGGTGATCAGTCGGGGATCGCGGTCGGGCGGGGGCCGCCGGAGGCGTTCGAGCAGGTCGGGATCGTCGGTCAGTTCCGCGGCCGCCGTCCGGTCGAGGGTGCGGGAGGAGAACGGCTCGACCGACGACCCGATCCCCTTCACCGAGAGATAGAACGGCGCGCCGTCGATCGTGGCGACCGGCGCGCGGCTGACCGCCCCGCGGTTGTCGTCCTCGACGAACGCCCCGGCCGGGGTCGACTCTCCGTCGGCGAGGGGCCAGAGGCTCTCGGGCAGGTAGACGACGTCCAGTCGTCGGAGGTCGAATTCGCGGAACCGGGCGTTGGTCCGGCTCTCCGCGGGATACGCGCGAAGCTCGACCGGGGTCCCCGCGAGCGTTCCGGGCACGGCCCCTCGGTCCGGCTCACGTCGGCGGGGGCGGGAGGCGGGCGGTCCGGCACACCCCGCAGCGAGGTGCCCAGGGGGAGTTGACCGTCCCGCAATGGTGGCAGGTCCATCGGTGCTTCCGTTCGGGAGAGAACGGGATCGCGCTCCGGCCGGTCGGCGGCGGAGGCGTGTACGGGATCCCCCCGGGCCGCGGCGACGAGGGGGGCGGTGCGACCGGGGGCCCGGCGAGCTGGTACGGCTGGTTCTCGACCGCCCAATCGGCCTGCTCGGCCTGCGTGAACGGCCCGCGGCGCCCGCGGTAGAGAAGGACCCCCGACAGGAAGCTCGCGAAGGCGCCGAAGACGGTGAAGTACCATCCGTACGCCCCACCCCAGTTGAACTTCGTTGAGCACGCGACGCACGACCCCGGGATCAGGCCGGCCTGCACGCTACCCGAGAACCCGGAGCAGGACGTGACGTCGCCCGACAGCGCGCTGCAGTAGGCGCTTGCCTGGGGCCCGGAGCCGACCGCGGCCGAGACGCCGATCATCCCGACCGCGACCGCCCCGAGGACGAACGCGAGCACGATGACGAGCGTCAGCTGGCGGCGGCCGAACGACCGGCCGAAGATCCCGAGCCCGAGGAGCACGGCGGCGAGGAGCGCTAGAGCGCAGAGCGTCGCGAGCACGAAGTTCACCGCGTCGTCGACGGCCCCGACCGTCCCGGTGACGCGGGCGGTGACGTTCGCGCACGGGTTCGGCGACCAGTCCTTGTAGCTCGAGCAGTAGACCGCATCGCCCGCGTTGAAGGTGATGACGACGTTCTGGACCTGGTCGTTCGACGAGTAGGCGACCGAGATCCGCTGCGCCGTCCACCACGGGGCGTTGACCGAGGCGCCCGCGAGCACCGAGACGGCGACGAGGAGGATCACCGAGACCGACCGGCGAAGATCGACGTAGTGGAACGCGCGGCCGCCGCTGCGGTAGCGGGGGTCGCCGCCGACGAACGAGACGGGCCGAGAGCGCGCGGACGGCCCGGCCCCGACCGACACGTCGCTCCCCCCTCCCGTCGCGGTCCCCGCGCTCGCGGGGCCGGGGGCCTTCACGCGGGCGGAGCTTTATCCCTGACGCCGGAGCGGCCGCGTCCGGGGCGGTCGTCCCGGTTCCGCGCCCGCTATATTCCGAACCCTCGATGGGTTCCGGGGGGGGCGCCAGTGCGGTTCGGGATCGTCGCGATCGGGGCGACGCTGATCGTCGTCGGGGCGCTCGTCTGGTACGCCCCGCTCCAGCCGATCCACGATGGCCCGCTCACCGACACCGGCTCCGCCTACACGATCGGGCTCCAGGCGCCGCTCGATGTGCTGGGGGCGACCGTCTCGTTCTCCCTCACCTGGTCGTCGTCGGTCGACGAGTCGGTCGAGGTCTACTCGTGCGGCTCCCACCCGAACTGCACCGGCCTTACGAACTCCGACCTGGTGACGCGCGGCTCCGGGAAGACGGGCACCCTCGGCTGGACCGGGAAGGCCGGTGAGTACTTCGCGTTCCTCAGCTCCAGCCAGCCGGTCCAGCTGACGGTCGACTACACCGAGCCGGTCCTCGGCGGGACCGCGGGCCTCGGGACCCTGATCTTCGGCGGCTTCCTGGCGGCCCTCGGGGTCGTCTCGGCCGCGCCCCCGCGCCCCGCGGGGACCGACCGCCGGGCGAAGGCGGAGGACGATGTCCTCGGCCCCGATCCGCTCTGAGCGCCGACCGAGTCCCCCGCGAGCTACTGGTGCCGGGTCAGCCAGCGACCGGCGAGGCCCCCGAGGATCCCCCCGACGAGCAGGCCGGCGACGAGGTAGAGGATCCCCCACGTGAGGCTGCTGAGCGAGAGGTAGCCGAACTGCTGGAGCAGGAAGACGACGACGGCGCCGAGGACCGCGCCGGAGCCGGCGGCGCTCGTGGCGCCGCTCACGGGCTTCCCTCCGGGGGCGTGTCGGCGGCTGGGGGCGTCTCTCCCGCCGGAGGAACCCCCGCCGGCTCCTCTCCCGCCGGGTGCTGCCACGGCTTCGGGGGCGGCGCGGCGGCCTTCCGGCCGCGTCGGCGGATCGACCGCCCGACCGTCGCGATCGACCAGAGCTCGACCAGCCCGAGGACGAGCAGGAAGACGATCAGGCCCGACGCGATGTGGTCGACGGGCGTCGCATCGATGAAGAAGCTGAGGCTCCAGACGGTCGCCCCCGTGGAGCTGACGAGGCTCGCCGTGAGCTCGTAGACGCCGGCGAGCAGGTAGGTGAACGTGCCGAGGGTCCAGTTCATCACCGCGAAGCCGACGGTGTTGCCGAGGACGAGCGTCGTGTTGGTGTGGGTGGAGACCTGGTCGGTGGAGATCACCGACCCGAAGTAGATCGCCTGCATCCGCGCGACGGAGATCGTCGGACCGCCGGACGAGATCGTGTAGTTGAACACGGTCAGCACGCGCTGGTTCGTGGTGATCGAGAACGCGTGGGACTGGCTCTCCGCGGTCGCGATCGACACGCCGTTCCACCGGGCGTCCGCCCCGACCGTCGACGACGACGGGGGGGCCGGCCGGATCGACGCGGCGTCCGCCGTCAGGGTGGGGACGAGGAGCAGGGCGGCGAACCCCGCGATCAGCGCGAGTCGGGTAGCTCGGGTCCACGCCCGCCGAACGGACGGAGTTGCCATGGTCGAGCGCTCCCGAGTCGACCCGAGGTTATGAATGATTGTTCGGACGGGTGAGCGTCGGGGCGCGTCCCCGGTCACGGCGGCGGGGCCGGCGCGTCGGACGCGCCTTTCGTCGCACCGAGCAGCCGGTCGAGGTCGGCCTCGGGCAGCAGGTACGGTGTGACGTGGACCCAGACCCGGGCGCCGGCCTCCCGCGCGAGAGCGTCGACCGCCCGGAGGAACTCGCAGACGCGGTCGATCCCGTGGAGTCGGACGAGGTACTCGACGCCCTCGAGGAAGACGGCCGAAACGCCCTCCCGGGAGAACGCGGTCTGCAGTCGCAGCGCGACCGCGCCGAGGTCGTTCGGTCGGATGGTGCGGGGCCGCTCGAGGTTCGTCATCCACAGCACGTCCACCGGGCGCGGCCCGACATGGACCCGGATCCGTTCGGGCAGCTCGCGGACGAGCGCGATCCCCCGATGTCCGGCGGCGGTCGCGTCCAGGAACGGCTGCAACGCGAGGAACAACGCACTGAACGTGTCGATCTCGACGCCCGCGGGCGGCGGCGGGGGCAGTTCGGGGATCGGGGTCGGAGTCGGAGGCGCCACCACCGGAGCCGGTGTCGGTGGGCTCGGGGTGGGGGGTTCTGGCAGCGCGGCCGGTACGGAGGGAACCGGGGCACTCTCCTCGGGGGCCGGGGGGGCCGCCCCCGCAGGGGCCTCGGTCGGCGGAGTCGCCATCGCCTCCTCGGTCGGAGGAGCGGCAGGAACGTCGGTGATACGATTGTCGGCCAGCTCGGCCGGGGGCTCCGGGGGCGACCCGGACGGGGGCGCCGTTTCGGCCGGTAGGGTCGGCTCCGGCGCCGGCTCTGCCTCGACCGGCCGGTCTGTCTCGGATTCGGCCGCGGGTGAGAGGTCGGTCGGCACCGGCGGGAGTTCGGTCGAAGACGGTTCGGGCGACCCCGAGGACGTCGGAGCGCCGGCATCTCCCTCGGGGACGTTGGTCGCCCCGTCGGCCGGTGCCGTCGTCTCGGCCGAGATGGGGCCGGTCATCTCGGGCGGCTCCTCGGGGGTTGCCGGTAGGCCGACCTCTTCCTCCTCCACAGACGGGAGCGGTTCCGAGGCCGGGGGTGGCGGGGGGTTCGATCCCTCCGTCACGAGCTCGGGCTCGGCCGGAACGGGCACCTCGATCGGGGCGGGCTCGGCCGGGAGCTGATCGACGACCGTTGTCGCGGGGGCTGAGATCGGTTCCGGAACCTCGAGGTCGAGCTCCTCCCCGGAGGGAGGCTCGGACCCGCCCGACGCCGCGATCTCCGCGGGCGTCTCCAGAGCGGGAGCCAGCGGCGCCTCGCTCGCTTCCGGGACCTCCGGAAGCGGGGTCGGCGACGCGTCGTCGACCTGCACCTTCTCGGGAGTCGGTTCGGCCGGGACCGCCGGCGCGGGTGGTGTCTCCACCGATGGGGCCGCCAGGAGCTCCTGGGCCGTGGTGGGGGTTGGTCCCTCCGCCTCGGGAGCGGCAGCTGTCGAATTCTCAACAATCGGCGATGGCGGAACGGCCGACTCCTCCGCCGGACTCGCCTCCTCGTTCGCCTCCCCGGTGGGTTCCGGGGTGGAGGACCCTTCAGTCGGGAGATCCGTCGGCGGTGCGGTCAGAGGCTCGTCCGCCGGAACCGAATCGGCTGCTATCGGCTCCGCCGGTGCGATCTGGGACGCTACCGCCACCGGGGGCGGCGGAGATTCCTCCGGCTCCCGAGGAACGGAATCGACGGCCCCGGTCTCCGGGGTAGCGACCGGGAGCTCGACGGGCGACGGGAGTTCCTCGGTCGACGACGGTTCCGTTTCGAGAATCGTCGGAGGGACGGCAGGGATAGTCTCCGCCTCGGTCTCCGCTTCCGCGACGGAGGCAGAGACGGGCGGTTCCGGAGGAGGAGCGACGGACGGGATAGGTTCTCCGGGCTCTGGGACCGACGGGGTCGGCAGGGCAGTCCGGACCGGCTCCGGAAGGGCCGGAACGGCCTCCACCAGCGCGGTCTGAGCCAGCGGCGGCGCCGCGGCCGAGGGCGAAGGAGGGGCGGGTGCACGCGAGGTCGGCCGCGAGGGGGCAGCTCGCGGGGACACGAGCCGCGCGGCTCGGCGAGCGCTCGCGGGCACCTCTCGTCCCAGCTTCGTCCAGAGCGCCGCCGTGACCGGCCGGCCGAATCCGGAGAGCCCCGCCACCTTCTCGAACGGCGCCGCGCGGAACGCCTCCACCGACGTGAGTCCCGCATCCCAGGCGGCCGCGAGCTTCGCGGGCCCGAGCACGGGCGCGGCGATCAGCGCGTCGAGCTCGAGCCCGAGCTCCCGGATCGCTTGCTCCCGCTGGATGACCTTCTCGTCGGCCCAATCGACCTCGGCGGATTTCGGGCCGTCGGTCGGGGCCGGGACCCGGCGTCCGGCGGACAGCGCGGCGCGGTGCTTCGGGGTGCGCCGGTGGCCCGCGAGACCGGGGAGGGCGACCGACCATCGGGCGCCGGTGCGCGTCCGCCCTTCGATCACCGCGGGGGGGGCCGCCTCCGCCACCGCGCCGACGACCCGAAGCTCCCGGATCCCGAGGTACGCCGCGATCCCTTCGGCCTTCTCGGTGAGCTCGGCTGCGATCGGGTCGACGGCCACGACCACGGCGACGCGGCGAGGGGTGTCGGCAGGGAGCCCGGTCGCGAGCCGTCGCTTCAATCGGCGGACGAGCCAGAAGGCGTCCGGCGAGAGCGGCGGGGGCGCGGGCAGCCGGCCGGGGCCGCCGGGCGGCTGGACGTACATCTCGCCCAGCGCGTACGGGACCGGAACGAACCCCTCGGGCAAGGTGTCGACCGTCGTGACCATCTCGGGAGTGATCGTCCGGGGGACGCCGTGCACGAAGACGGTCAGCTCCTTCGCCTGGACGTCGGCCGTCCGGCGCGGAGGCATCCGCTCGAGCAGGTGCACGATCTGCGTGGCGAGCGACGGGTACGCCCGCTGGATCTCGCGCTCGACCGGCACGACGCGACGCTGCCGGGCCGTCCACGGTACCTGCGGGCTCGTCACCTCGAGCCGGGTGATCCGGGCCAGGCGCTCGAGCGTCGCGCGGTCGGCGCGGAGGCGTCCTGCAGTGTCCTCGTCCGCGAGCACGATCGCCGCCGACGGGAGCGGGGTCGTCGGCGGGAAGTGATGGGACCGACGGAAGCCGTCGGCCGCAGCGATCACGCCGTGCCACCGGTCCCAGGCCGCGACGAGCTCGTCGTTCGCGAGCACCCGATCGGCGCCGAAGTCGACCGCTTCGAACAGGCTGCGCGCCTCGAACAGGAGCTTACGGTGGACCGCTTCCGCCGTGAACGGGGCGATCGGGGCGAGCGCGATCGCGGCCGCCCGGTACAGGTACGACAGGGTGCGGAGCGCCGCGCGCTTCGTCGCCGGCGTGCCCGCGAAGTCGAGGCGGGGACGGATCAGTTCCAGGTACTGCAGGAGGTCGCGCTCGAGGAACTGGAACAGGTGGCGATGCGCGGCGGCGGCGTCCCACCGGTCGTACGCCGCGCGCACCCGCAGGTGCGTGCGCGCCCACCGGGCCAGGACCGCGCGGTCCTCCGCCTCGAGGTCGCGTCCGGCGGGGTCCGGGGCGAGCGCCCCCTCGCGCGCCAGGTCCGCTCCGCCGCGGGCGACGAGCGCCTCGGCCTGCTGGAACAGTCGGGCGAACCGCTCCCCTTCCTGGACGCACCGCTCGTCGAACGTCGTCGCCGGTCCGCCGGGACCGGTCGATCGGACGAACGCGGACCGGACCGCGTCGACCCCGTGGAGCTGGATCAGCTGCGGAACGTCGATCCGGCTGACGGTCGGCACGAGCGTCAGCCCGAACTCGGCGGTCGCCGCCTCGACGCCGGCCATC
>DATJZK010000002.1:0-9523 GCA_035499145.1 Thermoplasmata archaeon
CACGGCCGTGGCCACGGGCTCGGACGCGTTCAGCGACGCGGCGGTCCAGTCGACCGCGGTCTGGGTCGTGCCGCCGCTGACCGCCGACACGCCGGGTCCGAGCCCGTCGGGCGGGGACGCGCCCCTCCCGGTCGCGTTCGACGTCCTGCCGGGCGGCGGGGACGGCGGGCCGTACGTGGTCGAGTGGACGTTCGGGGACGGCGCCGCGTCCTACGTCGACCGCGCGACGTACACCTACGTCGTGCCCGGGAAGTACGTCGTGACGCTCGAGATCGTCGACAACCACTTCGACACGGCACGATGGAACTGGACCGTGACGGTGTCGGCGCCGGTCGCCTTCCCGATCACGGTGCTGGCGGTCGGTGCCGCCGCGGGGATCGGGCTCGCGGCCGCGGTCGTCGCCCTCGAGCGGCGGCGCCGGCGGCCCCCGATCATCCCTTGACGACGCCGAGCGGAACCAGCCGCGCGACGCGGCGGGTGAGGCCGGCGCCCTCGGCGACGCGCACGACCTCCTCGACGTCCTTGTACGCTCCCGGGGCCTCTTCCGTGACGCCCTCGCGGCTCGCCGCCCGGACGACGATCCCGCGGCTCGCGAGCGCCCGCGTCACCTCGTCGTAGCGGAACGTCCGCACCGCGGCGTGGCGGCTCAGCCGCCGGCCGGCCCCGTGGCACGAGGAGCCGAACGACCGCTCCATCGACGTCGGCAGCCCCCCGAGGACGTAGCTCGCCGTGCCCATGTCGCCGGGGATCAGCACCGGCTGCCCGTAGGCGCGGTACGGCGCGGGGACCTCGTCGCGGCCGGCGGGGAAGGCGCGCGTCGCGCCCTTGCGGTGGACCAGGAGGTCGCGCGGGCCGTCGTCGGTCCCGTGGCGTTCGACCTTGGCGATGTTGTGCGCGATGTCGTAGACGACCCGCAGGTCGAGCGACTCGGCGCTGCGGCCGAACGTCTGCGCGAAGGCGCGGCGGACCCCGTCGGTGATCACCTGGCGGTTCGCCCAGGCGAAGTTCGCCCCGGCGGCCATCGCGCCGAGGTACCGCTGGCCGTCGTCGGAGGCGATCGGGGCGCACGACAGCTGGCGGTCGACGAGCGTCACGCCCTCCGCCGCGAGCCGATCGTCCATCCGACGAATGAAGTCGGTCGCGACCTGGTGGCCGAGCCCGCGCGAACCGGTGTGGAGCATCACGACGACCCCGCCCGGGGCGAGCCCGAGCGCCGCGGCGAACGGCTCGTCGAACACCCGGTCGACCGCCTGCACCTCGAGGAAGTGGTTCCCCGACCCCAGCGTCCCGAGCTGCCGCGTCCCCCGGTGCCGTGCCGACGGCGACACCTCGCCGGGCTGCGCCCCCCGGAGGCATCCGCCCTCCTCCTGGACCTCGAGGTCGCCCGGCCAGCCCATCCCCTCCGCGACCGCCCACGCCGCGCCGCCCGCGAGGACGGCGTCGATCTCGGCGCCCTTCAGCGTCCGCCCCCCGCGCGAACCGACCCCGCTCGGCACCTCGCGGTACAGCCGTTCGATCAGCTCGCCGAGCTTCGGCCGGACCTCGGCGACCGACAGGGCGGTGCGCAGGAGGCGGACCCCGCAGTTGATGTCGTAGCCGATCCCCCCGGGGGAGACGATCCCGTCGTCCAGGGCGAACGCCGCGACCCCCCCGACCGGGAACCCGTAGCCGAAGTGGATGTCCGGCATCGCGAGCGCGTGCCGCTGGATCCCGGGCAGCGTCGCGACGTTCGCGAGCTGCATGAGCGACGGGTCGCCCGCGACGCCGTCGAGGAGCGCCCGGTCGGTGAACAGCACCCCGGGAACGCGCATCCCGGGGACCTCCGACGCCGGGATCTCGTAGGTGAACTCGTCGCGTGCGACGAGCGTCGGGACCTTCGTCGTCGTCACGGCGGCGCGCCAACCGGGCCGGCTATTAAGTAAGGCCCCCGCCCCGCCGTGGAACGAACGGAGCCAGCCCGCCCGGTGGCCAAACCGAGAAGTAGGTCGGGCGCCGTTCGCACGGTCGGGCCCCCGCGATGCTCGCGCGCACGTTCCTCTCCCTCGTCAACCTCGCCGTGCTCGGGGGCACGCTCACCGTCTGGTTCGCCTTCCCCGCCTGGTCGACGTACGCCCTCTACGGCTGCCTGGCCTGGGTGGTGGTCGCGTTCGCGCTGATGTACTCGGCCTGGGGGAACCGGCCGCTCGGCGTCGGGACGCCGACGGCGACGACCGCGGGCCCGGGCGCCCGGTCGGCCGGCGGGGGCGGGGCGGGCGGGCCGTCGTCGGCGCTTCCCCCGCTCGACTTCTGCATCTACTGCGGGACGTTCCTGCCGGTCGGGGCGTCCCAGTGCCCGGCGTGCGGGCACGTCGGCGCGCGGGGCTAGGCGGCGGCCGACGTCCTACGGCGGCTCGACGTAGAGCATCGGCTCGCGGGCCCGCACGTTGGCGCCCGCCGTCACGGCGAGTCCGCGGACGGTCCCGTCGGCCGGGCTCGCGATCTCGTTGCGCATCTTCATCGCCTCGAGGACGAGCAGCACCTCGCCCCGCGCGACCGAGTCGCCGTCGTGCACCCGCAGCTCGACGACCTTCCCCGGCATCGGGGGGAGGACCGGGACCCCGCGGCCGGGCACGGCGGGCGTTGGCGCGGCGCCCGGCGCCGGCGCCGCGGGCGCGGCCCGGCGGGCGGCGAGCGCCGACGTCGACGTTTCGACCTCGACCTCGACGGTCCATCGCTCCCCGTCGACCTCGATCGCCGCGGGGGGCGTGGGGTACCGATCCGGCCACGCATCGACGGCCACCCGTTCCCCGGCGACCTCCAGCTCGACCCGGCTCGTCGTCCGGGCGACGACCTTGACCGCGTACCGCTGCCCGCCGACGATCACGGCGGCGAGATCGTCGGCGACCTCGGCGGACGCCCGCTCACCGTCGCGCACGATCGTGACGCGCATCGATCCACCTCCGCTGGGTGTGCAGGTCGACCCGGCCCTCGTGCGCCCAGGCGCTCATCCCGCCGCCGGCCTCGCTCCCGCCGCCCGACGGCCCGGCGGCGGCGGGGCGCGGTGCGATCGCCCGCTCGGCCGGGGTCCCCCGGCGCAGCGCGGCGACGATCCCGACCGCGGCCGTGACGAGGACGTCGGCCGTCATCCCGCGGTCGGTCGACTCGCGGAACGTCCGGTAGACGAGCGGGAACATCGCGTAGGAGAGCGCCTCGGCGGCGTCGGCCGCCGGGACGAGGGCCCGGACCTCGTTCAGGTTCCGCTCGAACTCGGGCGGGAGCAGGTCGGCCGGCCGCCCCGAGATCGCGGGCGCCTCGGCCGTGACGCGGGCGAGGAGCGTCGGTTCGATCGGTCCGGGCGGCGTGCCGTACAGCCCCCGGACGTAGTCGGTGACCTCCCGGGTGATCTGGCGGTAGCGTCCGCCCGTAAGGACGTTCAGCACCGCCTGGATCCCGACGATCTGGCTCGTCGGCGTCACCAGCGGCGGGTACCCGAGATCGGCCCGGACGCGGGGGACCTCGGAGAGCACCTCGGTCAGCCGTCCGAGCGCCTCCTGCTCCTTCAGCTGCGAGAGGAGGTTCGAGAGCATCCCGCCGGGGATCTGGTGGGTCAGGATCCCCGGGTCGGTCTGGAGCGAACGGATGTTGAGGAGCGGCCGGTAGTGGTCGAGCACGCCGCGGAAGTAGTCGGCGAGGTCGGCGAGCGCGCCCAGGTCGAGCTTCGGGTCGAGCGCCGTCCCCCGCATCGCGCCGACGAGCGCTTCGGTCGGGGGCTGGCTCGCGCCGCCGGCGAACGGGCTCAGCGCGGTGTCGATCGCCACCGCCCCCGCCTCCGCGACGGCGAGGCTCGTCATCGTCGACATCCCGCTCGTCGAGTGCGTGTGGACGACGACGGGGAGGCCGACGTCCTTCACGAGCGCGTGGACGAGGACCGCGCCGTCGGTCGGCGACATGAACCCGCCCATGTCCTTCACGCACAGCTCGTCCGCCCCGAGCTCGGCGAGGCGCTTCCCCAGGGCGACGAAGGCGGGGAGGGTGTGGACGGGGGACGTCGTGAAGCAGATCGTCGCCTGCGCCCGCGCCCCGGCCTTCTTCACGGCGTCCAGCGCGACCTCCATGTTGCGCGGGTCGTTGAGCGCGTCGAACACCCGGAAGATGTCGATCCCCTGGCGGGCCGCCTCCTCGACGAACCGGCGCACGACGTCGTCCGCGTAGTGCCGGTAGCCGACCAGGTTCTGGCCGCGCAGGAGCATCTGCAGCGGGGTCCTCGGCATCGCCCGCTTCAGGAGCCGCAGGCGCTCCCACGGGTCCTCGTGCAGGTAGCGCAGGCAGACGTCGAACGTCGCGCCGCCCCACATCTCGATCGAGCGGTAGCCGACCGCGTCGAGCCGCTCCGCCGCGGGCAGCATGTGCCGGGTGCGCATCCGGGTCGCGATGAGCGACTGGTGGCCGTCCCGAAGGACGGTCTCGGTGATCCCGACCATCGCCCGTCCCCCGTCAGAGCGGGATGTTGCCGTGCTTGCGGCCGGGCCGGTCGTCGCGCTTCGTCGCGAGCATCCGCAGCCCCGCGACCAGCCGGTCGCGGGTCGTCGTCGGATCGATCACGTCGTCGATGTAGCCGCGCTCGGCGGCGAGGTACGGGTTGAGGAACTCGCGTCGGTACTCGGCGGCGAGCCGCTCCCGGGTCGGCCGCTGCTCCGCCGCGGGGGCCCGCTCGAGCTCCCGGCGGAACAGGATGTTCACCGCGCCGTCCGCCCCCATCACGGCGATCTCGGCGGTCGGCCAGGCGAGGTTCAGGTCGCCGCCCAGGTGCTTCGAGCACATGACGTCGTACGCGCCGCCGTACGCCTTGCGGAGGATCACCGTCATCATCGGGACGGTCGCTTCGGCGTAGGCGTACAGCAGCTTCGCCCCGTGGCGGATGATCCCGCCGTGCTCCTGGGAGGTCCCCGGCAGGAACCCGGGGACGTCGACGAGCGTGACGAGCGGCAGGTTGAACGCGTCGCAGAACCGGACGAACCGCGCGCCCTTCGTCGACGCGTTGATGTCGAGCGTGCCGGCGAGCACCGCCGGGTTGTTCGCGACGACGCCGACCGGTCGCCCCGCGAGCCGGGCGAGGCCGACGACGAGGTTCGGGGCGAACGCCGGCTGCACCTCGAGGAACGAGTCGACGTCGAGCACCCGGTCGATCACCGCGTGCACGTCGTACGGCGACTGGCCGTCGTCCGGGACGACGCGGGCGAGCTCCGCCGCGGCGGCGTCGGTCGGGGCGGCCGCCGGGGCGGTCGGCGGCTCCTCGAGGTTGTTGAGCGGCAGGTAGCCGAGCAGGCGCCGCGCCAGGTCGAGGGCGGCGCGGTCGGAGTCGGCGGTGAACTGCGAGACGCCGGACCGCTCGGCGTGGGCGTCGGCCCCGCCGAGCGCCTCCATCGTCACCTCCTCCCCCGTGACCGCCCGCACGACGTCCGGCCCGGTGATGAACATCTGGCCGGTGCCCCGGGCGATGATCGTGAAATCGGTGATCGCGGGCGAGTAGACCGCGCCGCCCGCGCACGGCCCGAGGACGAGGGAGATCTGCGGGACGACGCCCGAGAGGAGGACGTTCCGGAAGAACACCTCGCCGTAGCCGCCGAGGCTCATCACCCCCTCCTGGATGCGGGCGCCGCCCGAGTCGTTCAGCCCGACGATCGGGACGCCGGCCTTCCGGGCGGTCTCCATCACCTTCACGATCTTCATCGCGTGCGCCTCGCCGAGCGCGCCTCCGAAGACGGTCGCGTCCTGGGCGAACGCGCAGACGGGTCGGCCGTCGACCTCGCCCCAGCCGGTCACGACGCCGTCGCCGGGGACCTTCCGCTCGTCGAGCCCGAAGGCGGTGGCGCGGTGGACGACGAACGCGTCGAGCTCGGTGAACGTCCCGGGGTCGAAGAACGCCTCGATCCGCTCCCGCGCGGTGAGCTTTCCGGCGGCGTGGTGCTTGTCGACCCGATCGCTGCCCCCGCCCTCGCGGGCGCGCTTCTTCAGGACCGACCAGCGGTCGAACGCTTCGCTCATGCCGGTTCCTCCACCCGTAGGTCGCCCGCTCTTATCGGCACCCGGGCGCCGCCCGTCTCGAGGATCAGGGCCCCGTCGTCGTCGAGCCCCTCGATCCGGCCCCGGAGCGTCCCGTCGACCCGCGCCCAGCCGCCGACGCCGTAGAGCAGTCCGCGGCAGGCCCGAACGACCTCCGCGGGACCCCGCGACGTCGCCAGCTGGCCCGCGGCGGACTCGGCGGCCTCCGCGGCGACCTCCTCCATCTCCGCGAGGGGCGGGACGGGCCGGACCCAGTCGGCGAGCGCCGCGGCGCCGTCCGGCCGGTCCGCCCCCCCGGCGGACGGGAACTCGACGTTCAGCCCGATCCCGACCACCGCCGCGCCCCCCCCGGTCGGGGCGGCGACCCGGTCCACGAGGACCCCGCCGAGCTTCCGGGCGGACCGGCCCGGCCCGACGACGAAGAGGTCGTTCGGCCACTTGATCGCGAGCGGCAGCGAGAACCGGCGGCGCAGCGCCGAGGTCCACCGGGCCGCGACCGCGAGCGGCAGCAGGGTCGCGCCCCGGTCCGGGACCGCGAGGACGATCGACAGGTAGAGCCCCCCGCTCGGGGACGACCAGCGGTGGTCGAGCCGTCCGCGGCCGGCGCTCTGGCGGCCGGCGACGACCCGCGTTCCCGCCGGAGCCCCGCCCCGGGCGAGCTCCAAGGCCCGCGCCTGCGTGGACGGCAGCTCCTCGTACCACTCGCGGGACGCCACGATCGTGCGCCTTCGCGCCCATCGAGCCGGGACGCGCGCTTAACGGTTGGCGCCCGCCGGGGGGCGCCGCGCTTATCCCGCCGCCCGCCTCCGCGGGCGATGGCCTCGGTCGAGGAGCTGCTGCGGCCGGTCGCCGCGCGCGTCGAGCCGGAGGTGAGGAGCCGGCTGCACGGGCTGTTCGGCGGGATGCTGCGGCAGTACCTCCCCCAGGCCTGGGTGTTCCGCACCGAGCAGGGCGTCGCGTCGCTCTGCGTCGCCGCCGACGGGGCGGCGAGCGTCCGGCCGATCGCCGTCAGTCCGGCCGACGTGACGATCGAGGTCGGCCACGACCGGCTCGCGGCCGCGCTCGAGCGGCAGGCGCGCGCCCCGGGCCCGTTCGCCGTGACGCCCCACACGGCGAAAGGGCGGGCGGCGTTCGACTACCTGCGGTCGCGCCTCGGCCTGTAGCGGGCCGGCTCAGCCGAGGTCGCGCAGCCGCCGGACCATCTTCACGACGGCCCGGACCGCGTTCGCCGCGTTCTCGATCCGGTCCTGCGCCTGGAGCCGGGTCTCGCCCGGGCCCGAGATCCCGAGGCCGACCGGCTTGCCGAACTCGACCGAGAGGTCGGTGAGCTTCCGGGCGGCCTGGTTCATCACCACCTCGTCGTGCTGGGTCTCCCCTTCGATCACGGCCCCGAGGGCGACCACGCCGTCGACGTCGCCGCGGTCGAACAGCACCTTCACCGCGAGCGGGATGTCGTAGACCCCCGGGGTCTTGACGACCGGCCCGAGCTCGGCCCCGAGGAACTCGACCTCCTCCTTCGCGCGCTCCAGCATCAGGAGCGTCACGTCGAAGTTGAACTCGCTCGCCACGATCCCCACGCAGACCCCGTTCCCTTCCTTCTTCTGCTTCGGCATGCTACCCTCCGTTCAGCGGCGCCGGCGCACCGGCCCCGCGTCCGCGAACCCCTGGCGCAGGCCCTCGCCGGCCCGGCGGGCCAGCGCCTCGGGGCGGAACAGCATCTGGTAGGCGTTGACGGCGTGCTCCTCGGCCCGTCGCCGGGCGAGCGCGTCGAGCGACCGGTCGTCGGACGCCTCGCCTTCGAAGACGAAGCACTCGACGATCGGTTTCGCTTCGAGGACGGCGGTGAACATGAGGCCGAGCGACGCCTCGTGGGCGCACGTCCGGTCGTACTCGGCCTTCCCCGGCATCCCGAGCGCGAGGCAGAGGTCGGCGTGCTCCTCCAGGAACAGCTGCCGGCACGCGACCGGGAGATCCTTGATCCCGGGGACGGTCCGACGGACGACCTTGAAGCCGGTGCCGGCGGCCTGGAGCGCGCGGAGGGCGGCGCGGGCCATGTCGACGCGCGCGAACGTCGTGTCGGCGACGCCGATCCGCTTCACGAGCGCGCCTCCGGACCGCGCGCGCCCCGCTCGAGGATCCGGTCGACGAGCCGGCGGGTCGCAAGGTCGTCGTGCCCGCGCGGCCCGACCCGCACGACCTTCACGGGGACCCCGCGCAGGGCGCACTCGCGCGCCACCTCGCTCTCGTTCCACGGCTGGTCGAAGCCGAGCACGATGATCTGCGGCCGCTCGGCGACGACCGTCGCGTAGATGTCGGTCGTCGAGCCGAGGATCGCGCGGTCGACCGGCTTCAGCGCCTCGACCATCTCGCGGCGGATGTGCTCCGGGACGTACGGCTCGTGCTTCAGCCGACGCGCGGTCTGGTCGCGCGCGACGACGACGACGAGCTCGTCGCCGAGCTTCCGCGCCTCGGTCAGGAAGTAGACGTGGCCCGGGTGGAGGAGGTCGAAGACCCCCGTCGCCATCACGCGGACGACCATTTCCGCCACGCCTCGACGAGGGTCGCGCCCTCGAGGAACTCAAAGCCGTGCGCCGCGGCGTACCGGCGCGCGGCGTCCGGATCGCGGGCGCCGCCGGAGTCGCCGAGCATCTCGCAGACGGTGACCGACTCCGACGTGCCGGCCATCCGCGCGAGCGAGACGACGAGTTCCGTATGGCCCTTTCGCTCGTGGAGGAGGCCGGGCGCGGCGTACAGCACCGGCACGTGCCCGGGCGCGCTGAACTCCGCGGTGAACCGGGCGACCAGCGCGGCGTCGGACAGCCCGGCCGCGTCGCGGGCCAGCTCGCCCAGGGCGCGGATCGTCGTCGCCCGGTCGCGGTCCGGGATCCCCGTGAACGTCGATCGGTGATGGACGTGGACGCCGAACGGGCTCCGCGCGTCGTACTTGAGCCGTTCTCGGCGGAGCTCGCCGAGGACGGGGAACTGCGCTTCGCCCGTCGCGAGCAGCTCGGAGTAGAACGGAAGACCGAGGCGCCGGCGCAGCTCGTCCGAGATCGCCGTGCAGATCCAACCGCCCGCGTCCCGGCGGAGGAGGCGGACGAGCTCGGGGGTCGCCCGCTCGCTGAGGATCACGAGGTCGGTCTCCCCCTCGCGGTCGGCGGCGTCGAAGATCAGCACCGGCTCGCCGGCGGCAAGGGCGCGCCCCGCCGGGGCGAGCGCGTCGGGGACCTTCCGGTCGGGAAGCAACCGCAGCACGGGGGAACGAGCCGCGCGGCCGTATTAAAATGAGCGTAACTACTCAGATGTGGGTTGTGGGAATGGGTTGACGGCCCGACGGGAGAGGAGAGGAAGATGCGACGTCAGCGCCACGGATCTCGGCCCGGACCGCCCGACGAGCGGGCGTTCCTAGGAGGTGATCCATCTGCAGGTTCCCCTACAGATACCTTGTTACGACTTAGTCCCCCTTGCTGAACCGAAGTTC
>DATJZK010000003.1:0-51820 GCA_035499145.1 Thermoplasmata archaeon
GCGGTCCGGGGAGACGGTGCTGTTCGGTCCGGGCGGAGGCGTCGAGACGACGGCCGGGCCCGACGGGTTCCGCTTCCTGCTCGTTTCGGGGCGTCCGCTCCACGAGCCGGTCGCGTGGCTCGGCCCGATCGTGATGAACACGCGCGATCAGCTCGTCGAGGCGGCCCGCGAGCTCCGCTCGGGAGCGTTCGTCAAGCACCGCCGGCCGATCGTCGAAGGGTAGCCGGTCGGCCCGGCGTCCCGAGCAGCTCGTCGAACGCCCGCCGCAGCACGCGGACCGAGCGCCCCAGGTCGGCGTCGGAGAGGACCTCGCGGGCGGTGTGGTCGAGCCGGGAGTCGCCGGGGCCGTACGCGACGCCCGGCACACCCCACGCGGCGACCGCGAGGTTCAGGTCGGACGTCCCGGATTTTCGCCAGATCGTTGGACGGGCCCCCTCCGCCCGGATCGCCGAGAGGAACGCGGACGCCACCGCGT
The DNA here is from genome assembly GCA_035499145.1 of Thermoplasmata archaeon. Lineage (GTDB taxonomy): Archaea > Thermoplasmatota > Thermoplasmata > Lutacidiplasmatales > UBA184 > Lutacidiplasma. The sequence continues at coordinate 476 of DATJZK010000003.1, forward strand.
TCGATGGCGGGATCTCGACCGGCTCCGCCCGGGCGATCGGACGGAGCCGGGGCTCCCCCCGTTCGCGCGGCACGGCGGCGAGGAACTGCGCGACCGAGAGCCCCGGCGGGAGCCGGGCGTCGACCGTCACCCGGGCGTCCTCGGTGTCGCCCCCGGGCCCGGTCGACCAGGCGATCACCTTCGCCGACGGCGTGCGGAACCGGGAGTCGGTGGCTCGGGCGTCGACCCACCGGCGCAGCCCCCCGAGCCACGCCACCGCCCGGTCGGCGGCGGTCGGCTGCGGGGACGAGTAGTGCGACCGTCGGCCGCGGAACTCCGCTTCGAACCGGCAGACGCCCTTGTAGCCGACGGTCACCCCGTCCCAGCCGCTCGGTTCGCCGGCGATGACCCCCGCGGGTCGGCGACCCCGGAGGAGATGACGAGTCCCGCGGCTGTCGGTCTCCTCCCCGACGGCCGCGACGATCCGGAGCGTCCCGCCGCCGATGCGGTCGGCACCGGCCCGCAGGGCGGCGACCAGCGCCCCTTTCGCGTCGACGACCCCGCGGCCGTGCGTCCGTCCGTGGGCCCGACGAACCGGCCGCTCCCCTTCCACCGTGTCGATGTGCCCGAGGAACAGGAGCTCCGGCTCGCCCGACCCGCGGACGGCGACGCCGTTGCCGGCCGCGTCGACCCGGGCGCGATACCCGAGCCGGCGGGCCCACCGGACGAACTCTCGGACCGCAGCCGCCTCGTGGCCCGACGGTCTGTAGCAGGCCGCGAGGCGCGCGAGGAGCTCGCCGTCATCCACGACCGATCGCCTCCTCGATCGCCTCGAGCCCCGCGGCCCAGTCGTCGTCCTCGATGACGAGCGGCGGCAGGAGCCGCAGGACGGTCGAGCCGGCGGAGATCGCGAGGAACCCGCGCGACTCGAGCCGGGCCAGGACGGGCGCGACCCGGTCCTTCAGCTCGACCCCGAGGAGGAGACCCAGCCCGCGGACCTCCCGCACCTTCTCGGGAGGCAGCGCTCGGAGGCGGTCGATCGCCGACCGGCCGAGCCGGGCGGCCCGGTCGGGCAGCCGGTCCCGCACGACCCGTTCGAGCGCGGCCGAGCCGGCCGCGCAGGCGAGCGGGTTCCCCCCGAACGTGGAGTGGTGAGAGCCCTGGAACCGGGATTCGACGTCGGTCGTGGTGACCGTGGCCCCGATCGGGACGCCGCCGGCGAGCGACTTCGCGAGGGTGAGCAGGTCGGGGACGACCCCGGCGTGCTCGAAGGCGAACAGACGCCCGGTGCGCCCGATCCCCGTCTGGACCTCGTCCCAGGCGAGCAGGGCCCCGACGCGGTCGGCCGCTGCCCGGGCGCTCCGGAGGTAGTCGGGGGTCCCGACGTGGACGCCGCCCTCCCCCTGCACCGGTTCGAGCAGGACGAGCGCGGTCCGTTCGTCCACCGCCGCAGCGAGCGCGGCGGGGTCGTTGTACGGCACGTGGACGAACTCGGGGACGAGCGGCTCGAACGGGGCCCGGAACTCCTTCCGCCACGTCGCGCTCAACGAGCCGAACGTGCGGCCGTGGAAGCCGCGCATCGCCGCGACGACCTTCGGCCGGCCCGTCGCCGAGCGCGCGATCTTGATCGCCGCCTCGACCGACTCCGTCCCCGAATTGGAGAGGAACACCCGGGACAGGGTAGGGGGCAGCAGCCCGACCAGCCGCTCCAGGAACGCCGTACGAACGGGGCTGGCGTACCCGCTGCCCAGGTGGATCAGCTCGGCCGCCTGTCGAGCGATCGCCCGCGCCACGTCCGGGTCGGCGCTTCCGATGTTGCCGACCCCGTGGGAGGCCCCGAGGTCGACGTACGATCGCCCGTCGGCGTCCCAGAGGCGGGCGCCGGCGGCGCGCACGATCGTCGTCCGGGGGCGTCCGCCCTCCCGGAACTCGAACCCGGCCGGGCCCGGCCCGCTCACCCGACCACCGTGCCCCCGCCCGCGAGCGCGCTCGCGACCGGTCGCTCGACCCCGGACGGGGCGATCACCGCCCGTCCGACCCCGGCGGCGACGGCCTCTCCGGCCGCGATCAGCTTCTTCCGCATCCGCCCGGCCGCGAGCGGGAGGAACCGCTCCAGGTCGGCCGCGGGGATCCGCGGGACGACGGAGCGAGGGTCATCGGGCCGCTCCAGCAGCCCGGGGACGTTCGTCAGCAGGACCAGCGCCTCGGCCGAGAGCGCGGAGGCGACCGCCGCGGCCGCACGGTCGGCGTCGACGTTGACGACCTCGCCCTCGGCGGTGATCGCCGGGGGACCGATCACCGGCACCACGCCCGCGCTCCGGAGCGACCCGAGGAGCCCGGCGTCAACGGACTCGATCGACCCGGCGAGGTCGTCGGTGACCCGGACGACGCGGCCGTCGATCACGGCGCGGGAGCCGGTCTTTCGGCGGGCCCGAAGGAGCCCGCCGTCCACGCCCGAGAGCCCCACCGCGCGGACCCCGCGTCGCTGAAGTCCCGCGACGAGGTCGGTCTGCACGCCGCCGGCGATCGCGAGCACGACCACCTCGAGGTGGCGCGCATCGGTCCGCCGGGAGACGACCCCGCTCGGCGAGGTGAAGTACTCCGCCGGGCGACCGAGCGCTGCGCCGAGGCGGTCGACCTCGGCGGAACCGCCGTGGACGAGCACGTACTCGGGGTGGCCCGGGAACTCGTCGAGGACCGGATCGACCCGGTTGCCGACGGCCCCGCCGACCTTCACGACGATCGTCATCGTCCCGGCTCAGATCGGGTGGAGGCCGGCGAAGCCGAGGCCGGTCGTCTCCGGGAGTCCGGCGCGGATGTTGAAGCACTGGACCGCGTTCCCCGCCGCACCCTTCCCCAGGTTGTCGATCGCGGCGAGGAGGACGACCCGCCCGGCGTGCCGGTCGACCGCGAACCCGACATCGCAGTAGTTGGTCCCCGCGAGGATCTTGGGTTCGGGTTCCCGGAAGATCCCGTCCGATTCGTGGACGATCCGGACGAACGGCTCGCCCCCGTACGCGGCGCGGTACGCGCCCCACAGCTCCTTCTCCTCGAACGGGCGGTCGGTCGACACGTGGACGGTCGAAAGCACCCCGCGGACCGCCTCGACCGAGTGGCACGACAGCGCGATGCGGGCGCCGGTCTCCTGCTCGATCTCGGCGGTGTGGCGGTGGCCGGCCGGCGCGTACGCCCGCATCACCCCCGAGCGCTCGGCGTGTTGACCGGCGGGGCCCGCGTCGCGTCCGCTGGCGGACGAGCCGCTCTTCGCGTCGACGACGACCCGCTGCCGGTCGACCCCCGCCAGCCCGACGATCGGCCGCAGCGCGAGGATCGAGGCCGTCGCGATGCAGCCGGGGACCGCGATCAGCCGCGCCGATCGGAGCTGTTCGCGGTGGAGCTCGGGAAGGCCGTAGACGCTGTCGCGGAGCAGCTCCGGGTACGAGTGCTCCCGCCCGTAGTACTCCGGGTACGCCGCGGGGTCGTGGAGTCGAAAGTCGGCGGAGAGGTCGATCACCGTACCGCCGTGCTCGAGGAGCGACTCCATCCCGTCCATCGACTCGCCGTGGGGGGTCGCGACGAACGTGACGTCGGCCGGGCGGAGCGACGCCCGCGGCTCGAACCTCAGCTCGGTCCGCTTCCGCAGGTTCGGGTGCGCCCGCGCGACGGCCTTGCCCGGCATCGAGTCGCTCGTTACCTGCGCGACGGTCGCCCCCGGGTGGTCGAGGAGGAGGCGGAGGAGCTCGCCGCCGACGTATCCCGAGCCGCCGACGACCGCGACGTTCATCGTCGGCCGACCCCGACCGCGTAATCGACGATCGCTCCGGCCACGTCCGCCCCGGTCGCCGCCTGGAGCGCCTTGAACTCCGGGGTCGGGTTGACCTCGTGGACGACGAGCCCGTCATGCGACTCCATCAGGTCGACCGCGAGGACCCCGCCGCCGACGGCCCGGGCGGCCCGCAGCGCGAGGTCGGTGAGCTCCGGGGTGAGGGGCGCCGCCTCGGTGGTCGCGCCCCGCGCGGCGTTCGTCCGCCAGTCGGCGGAGCGGCGGAACATCGCCGCCACGACCGTCTCGCCGACGACGAACGCGCGCAGGTCGCGGTCCGGCTTCGGCACGAACTCCTGGACGTAGAAGACCGAGTGGACGGGGGACGCGAGCGCCTCCTTGTGCTCGATCAGCTGCTCGGCGGCGCCGCGGTCGTCGACCTTCGCCATCAGCCGGCCCCAGGAGCCGACCGCCGGCTTCAGCACGGCCGGGTAGCCGATCTGCTCGATCGCCTTCATCGCCGCCTCGGCGGAGAGCGCGACGACCGTCCGGGGCGTGGGGATCCCGCGCTCGGCGAGCCGCAGTGACGTGCGGACCTTGTCGCCGGCGAGGTCGATCACGTCCGGATCGTTGACGGTCGGAACCCCGTAGTGGGCAAAGCAGCGCGTCGCGTAGACCGATCGCGTGTGGCTCACCGACCGGTTCACCACGACGTCCGGCAGCTCCGGCGGGCGCTCGAGGCCGAACGTCACCTCGCCGTCGTCCCACCGCTCAACGGGGACCCCGCGGGCCTCCGCCGCCGCGAGGAGCGCCTTTTCCTCGGGCCGGACGATGGTGTAGAACAGGCCGAGCCGGAAGCCGTTACTCACCCCAGTCCTCGGCTTCCTTCGGGGCGGTCTGGACGCTGAACGGCTCGGTCGCTTGGACCTCGAGCTCCGTCCCGCAGTCGGTGCAGGGGAAGACCTCCCCCAGGATCTTGTCGGCGCTGGCGACGCTCGCGGCACATTCCGGGCACTCCGTCATCGATGTTCCTCGGTTACGAGCTCCTCGGTCTGCTCGACCAGGCGGCCGAGCGAGGAGAGGGAATCCGACCGGGCCGCGAGGCGGGCCCGGGCGAGGGCGAGCTGGCGGCCGAAGGCGGCGGCCCCCGGTCCCCCGGGAGAGCTGCGCCGGTCGATCGCCACGCCGGGGTCGAAGAGGGGGTCGACGTCGTGCGCCGCCCGGGGAAAGCGGGTGCGCAACGCGTCCGCCGAGAGACCGGTCGGCCCGGCGTTCGCCACCTCCTCGTGCGCCTCGCGGAACGGCACGCCGCGGGCGGCGAGCCACTCGGCGACGTCGGTCGCCGTGAGCTCCGGATCGCGGGCGGCGGCGAGGAGCCGCGCCCGGTCGAACGACAGGTCGCGCAGGAGGGTGGTGAGGGCCGAGACGGTCGCCCCGACGGTCCCGACGGCGTCGAAGACGCGGGCCTTGTCCTCCTGGAGGTCCCGGTCGTAGGCGAGCGGGAGGCCCTTCAGGGTCGTGAGCAGGGCGACGAGGTCCCCGATCGGGCCGCCGGCGCGTCCGCGGATCAGTTCGGCGATGTCCGGGTTCCGCTTCTGGGGCATCTGGCTGCTGCCGGAACCGAGCGCGGCGGTCCGCTCGAGGAAGCCGAACTCCTTCGACGCCCAAAGGACGACCTCCTCGCCGACGCCGCTCGCGTGGACCGCGAGCAGCGCGAGGTCGAACAGCAGCTCCGCGAACGGGTCGCGGTCGCTGACCGCGTCGAGCGAGTTCTCGAACGCCCGGTCGAAGCCGAGCCGGCGCGCGACGTACTCGGGGTCGATCGGCAACGTCGAGCCGGCGAGCGCTCCCGCGCCGAGCGGCGACACGTTGGCCCGGGCGGCGGTGGCGAGCAGCCGGTCCAGGTCGCGGTCGAACCGCCAGAAGTGGGCGAGGAGCGCGTGACCGACGGTGACCGGCTGGGCGCGTTGGAGATGGGTGTAGCCGGGCATCGGGGTCGCGGCCTCGGCCTCGCCCCGGGCGAGCAGCACGCCGAGCAGCTGCACGATCAGGTCGCCGAGGCTGCGGACGGCGCTGCGCAGGTACAGCCGTTCGTCGAGCGCGACCTGGTCGTTGCGGCTGCGCGCGGTGTGCAGCTTCCCGCCGACGGGGCCGACGAGCTCGGTCAGACGCAGCTCGACGTTCGTGTGGACGTCCTCGAGCTCGGGCCGCCAGGGGAACGTGCCGGCCGCCGCCTCGCGGCCGATCGAACGCAGTCCGCCCACGAGCGCGCTCGACTCCGCCGGCGAGAGGATCCCAGCGTGCGCGAGCATCTCGGCGTGGGCCACGCTTCCCGCAAGGTCGTACGGGAGGAGCGCGCGGTCGACCGCGAGCGATCCCAGGAACGTCGCCTGGTCCGTTCGCACGTACGACGGGGCGGCCCGAGCCCCCGCGGGGCCGCTGGAGAGGGACGGCATCGCTACGGGTGGGCGCGCGGGGTGCGCACCGTGGGAGGATCGGCGGGGGGCTCGAGCGCCGCCCAGGTCCGGGTGGGGAGTCCCCAGACGTAGATGAACCCCTCCGCCATCTCCTGGCGGAACCGGTCGCCAGCGGAGTACGTCGCCAGCGTGTGCTGGTAGAGCGAGTGGGGCGAACGGCGGCCCGCGACCTGGGCCGACCCTTTGAACAGCTTCACGGCGACCTCGCCGGAGACACGCTCCTGCGTCGACGCGACGAACGCGTCGAGCGCGGCCCTTAGCGGCCCGAACCAGAGGCCGTCGTAGACGAGCTGGCCGTACCGGGCCTCGAGGCCCCGCTTCGTATCGAGGAGGTCCCGCGGAAGGACCATCGCCTCCAGCGCCTGGTGGGCCCGGATCAGCACCGTTGCCGCGGGGCACTCGTACACCTCCCGCGACTTGATCCCGACGATGCGGGATTCCAGGTGATCGATCCGCCCGACGCCGTGGTCGCCGGCGAGACGGTTCAGCCGTGCGATCAGCTCGTGGAACGGGAGCCGGTGGCCGTCCATCGCCACGGGGCGCCCCTGCTCGAACGCGAGCTGGACGTACGCGGCCGCGTCGGGGGCGTCCGCCGGGGCGCGGGTCCAGCCGTAGACCTCCTCCGGCGGCTCGACGGCGGGGTCCTCCAGGATCCCGCACTCGACCGACCGGCCCCAGAGGTTCTCGTCCGTGCTGTACGGCGACCGCTTCGTCGCCTCGACGGGGATCCCGTGGGCCCGGGCGTACGCGACCTCGTCCTCGCGCGTCATCTTCCACTCGCGCGCGGGGGCGATCACGCCTAGCTCCGGTGCGAGGCCGGTGGTGGAGAGGTCGAATCGGACCTGGTCGTTCCCCTTGCCGGTGCAGCCGTGCGCGACGAACTTCGCCCCTTCCTTCCGGGCGATCTCGACCATGTGCCGCGCGATCAGCGGCCGGGCCAGCGAGGTGCTGAGGGGGTAGACCCCCTCGTAGAGTGCGTTCGCGCGCAGCGCGGGGAGGACGAACTCGTCCGCGAACTCGGCCCGGGCGTCGGCGACGTACGCCCGGACCGCGCCGGACGCTTCCGCCTTCTGCCGGACCGTCTCGAGGTCGACCGGCTGTCCGACATCGACCGTCACCGCGATAACGTCGAGCTCCTTGTGCTCCCGCAGCCACGGGATCGCGACGGAGGTGTCGAGCCCCCCGGAGTACGCCAACACCACCTTGTCGCGCACCATCGGGGTCGGGGGTAGCACGAGCCACGGCCCGGTCGAATTTATAGGATGTGGCCGCATGGCGACATGATTGGGCAGTTTTGTCCAAAACACGACAATCATGCCGGACGAGGGAAAATCCGTGGCCCGGCGGGTACGGACCTACCTGGACGCGCATCCCGTCCTCGCGGATGCGATTCGCGGGGGGATCGCGAACTACTCCGCGGTTGCGCGGCAGGTCGCGCACGACCTCGACGTCCGGGGCCTCGACGCGGTCGTCGCCGCGTGCCGACGCTATCCTCGGGGCCGGGCGGAATCCGTGCGGGAGTCCGGCGTCCGCCGCGTCCTGAAGAAGAGCCGGATCGAGACCCGCACGAAGGTTGCGGCGATCACGGTCGCGCAGGGGGCGGATGTCCTGCAACGGCTCGGCGACGTTGTCGAGGAGCTGCTCGACGAGAACTCGCTCTGCCGGGTGATCCAGGTGTCGCGCGGAACCGTCGTCCTCGTCGACGAGGATTCGGTGCCGCGGGTCCTCCGGCAGCTCCGCGAGGGACAGGTCGTGCGGGTGCGCCGGGGGCTGGTGGAGGTCGCCGTGACCAGTCCGGAGAGCATCGAGGAGACCCCCGGGCTCCTTCGCCACCTGACGGGGGTGCTCAGCGCGCAGGGGATCAACATCGTGGAAGCGCTCTCGTGCTACACGGACACGATCTTCCTGCTCGACGCGAGCGGCCTCAACTCGGCGCTCGCCGTCCTCACGACCACCCTCGCCTGAACGGTCGCCTCCGACCTCGGGCCGCTGCCAGTACTACGATTTCGAGGAACGACACAACGCTATAACCGTCGGGCCGCGTGGGGGGACGATGGCCGAGGCACCGTCCCCCGTCGCCGCGCGGTCGGACCTCCGCCTCACCCGGGGGGAGCGCATCTCCATGGCGCTCCTGTACGCCGCGATCGCGGGAGTCACGGTCCTCGCCTTCGCGGCCGCGTTCCGATTCCTGCCCCACCAAGTGCCGGGCGTCACGACGTCGGGCGGGCTCATCTTCTCCGGCCTCGCGATCACGGCGTACGTTCTGGGACTGCGGCACGGGTTCGATGCCGACCACATCGCGGCGATCGACAACACGACGCGGAAGCTCCTGAACGACGGCCAGCGCCCCCTGACGGTCGGGACCTGGTTCTCCCTCGGCCACTCGACGATCGTCTGCGGCATGGTCGTCGCGCTGGTCGCCGCCTTCGGCTTCGTCCGCGCGCACGTGAACGGCTTCGCCCAGGTCGGAGGGGTCGTGGGAACGCTCGTCTCCGGGGTCTTCCTGTTCGTCATCGGGCTCGTCAACCTCCTCATCGTGCTCGATGTCTACCGGCTGTTCCGTGGGCTGCGGGACGGCGCGCTCGACCAGGCGGGTCTCGACCGCCAGATGGAGAACCGGGGATTCCTGTACCGCTACTTCGGACGCCTCTTCCGCGTGATCGAGCGGCCGTCGCAGATCTACCCGATCGGCGTGCTGTTCGGGCTCGGGTTCGACACCGCGACCGAGATCGTCCTGATCGCGCTCGCCACGAATCTCGCGTTCACGGGGCTGTTCCCGCTCTGGGCGATCCTGATCCTCCCGCTCCTGTTCACGTGCGGGATGGTCCTCTCGGACACGAGCGACGGCTTCTCGATGCGGTACGCCTACGGCTGGGCGTTCCAGCGTCCGATCCGAAAGATCTACTACAACCTCACGCTGACGGTCATCTCCGTCCTCGTCGCCTTCGCGATCGGCGGGGTCGAGCTGCTCCAGGTGCTCAGCGGCGAGCTCGGCTGGGGCGGGCCGGTCTGGGCGTGGCTCGACGGACTCGACTTCGAGGCGCTCGGGATCGGGATCGTCGCCCTGTTCATCGGCGCGTGGCTGCTCGCGATGCTCATCTACCGGATCAAGAGATACGAGTCGCTCGGGTTCGGCCCCGCGCCTCCGGGCCGGAGCGTCCCCGACGACGGAGCGGCTCCGCCGTGACGGCGCGCGTCGTTCGCACCGCGATCTCGCTCGAACCAGAGCTGCTCGCGGTGCTCGACCGCTGGGTCCTCGCCCGGAACAGCGCCAGCCGCTCGGACGCGGTGCGCGACCTGATCCGACGGGAGCTCGCGGGCGAGCAGCTCGCGGACCCTGAGGCCGACGCCCTCGCGGCCGTGGCGCTCCTGTACCGTCACACCGCCCCGAACGTCCAGGCCCGCCTGACGGCGGCGGAGCACCGCTGGGGGGAGCACGTCCGGTCGGCGACGCACATCCACCTCGAAGGGGAGGCGTGCGCGGAGGTCGTCGTCCTGCTCGGCAAGCGCCGGGAGGTGGCGGCCGCGGCCGAGGACCTGCGCGGGGTCAAGGGAATCCTCGGCGGGGGCTGGGTGGTCACCTCGCCGTCCGTCGCCGGCGGCCGTACCGGCCACCACCACCCGCATCGCCCTCGGGACCGCTGAGGTCGCCGTGCGCGCGGGAGCCGAAACCGCGCTCGCCCGTCGTGTCCTCGGGACGAACCTCTCGCTCCGGCCCCGGGAGCACCTGACGGTCGAGGCGTGGACGCACGCGCTCCCGTGGGCGCGGGCGCTCGTCGTCGAGGCGCACCGGCTCGGCGCCGAACCGGTCCTGGCCGTGGACGACGAGGACGCGTTCTTCGAACGGCTCGCGGCCGCGCCGCGGCGGGCGGTGCCGACCGCGTCCCGCGCGTTGCTCCCCGGGGCGGACGCGTACGTCTACCTCGGGGGGCCGGAAGCGTTCCCTCGGCTGTTCGGCATCGCTCCGGGTGAGCTCCGGGCGATCGCGGACTGGCACGGTCCGGCGTGGCGGGCGGAAGCGCGTCGACGGCGGGTGCGTGTCGTCCGCCTCGCGATCGCCGACGCGACCTCGGTCGCCGCCGGGCGGTTCGGGGTCGACGCCGACACCTGGCGGGACGAGCTGCTCGCGGCGACGACCCTCGCTCCGGACCGGCTCGCACGCGCGGGCGCCGCCGTCGTGCGCGCGTTCGCGGGCGCGCGCCACGTCCGGATCCGGCATGCCAACGGGACCGACCTGGCCGTGGAGATCGCGACCGGGAGGCTGCGGGCGGACGTCGGTCGGGCGTCCCCGGGGGTGCCCGACGTTCCGGTCGACCTGCCGGCGGGCCGGGTCGCGGTCCGCCTGCGCCCCCGCCGAACGAACGGGGTCTGGGAGTCGAACCGGCCGACGTACGACCGGTTCGCGGAGCCGTCGACCTGGCGGGGCGCCCGGTTCGTCCTCGGCGCCGGTCGGCTCCGGGAGTTCTCGTTCGATCGGGGCGGCGAAGCGTTCGCCCTCGGGTACGGTCGCGGCGGGCGCGGGCGGGATCTCGCTACCGAGCTGATCTTCGGGGTGAATCCCGCGATCGACCGGGCCCCCGAGGTCGGCGAGCTCGCGGCCGGCTCGGTGACGTTGCGGCTCGGCGGCGGCGCGCGGTTCGGGTTCGGGGCGCGCCTTCACGGGGCCGAGATCGAGATCGATGGGGCGCCGTGGCGGGCCGGCGGCGGCCGCGGCGCCCGGCGGAACGAATAAACGGCGTCGGCCCGTCCGCGCCCCCGTGCGCGCGGGCGCCGTCGGTCGCGCGCTGTCCGTCGTCCGGCAAGGGCTCGAGCTCGGTCTCGAGTACGGACCCCGGTCGGTGGAGTCGATCCTCTGGGTCGCCGAGACGATCGAGGAGTCGGTCTATCTCGCCGGCTCGCTCGTTCGGAGCGGGGGCACGGTCCGGTTCGAGCTCGGGAACCCTCCGCTGCGGACCGGGGCGTTCTCGGCGGCGCGCCTGGTGTGGGAGCGGCAGCCGGTTCCGCCGGCCCGACTCCGGCTCCGGCCCGACCCGCGCGGCCCGTGGCGTCCGGCGGACGGCATCACCCCCGACGCCCCGATCTCGCTGCGGGCCGGCGTGCCGATCCGGGTGGAGGCCGAGGTCCCGGGCGACGACGTCGGGTCGACCGTGACGGTTCGGCTCGAGCTCGAGAGCCGGGCGATTCCGCCGCTCGTCTGGCTCCAGTTCCGCGACGTGGTGGGTCGAGGATGACCCCCGTCACGTCGTCGGAGGGACCGGCCCCGACCGGCTTTCTGCTCCGCTCCCTCTCCTCGGCGGCGATCGGGGATCGTTCGGGGGACCTCACCCTCTATCGGGAGGCGCGGGGAGCGGTCGACGACTGGGGCGGCGTCTTCGGCCAGCTGGTCCGCCTTACCGGAGCCTGGCGACTGTCGATCTTCGACGGCACGACGGACCTCGCCCTGTCGGACGCTCCCGGGACGGGTCTTCAGCAGGGCGACCGGTGGCGGAGCGAGCACCGGCTCGGCCCGCTCCTGCTCCGCCAGGAGATCGCCCCGGTCGCCCGGCCGCCGGGGGTCCTCCGTCGGGTCTGGCTGAGCGCGGCGGACGGTCGCCCGCTCTCCGTCGTGGTCCACAGCGCCTTCGGCCCGTACCTGCTGCCCGTGATGGTCGAGGGGATTCGGCCCCGGTCGTTCCGCGCCTCGACTACCCGCGATGGGATCGAGATCCGGCAGCGGGGGTTCGGACTCTCGGTCCGGAGCTCGCCTCTCCCGGACCGGCTCTACCTCAACCGCGGATCGTGGATCGGCGGTCGGTACACCGGTCCGATCCGGGAATTCGGAACCGACCACGAACTCTCGCTCGCCCCGGGCACGACGGCCGAGGTCCGCTGGCTCGTCTCCGGCGGGCTCGAGGCCGACCTCGACCGCTCCGCCGCGGAGGCGCTCGACGTCCTCGCAGATCCGGAGCCTCGCCTGCGGGCCGCGGAAGCGGCCGAGGCGGCATGGGCCGAGGGGGTGCCGGTCGTCCGCCTGCCGGACGCTCCTCCGATCGAGGCGGGATACGCGGCCGCGGTCGCGGCCCTTCGGCGGCTGTACTCCGCGCCGGACGACTCGCTGACCGGGCTCGTCGCCGGGTATCCGTGGTACTCCTCGCTCTGGTGCCGGGATATCGCCTGGATGCTGCCGGCGGTGATCTGGCTGGGCGACTTCGACTGGGCCGCCCGCACGATCTCGACGGTGTTCCGATACCGGGCCCGCTCCCCGCTCCCGCTCCTCGGGGGCGAGCCGGGGGAGTTGCCGATGCAGCTCTCCCCCGGGCCGATCTTCCTCTACGGCACGTCCGACACCTCGCTCTACTATCCCGGGCTCGCCGACCTGTACCGATCGCACTCGGGCGACGACCGGACCGCCGGGGAGTGGCTGCCCGCGATCCGGGCGGTCGTCGCCTGGGGCTGGGGCCGCAGCGACCCGGCGACCGGGCTCTTCCGCAACGGCGGGGAGGCCGAAGAGATCAGCGCCGCGACGAGCTCGCTCGGCCGGGTCCACTACGGGATCGATGCGCCCGACACGACGATCTGGGACTCGGCGGACCGCCGCGACCATGCGATCGACGTGCAGGTGCTCTGGACGGAGGCGCTGCGGGCGTCCGCCCGGCTCGACCCGACCGACGCCGGCGGCCGCTCCGCCGCCGAGCGGGTCGACCGGTCAGAGCGGCTGACGTCGACCGTGCGCACGGCGTACGACTGGCCCGAGGAGCGCTACCTGTACGATTCGCTCCGCGGGGGGCGACCCGTGGCGCAGGTCCGACCGAACGCGCTCCGCGCGGTGAGCGGCGGACTGCTCGAGCCGGACCGGGCGCTCCGGCTCGTGCGCCGGGCGGCCGAGGACGACCTGCTCGCCGACTGGGGCGTGCGCACGCTGTCGCGCCGGGACCCCGGGTATCGGCCGGATGCCTACCATGACGGCCAGGTCTGGACGATCGCCACGCTCTGGGCGGCCGACGCGGCGCTCGCGGCCGGGGAGACGGAGCTGGGGGTCGAACTGCTCGGACGCGCCGCCGCCCGGTACGCCGCGGAGGGCGGGGGGGCGAACGAATGCTATCGGGGCGATCGCCCCGAGGCGTACAACTCCTGCTTCCTCCTGGGGTTGAGCGTCGGGCCGTACATCGCGACCGTCTTCGAGCGGCTCTGGGGGCTCTCGATGGACGCGCACGTACCCCGGCTGACCGTCCTCCCCCGCTTCCCCCCGAGCTGGCGCTCCGCCTCGATCGACCGACTCCGCCTCGGGGGCGGCTTCGTCGGCCTCGAGTTCGCCCGCCCGCGGCTGACCGTCCGGTGGAGCGGACCGAGGTCGCTCGCCGTCTCCACGACTGCGGGCGAGGACGCGGTGCCGCCCGGCGGCGCCGTCACGCGCGAGCTCCCCGAGGGGTCGATCGGGGGCGGGGAGCGCAGGGTTTCATAGGCCCGCCCGGTGCCTCGGTCGGATGGCCGACGCGATCGAGGTCCGTGACCTCGTCAAGCGGTACGACGATCTCACGGCCGTGGACGGGATCTCGTTCTCCGTCCCGGCGGGAAGCGTCTTCTCCTTCCTCGGGCCGAACGGCGCCGGCAAGACGACCACGGTCGAGATCCTCGAGGGGCTCCGCCGCCGTTCCTCCGGCGAGGTCCAGGTCCTGGGGCTCGACCCGTGGACGGACGGTCGGGCGCTCCACGCCCGGGTCGGCGTCATCCCGCAGGAGTTCCGGTTCTTCGAGAAGATCACCCCCGGCGAGGCGGTCGCCTACTACCGCGCGCTGTTCCGCAGCCGGGTCGACGCGGCCGAGCTGCTCGCGCGGGTGGAGCTCCTCGACAAGAAGGACGCCCGGTACGACCAGCTGTCGGGCGGCCAGAAGCAGAAGCTCGGGCTCGCGCTCGCGCTCTCGAACGACCCCGAGATCTGCTTTTTGGACGAGCCGACGACCGGGCTCGACCCGCACGCCCGCCGGGCGATCTGGCACGTCATCCGATCGCTGAAGGCGGCCGGCCGCACGGTCTTCCTGACGACCCACTACCTGGAGGAGGCCGAGCTGCTCAGCGACCGGGTCGCGATCATCCACCACGGCCGCATCATCGCGGTCGGCACGCCGTCCGAGATCATCGCCGCGCACGGGCAGAAGACCCGGCTCGAGCTCGAAGCGCCGCCCGCGCTCGCCGACTATCTCTCGAAGGCCCTGGGCGGCGGCGTTCGGGCGGAGGCGGGCCGGGTGATCGTCGAGCTCGGCGACCCCCACGACGCCCTGCGCGTCCTCACCGCGGCGGAAGCGAGCGGGCTCCCCTGGACGTCGTTCGCGACGGAGCGGGACACCCTCGAGGACGTCTTCGTTCGGCTCGTCGGCCGGATGGACGACGGGGCGCTCAAGGCGGAGGGACCGGCGTGAACGGCCGTCGGATCGGCGCCGACATCCGGGTCGTGGCCCGCGGCTACTACCGCAACCCGGCGGCGCTGTTCTTCTCGCTGATCTTCCCGCTGATCCTGATCGGACTGTTCGGCCTGATCTTCTCGTCGACCGGCTCCGGGGCGGTGACGGTCTACGTCCTCAACGAGGACCACCACGCCGCGAGCACGCAGTTCCTGAGCGCCCTCAACAACACGACGATCGTGAAGGTCCAGGTCGTCACGGACCCCTCCGTCACCCCCGCCTCGTTCGCCGGCTGGCTCGGGCAGAACGGGGACCCGGTCGGGCTCGTCATCCCGGCGGACTTCTCGCAGAACGTCTCGAACGCCACGCCGGTCGACGTCACGGTCTTCTCGAACCCGCAGGACGCCTCGGCGGGCGGGGAGGCGCTGTTCGCCGTCGCGGGCGTCGCGAACCAGTTCAACCTCGCCCTCGCCCACGGCTCCCCCGTGATCGAGGTGCCGCCGGCGAAGGGGGTCGGGAGCACGATCTACACGTACATCGACTACCTGATCCCGGGGCTGATCGGCTTCTCGATCCTGACGAGCCCGATGTTCTCGATGGTCGACGTCACCTCGTCGTACCGCAAGGAGGGCCTGTTCCGCCAGCTCTCCCTGACCCCGCTCACCCGCGGCGAGTGGCTCACGTCCCGGATCCTCTGGTACGTCCTCCTCACCTTCGCGGCCGCGGCGATCGTGCTCGCGGTCGGGCGCGGCGGGTTCGGGGCCCACGAGACGGTCGGGGTCGGCCTGCTGCCGTTCCTGGTCGCGGGGCCGTTCTTCTTCGTCTCGCTCGGGATGCTCGCCGGCGCCGCCGCCCCGACGCCCGAGAGCGCGGCCGTGATCGGGAACATCATCACGTTCCCGATGATGTTCCTCTCCGGGACGTTCTTCCCGGTCTCCCAATTTCCCGGGGGGCTGCAGGAGTTCGCCCACATCCTGCCGCTGTACTACGTCATCGACGGGATGAACCAGGTGATGCTGTTCCACAACACCGCCCGGGCGGCCACCGACCTCGCGATCGTCGTCGTCGCCGGGGCGGTCGTCTTCCTGCTGGCGATCCGCCTGTTCCGCTGGAGGGACGAGTGAGCGGGTCGATCGCCCCCGAGTTCCGCCGGGCGATGGGTCGGTGGGCGACCGGGGTGACGGTCGTGACCGCGCACGACGGCACGATCGACGCTGGCCTCACGGTCAACGCCTTCCTGTCGGTCTCCCTCCGACCGCCGTCGGTCCTCGTCAGCCTCCAGGACGACGTCGACACGCTCCCGATCGTCGAGCGGGCGCGCGCCTTTGCGGTCAACGTCCTCGCGGCCGACCAGCGCCCGGTGAGCGACCGGTTCGCCCAGGCGGTCCCGTCGGAGCAGAAGTTCCGCGACCTGCCCGTGCGCCGCGGAGCCTCCGGCGCGGCGCTGCTCGAGGGGACGCTCGGGGCCTTCGAGTGCCGGGTCGTGTCGATCGCCCCCGCCTTCGACCATCGGCTCGTCGTCGGGGAGGTGACCGCGATCCACCCCGGACGCGACGCCCCTCCGCTCGTCTTCTTCCGCTCCGGCTACGGCACGGCGGAGGCGGAGGACCGGATCCGGCTCCCCCCTCGCTCGCCGACCCCGAACGACGTCCGCTGACGGAGTCGCCCGCGGGGGCTCGGCGATTTATCCTACCGTCGGTCGGTCCTCGACGATGCCCGAGAGCCCCCGGGCGACCCGCGTCGCGATCATCGGAAGCGGCCCGGCCGGCCTCACCGCGGCGCTGTACTGCGCCCGGGCGGAGCTGAAGCCCCTCGTCCTGACCGGCGTGCCGTCCGGCGGCCAGCTCCTGATCACGACGGACGTCGAGAACTTCCCCGGCTTCCCCGACGGGATCCAGGGGCCGGAGCTGGTCGACCGGATGCGCCGCCAGGCGGAGCGGTTCGGGGCGGTGCTGATCGACGACAACGTGACGCGGGTCGACCTCGGGCACCGCCCGTTCGAGCTCGCGACCGGCACCCACGGAACGGTGCGCGCGGAGGCCGTGATCGTCGCGACCGGCGCGAACGCGCGGTGGCTCGGCCTCCCGTCCGAGGAGCGGCTGAAGGGCCACGGCATCAGCGCCTGCGCGACGTGCGACGGGTTCTTCTTCAAGGGCCGCGAGCTCGCCGTGGTCGGCGGCGGCGACTCCGCGATGGAGGAGGCGCTGTTCCTCACCAACTTCGCGACCCACGTCACCGTGATCCACCGTCGCGACCGCCTGCGTGCGAGCTCGATCATGCAGGATCGGGCCCGTCGCCACCCGAAGATCTCCTTCCGCCTGAACAGCCAGGTCGTCGAGGTGCTCGGGGGCGAGACGGTCGAAGGGGTGCGGCTCGCCCCGGCCGCCGGCGGCCCGACGACCGACCTGAAGGTCGGGGGCCTGTTCGTCGCGATCGGCCACGATCCGGCCACGGAGGTGTTCCGCGGCGCGCTCGCCCTCGACCCCGAGGGGTACGTCGTCGTGCGCGACGGGACGCGGACGAGCGTCGACGGCGTCTTCGCGGCCGGGGACGTCCACGACCGACGGTACCGTCAGGCGGTGAGCGCGGCCGGCTCGGGCTGCATGGCGGCGATCGACGCCGAACGGTGGCTCGCGGAGCGCGACGCCTCCGAGGGCGGAGCGCGTCCGCCGGATAGACTTTAATATCGCGGCGCCCGGTCCTTCGGGGAGTCCGCGGTGCCGAGCAAGAAGAGCCTGCATATCGAGTCGTCCGGGCAGCTCTGCATCTACTGCGGGGCGTGCGTCGGGATCTGCCCGCTGAACTGCATCTACCTCGACGAGACGCGGATCACGTTCGACGAAGGGGTCTGCACGCGGTGCGAGATCTGCGTGAAGGCGTGCCCCGTCGGCGCGATCGAGATCGGCTGAGCGGGGGGCGAGGCCCGTGGTCCAGGACCGCACCACCGACGTCCTCGTCATCGGCGCCGGCCCGGCCGGCAGCATGACGGCGAAGTGGGCGGCGAAGAAGGGCGCCCGCGTCGTGATGATCGAGAAGCGGCAGGAGATCGGCAGTCCGGTCCGCTGCGGCGAGGGGATGAGCAAGGACTGGCTCGCCGACGTCGGGATCAAGCCCGGCCGCTGGATCAACCTCGAGGTCGAGGGGGCCCGCATCTACTCGCCGAGCGAGAAGGTCTTCGAGATCAACGAGAAGCACGCGGGGAACGAGGTCGGCTTCGTCGTCGAGCGCGACGAGTTCGACAAGCAGCTCGCGATCGACGCGGCGAACGCCGGGGTCGAGATCCTCCTCAAGACCGCGGCCGTCTCGGTGCTGAAGGAGCACGGGAAGGTCGTCGGCGCGAAGGTGAAGCAGTTCGGCGAGACCTACGAGTTCCGGGCGCCGATCACGATCGGCGCGGACGGCTTCGAGAGCCAGGTCGGACGCTGGGCCGGCCTCCCGACGAACATCGCGACCCGCGACATGGACACGTGCCTGCAGTACCGCATGACGAACGTCGACTGCGACGTCCGCTACTGCGACTTCTTCCTCGGGAAGGTCGCCCCGGGCGGCTACGTCTGGGTCTTCCCGAAGGGCGAAGGGCTCGCGAACGTCGGGATCGGCGTCCAGGTGAGCCAGGTGACGAGCCCCGCCGACGCGCGGACGTACCTCGACCGGTGGATCGACAAGCACCCCGGCTACGCGAAGGGGAAGAAGATCGACATGGTCGGCGGCGGCGTCTCGATCTCCCCGCCGCTCCGGCAGACCGCCGCGGACGGCGTGATGATCGTGGGGGACGCGGCGCGGATGATCGACCCGCTGACCGGCGGCGGCATCGCGAACGGATGCATCGCCGGGAAGATCTGCGGGACGGTCGCGGCCGAGGCCGTCCAGACCGGGGACGTCTCGAAGGAGTTCCTGCAGCGGTACGAGAAGGGCTGGCGGGCCCGGCTCGAAGAGAAGCTGTACCGCAACTGGCTCGCGAAGGAGAAGCTCGTCACGCTGAGCGACGAGGTCTTCGACAAGATCGTCGACGCGCTCACCGGCGTCCGGCTCGAGAAGCTCAACGTCCACAACATCCTGAAGGCCGTCCACTCGAAGTATCCCGAGGTGACGAAGGAGTTCGAGGCGTTCCTCTGAACGCCCCGCCCTCCCCCCTGTGCCCGGCGCCCCGAACCGCCCGCCCGAACGGACGGAGGAGCCGGCCCCGGCGCCCCCCGCCCCGACGCCCCCCGAGCGCCTCGCGCTCCGACGCCTCGTCCCGTCGCACGTCGCGCTCCTGCTCGACTCGTGGAAGGGCGGCCCCGCGCCCGAGCTGATGCAGCCGTTCGAGAAGGCGGAGGCGGCGTACCGCGCGGGCGACTACGCGGGCGCCCTGAGCGCGCTCGACCTCCTGTCGATCCGGTTCGCCGAGCCCCGCTGGCCGTCGCTGCCGGCCCCGTTCCGCGAGCTGCGCGTGCCGATCCCGGCGCCGATGCCGCCGCACTGGAACCCCGAGCACGGCCTCGCGGCCGAGGAGCGGGAGGCGCGCCGCGCCCGCCGGACGGCGGAGGAGCAGCTGGCGCTCGCCGACGGGGCGGCGGCGTGGGCGAGCGGCCACGGCGTCCCCGCCGACGACCTGCGGGCGCACCTCGCGACCGCGCGCAGCGCGCTCGCCGGCCCGGGGGTCCCTCCCGAGTTCTACGGGGCGCTCGACCCGTTCTGGAGCGCGCTCGTCGGGCGCCTCCCCCGCCCGCGCCGGGCCGGGGCCGTGCCCGCACCGGCCGCGGACGCGCCGGGCGACGCGTGACGGACGACGAATCGTCGCGCCCGCCTCGTCGGGTCCGGCGGGGGGAGGGCGAGGTCACGCAATGGCCGCGAGGGCTCGTCGACTACGTGCCCGCGCGGACCGCGGAGGCGGTCCCCGATCCCGAGGAGGACCGGTTGCGCAACCGACTCCTCCTCGCGGCGCGCCTCGCGGGGATCCTCGAGCGTCGGGGCGTGAACGTCGAAGCGCTGCGCGCCGACCTGCGGTCGGCCGAGGCGGCGCGCGAACGCGGGGACCGGGACGGGGCGCTCGCGGCCGCCGACCGGCTTCTCGCGGCCCTCGACCGGGCGCTCGCCGACGCCGACCGCGCCCGCTCCTAACCTCTTAAGCCGGTCGCCCTTCGGGCGCGCATGCCCCCGCCCCGCTTCGGGACGTTCTCGATCGTCGCCTACGATGCCGAGCGGAAGGCGTGGGGGGTCGCCGTCCAGTCGAAGTTCATCGCCGTCGGGGCGGTCGTCCCGTACGCCGAGGCCGGGGTCGGCGCCGTCGCGACGCAGGCGCTCGCGAACCCCGCGTACGGCCCCCAGGGCCTCGCGCTCCTGCGCGAGGGTCGACCGGCGGAGGAGGTCGTGCGCCGCCTCACCGGCGACGACCCGGGTCGGGACGAGCGGCAGCTCGGGGTCGTCGACGCGAAGGGGCGCGCGGCGTCGTTCACCGGAGCGAAGTGCATGGAGTGGGCCGGCCACGAGGTCGGCGACGGCTTCGCCTGCCAGGGGAACATCCTGTTCGGACCGGCCGTCGTGCGGGCGATGGCCCGGACGTACGAGTCGACCCCCGGCGACCTGTTGGACAAGCTCCTCGCGGCGCTCGCCGCGGGCCAGCGGGAAGGCGGGGACCGCCGGGGGATGCAGTCGGCCGCGATCCTCGCGAGCCGTGCCGGCGGCGGCTACGGGGGCAGCGACCGGTGGGTCGACGTGCGCGTCGACGACCACCCGTCCCCGATCGAGGAGCTGCGCCGGGTGTTCCGGCTGTACGACCTCACGATGCTCTCCCGGGAGGACCCGGCGACCGTACGGCGGATCGAGGGCGAGACGGCGGCGGCGCTGCAGCACGACCTCTCCGTCCTCGGCTACTACTCCGGCCGTCTGACCGGGCGGTGGGACGCCGTCAGCCAGGCGGCGTTCGTCCGGTTCATCGGCGAGCACAACTTCGAGGCGAAGCAGCGCGACGACGGCACGGTCTGGCCGTCGATCCTGGCGTACCTCCGCGAGCGGGCCGCGGCGGAGACCGCGCGCCGGACGCGGACGGCCCCGATCGTGCCGGGCGCGCTCGATCGCGGCCCGGGCGCCGCGGCGCCGGGAGGGTCCCCATCGGCGCCGACCGAACCGAAGCGCCGGGCGTCGAGCTGACGGTCGTCGTCCGGCGTCGCTGCGCGTCGCCGGCCGAGGCCGAAGCGCTCCGGCGGGCGGTCCAGGTCGACACGCCCGACTTCGTCCGGATCGCCACGCGCGGGGCGGAGCTCGAGATCGCGCTGAGCGCGACGTCGGCCGCGAGCGCCCGGGCGACGCTCGAGGATCTCTTCGCCTGCCTGAAGGCCGCCGAGCGCGCGGTCGTCGGCGCGCCTCGCGGATCGTCGCCGCCGGCCTGAGCCGGGCCGCTCCGGCGCTATGTAGCGGCCCGCCGTGGGGCGGGCGGTGACGGGAGCCGGGGCCGCGCCGCCGCGCTCGGACGCCGGTCTCGTGCGGTACTTCGCCGGGGTCGCGATCACCGTCGTCGCGGTCCTCAGCCAGTACTACGTCCCGTACGTCTGGCGCGCGAGCCGGGCCGTCTACGGGAGCTTCGCGGGCGACCTGCTCGTCGTCTACGGCGTCCCGATCGTCGCCTTCGCCGTCCTGGTCGGCCCGGCGCCGCTCACCGCGTGGCGCCGTCGCCTCGGCCGCGCGACGTGGGAAGGGCTCGCGTGGTACTCGGCGCTGTTCTGGCTCGGCCTCCTGCTCGTGCTCGTCCTCGTGATCGTCTACGAGATCATCGATCCGGCGGCGCTCCAGTTCCTCTCGCGGTCGAACCCCGCCCTCGCCCAGGCGAAGAGCGACCCGTGGTTCTTCGTCGGGTTCTCGTTCGTCGTCGGAGCGGTCGAGGAGGTGATCTTCCGCGGGTGGATCTTCGGCTACTGGAACGGGCGCGGGGGCTCGTGGCTCGTCCCCGCGGCGTGGACGAGCGCGGTCTTCGCCGGGGTCCACCTGTACTACGGGTTCACGTACGGCCCCGCGGCGCCGCTCATCTATCCGACGCTGTTCCTCGCCGGGTTCGCGTTCGCGGCGACGTACCGCCTCTCGGGCGGCAACCTCGTCGTGCCGGCCCTCCTGCACGGGCAGATGGACGCCACCGCCTTCCTGGGCGCCATCCCCGGCTGGGGCGGGATCGCCCTCGCGCTCCGGTACGGCCTCGTGCTCGTCGGCGCCGCGGTCGCGGCGGTCGGCTACTTCGCCCCGGAACGGCTCGGGACCCCCCCGCTCGGGGACGACCCGTTCGCCGAGCCGGATCCGCCGCCCGCGCCGTCCTAGAGCGCCGGGTCGAGGATCAGCTCGACCCACAGCCCGTCCGGACCTTCCCAGAACTCGACGACGACCGTCCCGCGCCACCGGACCGTGTGGCGGCGGAGGGCCCCGGCCTGGCGCAGGCGTCGCCCCGCGGCGGCGATCGAGGAGACGCGCACGCCGAGGTGGTCGAGCGCCTCCCCGGCCGCGAACGGCGTGGCGAACTTCGACGCCTTCGGGTAGTGGTTCAGCTCGATCCGCTGGTGCGAGACCGGGTCCTCCATCAGGACCCAGGTACCGGCCCCGGGGACCTTCCCCCGCCGCAGCTCCCGGAGCCCGAGCCCGCGCTCCGCGAACGCGAGGGCGCGCGGAAGGTTCGTCACCCGAAGGCCGGTGTAGTCGAGGTGCATCCCCTCGGCCGAGGCCGGCGGCCTCTTAGCGGGGCGGACCCCCCCGGGCCCCCCGACAGCATCAAGAGACCGCCCCGCGTCGGCCTCTCGTGGTCCCGACCGACGAGGAGGTCCGCGCCCTGCTCACCCGCGCGCGCACGATCGCGATCGTCGGCCTCTCCGACAAACCCGACCGCGACTCGAACGAGGTCGCACGCTACCTGATCGGGCAGGGGTACCGGATCGTCCCCGTCAACCCGACCGTTCCCGAGATCCTCGGCGCCCGGTCGTACCCGTCGCTCTCCGCGATCCCGAGCGACGTCCGGATCGACGTCGTCGATATCTTCCGCCGGAGCGACCAGGTGCCCCCGGTGGTCGACGAGGCGATCGCGCGCCGAGCGCCGGCCGTCTGGATGCAGCTCGGGGTCGAGCACGCCGGGGCCGCGGCCCGCGCCCGCGCGGCGGGGGCGGTCGTCCTGGAGAACCGATGCATCATGGTCGACCACCGTCGACTGAAGATCCCGCCGGTCCCCGCCGGGTGAACGTCGTGTCGGCCGTTCCCGCCCCCCCGGTCGCGGCCGCCGCGGCGGGCTCCCGCGGGCCCGCGGTCGTCGATCGCGGGGTCGTCCGCCACGACCGGGTCGATGCGGTGCGCTGGTCGACCCGGGGGACGGTCAAGGTGGTGGGCGACGCCGTCGCCGACGAGGTCGTGCTCGCCGGGGTCGTCGCCATCGGGGGTGCCCTCCGGGCCCAGCGGGTCGATCTGCGCGGCGAGCTCCAGGTCCACGGCCCGGTCGACGTCGCGGGGGCGATCTCGGGGCGACAGGAGCTCCTCGCGACCGCCGGGGTCCACGCGGGGGAGGTCGATCTCCGCGGAACGATCGGCGTGCGCGGGGTTCTCACCGTCGACGGACGCGCGAGCCTCGTGGGCCGGATCCACCTCGCCTCGGCCTCGGTCGGGCTGGGCCGGCTCGAGGGCGTTGTGGAGATCGACGACCGGATCGGAGGGCCCCGGATCGACGCGGTCCTTCGGACCGGTTCCCGTATCGGCTCGATCGTCGCGAAGGAGCTGGTCGTGCGGGGGCCGGTGCGCTCGGTCGTCGACCGGGCGTTCGGCCGCACCCCGGAGGCGTCGATCGACCGGATCGAAGGGGACCGGGTGTCGATCACGGGCGTCGACGTGGCGCTCGTCCGCGCGCCGGAGGTGCGGATCGGCCCGGGGTGCCACGTCGTGGCGGTCGAGGGCCGGATCGTCGCCGCCCACCCGAGCAGCCGCGTCGGACCCGAGTCCCGCTCGCCGCCGCCGTACGGGCTCCGCCGGTAGCGCTCCCGAGCCACGGAGTTTTATCCCGGTGCCTTCGTCCTCGTCCGCGATGGCGGCGGAGGGGGCAGGGACGGCGCGGGGCGACCCGATCCACCCCCGCGTGCTGGACTACTGGGAACGGACGGGCGTTCCGGCCCGGGTGCTGTACGGCCGGCCGGACGGCCCGGTGTTCCGCTTCACCGAGGGTCCACCGACCGCGAACGGGGCCCCGCACCTCGGTCACCTCGTGGCGCGGACCCTCAAGGACGTCCAGCTGCGCTTCCGCCGGATGCGCGGCGACCGGATCGTGAGCGCGATGGCCGGCTGGGATTGCCACGGGCTCCCGGTCGAGCTCGAGATCGAGAAGCGCCACGGCCTCAAGTCGAAGAAGGAGATCGAGGCGTTCGGCGTCGAGCGGTTCTGCGACGAGTGCCGGGCCGGCACGCTCGAGGTCGCTGCGACGTGGCGGGAGATGAGCCGACGGCTCGGCTACTGGCTCGACTACGACCGCGCGTACCGCACCATGGACCCGCCGTTCATCGAGAGCGTCTGGTGGTCGCTCAAGACCCTGTTCGACCGGGGCCTCCTCGAGAAGGGGCACTACGTCCTCCCGTACTGCCCCCGGTGCGAGACGCCGCTCTCCTCCCACGAGGTCGCCCAGGGATACCGCGACGCGACCGACCCGAGCGTGACGGTGCGCTTCCCGCTGGTCGGCGGGAGCGCGCCCGCCCGGGACCTCCTGGTCTGGACGACGACCCCGTGGACGCTGCCGTCGAACCTCCTGGTCGCCGCGCGGGCCGACCTCGACTATGCAGTCGTCCGGGAGAGCGACGGGCGCGAGGTCGTCCTCGCGTCCGCCGCGGTCCCCCGCTACTTCCCCACCGCCCCCGCCGTCGTCGCTCACCTGCGGGGCTCGGAGCTCGCGGGGGCGACGTACCGGGCCCCGTTCGACTCGCCCGGGCCGGGCGAGGGGCGCCACCGGATCGTGCTCGACGACTTCGTGACGACCGAGGAGGGGACCGGGTTCGTCCACGTCGCGCCCAGCTTCGGCCCGGAGGACCAGCGGATCGGGGCGCGGGAGCGCGTCGGGGTCTACGACCCGCTCGACAGCCGGGGCGTCTTCACCGACCGGGTCCCGCTCGTCCGCGGCCGATCGTTCAAGGCGGCTGACCCGATCCTGACGAAGGACCTCGACGCCCGCGGACTGCTGTACCGGTCGGAGACGATCCGCCACACGTACCCGTTCTGCTGGCGGTGCGACTCCGCGCTCCTGTACCGCGCGATCGACTCGTGGTTCGTCCGGACCTCGCGGGCGACGGAACGTCTCGTCCGGCACAACGCCTCGGTCGCCTGGGTTCCGGAACACCTGCGGGACGGCCGGTTCGGCAACATCCTCACGGAGGCGAAGGACTGGGCGCTGTCGCGGAACCGCTACTGGGGTACACCGCTCCCGATCTGGCTCTGCCCGGCGGGCCACGCGACGTGCGTCGGGAGCTTCGCCGAGCTCGCGGAGCGCAGCGGGGCGCCGCTCCCCACGCCGTTCGACCCGCACCGGGTCGCGGTCGACCGGCTCCGCGTTCGTTGCGCGCAGTGCGGGGCGGACGCGCGACGGGAACCGTACACCATCGACGGCTGGTACGACAGCGGGTCCGCCCCATTCGCCCAGTTCCACTACCCGTTCGAGCCGGGCCCGTTCGACCCCACGTCGCCGCTCGACTACATCGCCGAGGGGCTCGACCAGACGCGCGGCTGGTTCTACTCGCTGTTGGTGATCGCGACGCTCCTGTTCGACCGGGCGGCCTACCGGACGGTGCTCGTCAACGGCATGCTCCTCGACGAGGGCGGCCGGAAGATGTCGAAATCGAAGGGGAACGCGGTGGAGCCGATGTCGCTCCTCGCGCGGTTCGGTGGCGACCCGGTGCGCTGGACGTTCCTCTCCACCGACTTCACCGAGCCGACCCGGCTCGGCGAGGCGACCGTCCAGAAGACCGCGGCCCGGACGCTGGGGACGCTCGAGAACGTGGTCGCCTTCCACCTCGAGAACGCCCGCTCGGACGCCCTGGCTCCGGCGACGGCTCGTCCCGCGCCGACCGCGGCGCTCGATCGCTGGCTCCTCTCCCGCCTCGAGGGGACCCGGTCGGCCGTCACCGCCGCGTTGACCGAGTTCGACCCTCGACCGGCGGCCGGTGCGGTGCGCGAGTTCGTCGACGACCTGTCGACGTGGTACCTGCGGCGCTCCCGGCCCCGGTTCTGGG
Organism: Thermoplasmata archaeon; assembly: GCA_035499145.1. Classification (GTDB taxonomy): domain Archaea; phylum Thermoplasmatota; class Thermoplasmata; order Lutacidiplasmatales; family UBA184; genus Lutacidiplasma. The sequence goes on from DATJZK010000003.1 coordinate 26,280, forward strand.
GAGAGACCGGCCCGGACGATCGCCGGCGGGCGCACGCGACGCTCTCCTACGCGCTCCTCGGGCTCGCGCGGACGATCGCCCCGCTCGTTCCGTTCGTCGCCGAGTGGCTTCACCAGGAAGTCGGCGAGCACGGGTACCGTTCGGCGGACGATTCGGTCCACGTGGCCGATTGGCCGGGGGAGCTCGCGGACCGCGATCCGGCACTCGAGGCGGCGATGGAGGCGCTCCGCGCGGAGGTCGAGGCGGGCCGGGAGCTCCGGCAGCGGGCCGGCGTCCGCTCGCGGATCCCGCTGCCGGAGCTGGTCGTCTTCTCATCCGCGCCGTCGCCTGTCGCCCTCCTCGGAGAGGAAGGGACGGCGCTCCTCGCCGACGAGCTGAACGTTCGCCGGGTCGTTCGCGCCGACCCCGCGAGCCGCGGGAGCTACCCGGAGGCGGACTGGGTGCTCCGCGAGGAGTCCGGAGAGGTGCGCATGGCGCTCTCGCGGCGACCGACGGAAGCGCTGCTCGAAGAGGGGTTGGTGCGCGAGGTCGGCCGGCGCCTCCAGCAGTCCCGGAAGGAGATCGGGCTGCGGTACGGCGAGCCGGTGCGCATCGAGCTCGCCGCGACCGGGCCGCTCCACCGGGCCCTGATTGCCCGACGCAATGAGTTGGCCCACGAGCTGCTGGCCGATCCGCTCGAACTGACCGACGGGACCCTCGCGGACGGAGCGGACGTCCGGCGGTGGGAGCTCGACGGCGTCAGCTTCTCGGCGCGGCTGGTGCGTCGCCCGACGTAGGGCCCGAGCCTTCCCGGACGACCGGTCCGTCCGGTCGCTCCTCGGCAAAGATCTCGGCCTGGAACCGGTACACACGGACGCGCGGCGAGCGCCACGCGCCCGGCGGAAGGCCGGCCTTCTCGCACGTCCCGTCGAGGAACTCCTCGACGCCCCACCCCTGTTCGGGGGCGACCTGCGGGAGCAGGAGGCCGCTCGTCCCGTCGCCCTCGACGATCAGCCCGTCGCGGCCGACGCGCACGGCCGCGGCGATCTCGGCGGGAGTGCCGCCCGCGACCCGTTCGGGGATCGTCAGGACCGACACCTCGACGGTCACGGCGAGCAGTTCCCGGCCGGCCAGCGGACGGAACCGGGGATCGTCGGTCGCGGCGGCGCGGGCCGCGCGGACGATCGCGCCGGCGAGCGGGTAGTGCGGGAGCGGGAACCCGATGCAGCCGCGGAGTGCCCCGCTCGGGTGTCGACGGATCGTCACGAAGACCCCCCGCGGCTGGTCGAACGGTGGGCCGTCGGGAACGGAGGGCGGCGGCCCCGCGTCGGCCCCGGCGGCCTCGCGCACGGCGTGGCGGGCTAGGCGCACGGCGACCGTTCCCTCGGACGGCTCCACGGCCCCGTACTCGCGCTTCCGCGTAAGGCGATTGTCGCCGGCCCGCATCGGGGCCGAACGGGGCGCTCCGGGGCCCGGGCCCCCAGGGGCCGAGAGGACTCACTTCGTAGCTCCTTCGGACCGAGCGTGAAGCGTCTCGTCCGTGCCCGGCGGTCGGACGATCGGCTCGGGATCACCGGCGACGCGATCGGCTCATCCAGCGATCCGGTCCCCCGACTTCGATCGGGGCTGTCCGTAGCCGCGGAACACCTCGAACCGGATCCGGTCGGGCACGACGCCCAGGCTCTGAAGCAGGTGGTAGGTGCCCCGCACCATCTCCGGCGCCCCGCAGACGTAGTAGATCGGGTCCGACAGGCCGTGCGACGCCTCGGTGAGAAGGCTCGCGTCGAGGCGCCCCCGCCGTTGGCTCCAGGACGATTCCTTCGAAGCTTGGGTGAGGGTGTGAAGGACGGTGAAGCGAGGGTTCTGTCGAGCCAGATCGTCGACCTCCGAGCGGTACGCGATCTCGTCCTCGTTCCGGCTCGAGTAGACCAGCCGAACGTCCAGGGGAAGCTGCCGGTCGGCCGCGTACTCCGCCATCCCCTTGAGGGGGGTGATCCCGATCCCGCCGGCGACGAGGACGGCCGGGCGAGTTTCGTCCAAGACGAAGCGACCGTACGCCCCGTCGACCTCCGCTTCGTCACCGGGCTGGAGAGCGACGAACGCCTCCTTCCACGGGGAGTTCGAAGCCCGCGCGCCGAACTCGAGGTACGACCGCGTCGGAGAGCAGGCGAGCGACATCGGGTACTCGATCGGACCGTTCCGGGTCGAAAGCTCCACGCCGCAGAACTGGACGGGCGCGAACTGGAACCCCGCCGGCTTCTCGAGCTTCACGCCGTGCACGCTCGGCGTGACTCGGTACGACTCCAGCACCCGAACGCGCGCGATCACGGAGAGGTCTCGGCCGCAGCAGTCCGGAGAACGATATAATGACTAAGTGGTTAGCTATCGGGTCATCGAATGTACCCAGGAGGGATGTGAGGTCCACCGTTCGAGGTCGCGGGCCCTCCCGGCGACGGCCCGACCCGGCGCTCGTCGAGCAGGTCCATCGGGCGATCCGGTCGGCCCACCAAGCGTTCGCGGCGCGGCTCGGGGCTTCCCTGCGAAGGGAGGGGATCCCGTTCAGCCGATTCGTGGTCCTCCGGCTGCTGGTCGGTCGGGGCCCCACCACCTCCAAAGCGCTGGCCGGAACGCTCGGCGTGACCACGGCGAACATGCCCGGGCTGGTCGACCGGCTGGAGGCGGACGGATTGGTCACCCGAACACGGAACCCCAAGGATCGGCGCGAGATCCTCGTCGAGGCGACCCCGAAAGGGCGCCGGACGTGCCGGCGGCTGCGACGCACGGCGGTCCGTCAGCTGGTCCGAGCCTTCGACGGGTGGTCCGAGGGAGACCTCCGGGCGCTGTTGGAGTCGCTGCAGAGGCTTGGTCCGCCCCGGAGACCGGACGGGCTGACCGAGCTGCCGGTCGTGCGGTAAGCCGCGACCGGAGCCCCCGGCGATCGCGCGCCGGTCGACGGCTGGCAGCGGATCACGGACCGACGAACGCCTCCGGCGCCGGGATCGAGCGTCGCGGGAGCGTTTCGACCCCGGCTCCGCGATCGACCGCCCGGAAGAGCCCACCGGTCCCCCCCACGTTTTATACCGAAGGGGCGGTCCCCGCGCGCCCCCATGCCGTTCCCCGAGGCGGTCGAGCGACTGCTCAACAAGCGGATCTGCATGAACTGCTCGGCCCGGAACCCCCCCAAGGCGGTCCAGTGCCGGCGCTGCGGGTACAAGGGGCTCCGCGTCAAGTCCCGCGAGCGGTCCGGGAAGACGCAGTAGGCGCCGTCAGCGCGTCGCCGCGGCCCCGTCGGGGGGCTTCTCGCGCGCGATCTCGAGCCGCTTCTCGGCGAGGAACCAGAGATTCTGGAGCCCGTCGCGCCAGCTCTGCAGCTTCGGCGCGCCGGCGCGCTCGCCGTACCGGATCGGCACCTCGACGAACACGAGGCCCCGGCGGATCGCCTCGATCTTGAGCTCCTCGCTGAGCGCCATCCCGTCCTGGGTGAGCTCGACCGCGTCCAGCACCCGGCGGCGGAACACCCAGAACCCGCTCTGGCTGTCGGCGAGCGTCCGGCGCGGGAGCTGGCGGAGGTAGCGGTGGTAGGCGACGGCGAGGAACCGGTTCAGCACCCAGTTGCCGATCCGGTGCTCGGTCGTCATGGAGCGGCGGTCGACGTACGCCATCCGGTCGCCCGACAGGAAATCGATCCGCTCGTCGAGGAGCTTCCGCACCAGCGACGGGATCGTCTCGACCGGGTACGTCCCGTCCCCGTCGGCCGTCGCGATCACCTCGCCGGTGGCCTCGGCGAATCCCGTGCGGTACGCGCGCCCGTAGCCCCGCCGTCGCTCGACGACGACCCGGGCGCCCTCCGCCGCGGCGATCGCCCCGGTGCCGTCCGCGGAGGCGCCGTCGACGACGACGACCTCCCAGGCGAGCGGGTCGTCGCGGAACAGCTCGCGATTGCCCGCCTCCGCCGCCGCCCGGAACGCGCGGAGGACGGAGGCGATCGACGCGGCCTCGTTCAGCGTCGGGATCATGAGGGTCGCCCGCATCGTGCGGCCGGGGAGCCGGCGGGCCCCTTAAGCCCGCGCGAACGGTTCCCGCCGCACGCCGCCCCGCTCGGCCGCCCGGCGACCGCCCCGTCGGTGGGGAAGCTTCCCGACGACCGCCGACGTCGGCGTCTGGGCGACGGCGCCGGACGCCGCCGGCCTCCTGGAGGCGCTCGGCCTGGGCGTCTTCGCGCTGATGACCGACCTGCGACGGGTCCGGCCGCGGGAGGCCCGGACCGTGGCGGCGACCGGGCGGGACGCCCCCGAGCTCGTCGTCGCCTTCCTGAGCGAGCTGCTCGTGCTCCAATCGGACGGCGGCTTCCTCGTCCGCGAGATCGCGGCCCGCCCGAGCGGGCGGGGACCGACCGCCGTCACCGCCACCGTCCGGGGCGAGCCGTTCGACGCGGGCCGCCATCCGGCGCGCGTCGAGGTCAAGGCGATCACGATGCACGCCCTCGCGTTCGACCCCGCGCGCGGACGGGCGCGGGTGATCGTCGATATCTGATCGAGCGCCGCCCTACGGCATCCGCTCGACGATCGCCGAGAGCGAGCGGCCCGGCGCGGGGAGCCGGCCGGCCTTGCCGAGGATCCGCTCGAGGGCGGCGAACGTCACGAGGAGGTCCGGCCAATCGGCGATCCCCATGTGGCCGATCCGGAAGATCTTCCCCGTGAGCGCCCCCTGGCCGCCCTGCACGAGCACGTTGTACGTCCGCTCGAGGGTCTTCCTCAGCTCGGGGTCGCCGAGCCCGTTCGGGTGCTTCACCGCCGTCACCGTGTCCGAGGCGTGGCGCGGATCGGGGAACAGCTCGAGGCCGAGCGCCGCCACGGCGGCCCGCGTCGCCTCCGCGAGCCGATGGGTCCGCTCGAGCCGACGGTCGAGCCCCTCCTCCTTCAGGACGAGGAGCGCCTCCCGCAGGGCGAGGAACAGGGGGACCGCCGGGGTCCACGGCGTGTCGTTCTTCTCGAGCGACTTCAGGTGCGCCGCGAGGTCCAGGTAGAACGTCCCGGGGTGGAGCGCCGCCGCGGCCCGCTCCGAGAGGTGGACGAGCGCGAGGCCGGCCGGCGCCGCGAGCCCCTTCTGGCTGCCGGCGACGACCGCGTCGATCCCCCACGCGTCGATCGGCTCCGGGATCCCCGCGACGGCGCTGATGCCGTCGACCAGGAACAGCGCGCCGGAGCGTCGGATCGCCGGGGCGAGCCGGCTGAGGTCGTTCGCGAGCCCGACGCTCGTCTCGTTGTGGACGACGCAGACGGCCGTCACGTCGCCCTTCGCGAGCTCGGCCTCGACCGTCGCCTCCGGGAGCGGGCTCCCCCACGGGGCCGAGATCGTGGTGACGTTCCGGGCGTACTTCCGGACGATCGTCTCGGACCGCTCGCCGAAGTTGCCGTTGACGAGGACGAGCGCCCGGCCGTCCGGGGGCAGGAGCGACGAGTACATCGCCTCCAGGCCGGCGGTCCCGCTCCCGGAGAGGATCAGCTGGCGCCCCTTCGCGCCGAACAGCACGGGCAGCAGCTCGCGGATCTCCTGGACGATCCCGTGGAAGAAGTCGCCGCGGTGGTTGACCGACGGCATCGACATCGCGCGGAGGACGCGGGGGTGGATCCGGACCGGGCCCGCGATCAGGAACGTCGCGGTCTCGGGGTCGAACGTCATCGCGCGCCTCCCGCCGGCGCGACGAGCGCGGTCAGCGGCTCGCCGGTGAGCGCCCGCAGCACCTCGGCGACGATCTCGCTCCCCGCCCGGCGCTGAGCCTCCTCGGTCGACGCGCCGACGTGCGGCGTCGCGATCAGCCGGGGGTGCGCGAGCAGCGCGGCGCGGGTCGGCGGTTCGGTCTCGAAGACATCGAGGGCCGCCCCGGCGAGCCGGCCGCTCTCCAGGGCGGCGAGCAGGGCGACCTCGTCGACGAGCGCCCCCCGCGCGACGTTCACGAGGTAGGCCCCGGGGCGCATCGCCGCGAGCGCCCGGCCGTCGATCAGGTGGTGGTTCTCGGCGGTCGAGGCGGCGTGCAGGCTCACGATGTCGGCCCGCGCGAGCACGTCGTCGAGCGGGAGCATCTCGGTCGCGTCGCCCGACCGAGCAACGAACGGGTCGTACGCGACGGAGAAGGCGCCGAACGCGGCGAGGCGGCGGGCGACCTCGCGGGCGATCCGGCCGTAGCCGACGAACCCGACCGTCCGGCCCGCGAGCTCGCGGCCGTGGGCGCTGCGCTCCCATCGGCCGGCCTTCGTGGCGGTGATCGCCGGGTAGAGGCCCCGGAGGAGGGCGAGGTAGAGGCCGATGCTGAGCTCCGCCACGCTCGCGGTCGCTGCGGCGGGGGCGTTCACGACCCGGATGCCCCGGGCCCCGGTCGCCGCGAGGTCGACGTTGTCGACCCCGACGCCGGCGCGAGCGACGAGCTCCAGGTGCGGGGCCCCGGCGAGGAGGGACGCCGTCACCTTCGTTCGGCTGCGGACGATCAGTCCCCACGCCTCGCCCAGCTGGGCCGCGAGCGTCGCGGGCTCGCCGCTCGCGTCCAGGACCCGGCACGGTCCCGCGCGCAGGCGGTCGACCGAGGCCGGATCGATCGGGTCGGCGACGACCACGAGTCGAGGGATCGCCATCGGGCCCGGCCGAGCGGGGCGACGTTCAAAAGCCCTCGGGGCGGGGGCGGTCGTCAGCGCATCTTCGGCACGGGGGTCCGCTCGAGCGCCGTGCGGACGATCGCCTCACCCCGCACCCCGCGGATCCACGGTTCGGGCTTGACGATCACGCGGTGGGCGAGCCCGGGCTCGGCGAACGCCTTCACGTCGTCGGGCAGGACGTAATCCCGGCCGGCGAGCAGTGCCCGGGTCCGGGCGAGCTTCTGGAGCGCGAGCGATCCGCGCGGGGAAGACCCGATCTCGGCCCGGGAATCCTCCCGGGTCGCCCGGACCAGGTCGACGATGTACCCGGCGACCGACGGGTCGATCTCGACCGACTCGACCGCGAGCTGGAGGGCGCGGAACGCGGCCGAATCCGTCACCTGCGGTGCGTCGATCCGGTCGTCCTTGCGGCCCCGCCGCCGCTCGAGGATCGTCCGCTCCTCCTCGGCGGTCGGGTAGCCGATCTTGAGCCGGAGGAGGAACCGGTCGACCTGCGCCTCGGGGAGCGGGTACGTCCCCTCGAGCTCGAGGGGGTTCTCGGTCGCCAGGACCAGGAACGGCCGCGGGAGCGGGTACGTCGTCCGCTCGCTCGTCACCTGGTACTCCTGCATCGCCTCGAGGAGCGACGACTGGACCTTCGGCGGGGCGCGGTTGATCTCGTCGGCGAGGAGGACGTTCGTGAACAGCGGGCCGGGCCGGAACTCGAAGCCGCCCTTCGACGCGTCCAGGATCTCGCCGCCCGTGATGTCGTGGGGGAGCAGGTCGGCGGTGAACTGCACCCGCTGGAAGCCGAGGCCGAGCGCCTGGGCGAACGACCGCGCGAGCAGCGTCTTCCCGAGCCCCGGCAGGTCCTCGAGCAGGAGGTGGCCGTCGGCGATGACGCCGGTGAGGACCGCCTCGACCGCGAAATCGCGGCCGACCATCGCCGTCCGCACCGCGGTGCGGATGCGGTCGGCGAGCGCGCGCGCCTCGGCCGGGTTCATCGGGGTCGTCCGCTCCGTTAGAACACCGCCTCTTAAGGCCGCCCGGAGACCCCCCGTGTCCCCCGGCCGTAACGATCCGCGTCACCGCAGGCGTTCGCCCTCTCGGCGGTCTGACCCCGGCCGGGGCTGTCGGGCATCGGGGTTGTCCTCACGTCATCCTCGGCGGACGACCCGTCCGCGTTGAGTCGAGAGGGACCCTTCGTCGATACCCGGGGGCGGCCGTCGGCCGGCCCGCCCGGGCACGTCCGCACGCGCCCTAAGCGGTTGCGGGCGGCTCCCGGTCGATCAGGTCGGGCCGCCCGAGGAGCACGGCGAGCAGGATCGTGGCGAGCACGAGGAGGCCCGCGCCGACGCCGACCAGCGCCTCCCCCGCGGGCAACAGGATCGCGCTCGCCCAGGCGATCGAGACGGAGAGGAAGACGAGGAGGAGCGCGGGCGTCGCCCGGCCGAACCCGCCGCCGACCCGGCGCGGGTCCTCGGCGAGCCAGGCGAGGAGGCCGAGGCCGGCCACCGCGCCCAGGAACTCTGCGATCGGCGCCGACGGGGCCGTCGCGGCGAGTCCCACGAGGCCGCCCAGCCCCGGCACCGCGACGAACGGGCCGAGGGCCGACCCGCGCCAGCGCCGGAGCGCGGCGGAGCCGCCGACCGCGATCGCGGCGACCCCGAGGCCGATCGGCCCCGCCAGCGCGGTCGCCCGCGAGAACAGCGCCATCGCTCCGGCCCAGAGCAGCAGCAGGACGAGGCGGGCGACCCATCGGTCGCGCGGCGGGGGCGGGGCCGCGGTCAGACGTTCCTCCGTCGTCCCGGTCCGCGCATCAGGCGGACGAAGCCGCCGAGCGACCAGAAGTCGCTCCAGTCGACGACCGGGGCATGCACCCAGACCTTCGCGAGCCGCTGCCGGCGCTCGAGGCGTTCGAGCCGGTCCGCGATCGGCTCGTCCTCGACCGACAGCGGATCGCCGCCCCATCGGATCTGGGTCGGCGACGGGCTCAGGACGATCGTCGGGTAGCCGCGCCGCCGCAGGTAAACGATCAGCTCGGCCTCCGCGTCGCCCGTGAGGCTCGAGATCAGCACCGTCGTCACGCCCGGTGCGAAGAAGCGGGGCAGGGTCGCCGCGGCCCGCTCCGACGGGCCCGCGACCGGGGAGGGACGGGTCGTCCGGATCGCCTCGCGCACGCGGAGGCGATGTCCCCGTCCGCTCCCCAGGCGGATCGGATCGATGAACTCGCCGAACGCCGCGAAGCCGATCCGGGCCTTTTCGCGGCCGAACGACTCGACGAGCCCGATCGCCGCCGCCCGGCTCGCTCCGAGGACGACCTCGTCGACCGACGGGCCGAGGCGCGTCGACCGGGCGTCGAGGAGGATCAGGACGTCCCCGGTCCGGTCAAGCTCATACTCGTTCACGAGCAGGCGCCCCGCCCGCGCGCTGGCGCGCCAGTTGATCCGCCGGTGCGGGTCGTCCGGCGCGGCGTCCCGGATGCCGAAGAACTCGCCGGCGCTCCCGATCCGCCGCGAGCGGGTCTCCCCGGGGAGCGCGAGGACGCGGTCGAGCCGCACCGTCCCGAGCCGAAGCAGCTCGGCCGGGTACCGATCGATCTGCAGCGACCGCCCTTCGGCGCGCACGCTCCGCTCGACGAGGCCGACCGGGTCCCGCCACCGGATCGACGGCGGGTCCGCGAGCGCGACGGTCGGGTACGGCGCCCGCCAGCGGAGGACGAAGCGGATCGTGTCGCCCGTCGTCCGGACCTCCGGCGCCGCGACCTCGACGAGGTCGGCGGGCGTGGAGAACTCGAGCACCACGTCGACGAGGTCGCTCCCGGCGGGCGCCCGGACGACCCCGCCGACCGTCACCTCCGCGCCCGCGCCGAGCGCCTGCCATTCGAGGCGGGCCCGCAGCGTGCCGCGCGGCCCGGCGAGCGCCGCCGCGATCGGCGCGATCAGCAGCGGCAGCGCGACGAACACCGGGGTCGCGAGCCGGAACGCCACGCCGAGGAGCAGGAGGACCGCGCCGGTGCCGAGGAGGAGATACGCCCCGCCGGTCCAGCGGAAGCCGTCCTCCGGGGGATCGGCGACGTTCACGCCTCTCCCTCGATCGCGTCGAGGCGGCGCCGGACGAACGCGCGGAATTCGGCGTCCGGCAGCCGCACCAGCCCCTCGATCTCTTCGCTCGACCGGATCGGCAGTTCGGGCCGGTCCCCCGCCCGGTCGAGCCGGTCGAGGAACAGGACGATCTGCTCCCGGCCGATGCGGCCGCGGACGAACCACTCCCGAAGGCCCGCGGTGCGGCCCCCGCGGGGGGGCGTCCGCGCGGGGGCCCGGCGCGCGGTGCGGGCGAGCGCGTCGGCGGCCGTGAACGCCGCCGCCGTCACGGCGATCACCGACATCGGGAGCGCGATCGCGTAGTTCGGCCCGGCGCCGATCGCCGTGAAGGCCGCGGCGACGGCGATCGCGGGGGGAATGAACCCGAACGGACCTTTCATCGGGCCGGCACCGCGCGCGTGAGGTCGGAGGCCGCAGCGGCGACCGCCGAACGCACGCGGTTGGCCGCGTCCACGCCCATCGGGTGGGTCGAGTACCGGGCCTCCTCGAACAGCCGGGTCAGGGCGTTCGCCGCCGGCGCGCGGACGCCGAGGGGGATCAGCAGGTCGGCCCGGATCTCTTCGGGGGTCCGGCCGCTGACGTCGCCGGCGACCTGGACGATCCGGGCGAGCAGGCGCGCGTACAGCTGCTCGATCACGGCCCGGGGGGAGAGGCCCGCGTTCAGCTCGGAGGCCGCCCCCGCGAGCGCGGCCTGGACGGCCGACACGGCCGCCGGGTCCGGGCGCATCTCACGGGCCGTGCGCCGGCGGGCGGCCGCCGACCAGGCGGCCGGCACGGCGAGACCCACGAGCCCGAGCGCGACGACCAGCGCGACCGCGAGATACGTTCCCGCGGGCAGGTGGAAGGAGGAGATCGGCGGGAGGCCGAGCGGCCCGGTGCCGCCGCTCCCGCCCGTCGGGGGCGGGGTGGACGAGGAGCCGTTGGCCGGCGGAGAGCTCGCGCCGGTGGACGGACCCAGCCCGATGCCGCCCGAGGGGAGGGTGGAGCCGAAGACCGCGAACAGGACGAGCATCGCGAGGATCACCGTGGCGAAGGCGATCGCGGACCCCGGCACCTTCACGCCGCCCTCGGTGATCCGACGGTAGACGATCGACCCGAACAGCGCGGCGAACGGGCTGATCAGCACGATCCCCCACACCCAGGACGGGAGCGTGAACGTCGAGGAGGAGAACGTGGAAAGGCCGTACGGGCGCGTCGCGCTCGCGACGAGGCTCCCCGCGGCGCCGATCGCGACGGCGACCGCCACGAGGCAGAGGAGGACCGGGGAGGTACGCCACAGACCGGGCATCGAGCCCCCGAACGACGAACGACCCGGCGGGCGATAACCCCTCCGCCCGGGGGCGGGTCACCGAGGCGACGAGGGGCCGGGCGCGGCCGGCGCACCGCGCGCGAGGAGGTAGAACGCCCGTCGCTCGTGCTCGACCGAAAGCACGGCAAAATCGTCGACCCGGTAGCCGGCGTCGAACACCGCGCGGAACGCGTCGCGCACCGCGTGGCGCCACCGGCGGAGTCCCGTCGGTTCGTGCTCGCGGATCAGGTCGAGGTCGAACGGGATCTCGAGATGGGCGGTCGGGGCGCCGGGCTCGGCGACCGCCGTCGGCCGACGGAGCCCCTGCTCGCCGGTCTCGGTCTCCACGACCGGCTCCGCCGCCTCCCATCGTCGGAGGTCGTCCGCCCGGTCGGGGAGCGTACCCGCGACGCGCGCCGCAACCCGGTCGTCGGCGAGCGCCCACCGGACCCTCAGGCGGTCGCTCTCGGGGTCCGCCGCGGACGGGTCCGCCGGGCGTCCGAAGTAGTGGGGGAGGTACCGCTCGGGGACCGCGCCGAGCCGGCGGACCGAGAGACCGGCGTTCCGCGCGACCAGCGGGTCGAACGTCCAGCGGACGTCGCTCAGCCCGAGCCGAAGCACCTCGTCCCGCAGGTACGCCATGAGCCGGACGCCGAGGCGGTGGTTCCGGTACTCGGGGCGGACCGCGGCGAGGTGGACGTAGTGGTACAGCGCCGAGCCGTCCCATCCGATCGTCGAGACGGTGACGCCCGCGAGGTAGATGTCGGCGAAGGCGCCGAGGACGAGTCCGCCGTGGTCCTGGAACGCCCGGAGCACGGGGGCCGGAACGACCCCCGACGGGTCGGCGCCGAGCGCCGCCTGCTGGAGCTCCTCGGCATGGCGGAACTCCTCGGGCTTCTCGAGACGACGGAACCGGAATCCGTCGGCCCCGCCGGCCGCCGACGGGCCCGCCATCGCGCGTCGACCGACGGTCGGTACTTAACGGACCCGGAGGACCGACGGGCGACTACCGGCGCATCCGGAACTCGGCCCGCTTCTCCTCGTAGCGGTCCTCGTCGATCGGCGTGAGGTCCCAGAGGATGTCCTCGAGCTCGGGGATGTTCCGGAGGAACTCGGCCTTGCTCTTGGTCAGCATGAGGTGCTCGAACTTCCGGCGGGCCACGAAGTACGCCCCGACCAGGTAGCCGCCGATGATGACGACGATCGGCCCGAGGATGACGAAGACGAGGTTGTAGTTCGCGCTCGGCGTGTTGGTCGCCTGGTTGATCGAGTGGAACGGCTCGGAGGCGCCCAGGGGGGTGAAGTCCCCGATGGCGAGGAGGGTCAGGAGCAGCCCGATCGCGAGGACGACGATCGAGATCGACGCCCGCTCCTGGCGAAGCCCCCGGCGGAACCGCCGGGCGAACGGCACCGCCTCCGCCTCGTCGGCCATCCCGTCCGCGGCACGCGGGCTGGCTTATCAAGCTGTCCGGCGGGTTTATGAAGCGGAGGCACCGCTCACGGTCCTGTGCGCGGACGTTCAAACCCTCCGGACATGTCAGTGAGCCCCTCCGTCCCGTCGGACGCCCCGATCGCCGCCACCCCCGCCCAGATGCCCGGGCTGATGGGGGCCAAGCCGACCCGGCCGATCCCGTGGAGATTCCTGTCGCTCCTCGGGCGCGGCGGGGGGCTGGTGCTGCTGTTCGTCGGGACCCTCATCGAGGTGATCGGCGGGTCGTTCCCGGCCGACTGCTTCACGTCGCACTGCTCCGGGAGCACGAGCGCCGGCATCCAGTACGCCATCCTGGCGGCCCGGCTGCTCTGGGCGATCGGCGCCTTCGGACTCGCCGCCGGCGCGGGGATCGAGCTCCAGTTCATCGAGCAGGGGCCGGAGTCGAACGGGCCCGAGGAGAACGCCCGGTTCCTGGCACGCCGCCGCGCCGACCTCCTGGTCCTCCTGGTCGGGGTCGGGATCCTGCTCGCGCTGCTGATCACCCAGCCGACGGCGGTCGCCCCGGCGCTGTAGGGCCCCCGGGCCGCCGCGGCGGCGACCCGGCCGGTCGGGGGCCGCCGGACGCGGTCCGGCCGTAGGCCGACGGCTCCGAGGGCGCCGCCTCCGCCGGGGCCGTGGACGGCGGGGCGATCCGGGAGAGCAGCGGGCGGAGCCGGAAGTACACGATCGCGGAGCCGATCAGGACGAGCCCCGCGGCGACGGTGCCGCCCGCGGGTCCGGCGATCGGCCCGAGGCCGAGGAGGAAGAAGCCGACGGCGCCGAAGATCGCGCCGGACCAGGGACCGCCCCCGGCGACGCGGGACGCCGGGGTCGGTCGCAGCGAGAGGAGCCCGCCGGCGACCTCGAGGGCCACGACGGCGAGGGCCGTGACGGCGGTGGCCGCCAGGTCGGCGCCGACGCTGACGCGTCCGCCGGCGTAGGACGCCACGATCGCGAGCGCGAGGATCCCGCCGACGGCCGCGCGGAAGCCGAGGGCGTAGAACGGCCCCGCCGGCCCGGACCAGAAGCGGCTGCGCAGGAGGACGAGCTGTGCGGCCTCCGTACCCGCGACGAGCGCCGCGAGCAGCGCGAACGCCCCGATCAGGGCGGCGCCCGTGATCTCAAGGCGGTACAGCACGAACGCGACCGCGAGCGGCACGCCGACGAACAGACCGGCCGTGTAGGCGAAGATCTCCCGCCGCTCGTCGAACCGCGTGACGGGCACCTGGGGCTCGGCGAACCGGCCGATCTCGTAGTAGACGAACCCTCCGGAGAGCACGATCCCCACGAGGGCGCCGATCGTGAGCGAGGCGACGACCATCGTCAGTCGACCTTCCGGCCCCCGGCGAGGAATCCGGTGTGGCCGAGCATGTCGAACGCCGGCCGCGTGCCTCCGTCCCCGACATGGATCTCCCGCTCGATCAGCTCCACCGCGCGCACCTCGCTAAAGCCGGCGGAGCGGAGCGCCCGGACCGTTCGCTCGAGCTGGTTGTACGTCGGCGTGTACGTCGCGACGCCACCTCCCGGGACCAGCGCGGCGCGCGCCGCTCCGACGACCTCCCACGGCTCGGGAAGGTCCAGCACGACGCTCCCGACCCCCGTCACGTCGAGGCCGTCCTTCGCGACGTCCCGCTCCCGGAACTCCACCCGGTCGGCGAGGCCCGCGTCCGCGACGTTCCGGCGTGCGGTGGCGAGGAACTCCGGTCGGCGATCGTACGACGTCACCCGGCCCTCGGGTCCGACCAGGAAGGCGAGCGCGATCGTGAGGGCGCCGCTGCCGGCCCCGGCCTCGGCGACCCGCCCGCCGGGGGCGACCCCCGCGAGGTACGCGAGGTGGGCGGCGTCCTTCGGGGTCACGATCTGGGGACCGCGCCGGAGCCCGGCGAAGAGGTCCGCGAGGGACGGCCGCACGAGGCGGTACGTCTGCCCGAGCCACGTCACGACGCCGCCGGGCTCGGTCCCGAGCGACGCGGTGAGGTCGATCACCCCGCCGTCCCCGAGCCGCTGCGGGCCTCGCGCGAGCCGCACGGGGATCGGCGCAGCGCCCGGGCGGATCAGCACCGCCGGGTCGCCGTCCTGCCACGCTTCGGCCATCCGCTCGCCTCGGCTCCGCCGGGGTCGACCCGAGCGCAAAGATAACCGCCGCGACCGAGAGGGACGACGCCGGCGCGGCTTACGTCGTTGGCTTTAAGCCCCGCTCGTAGCTCCCCTCGCCCCGTTCCCGCACGGTCCGCCGCAGCGCGGACCGGTCGAGCGGTGGGGAAGTCGAACGGAGAACGGCGAACCGTGCGGGCATAGTGTAGTCTGGTTATCACATAGGCTTGCCAAGCCTATAACCCGGGTTCAAATCCCGGTGCCCGCATCCCGCCGTTCCCTCGGAATCGTCCCCGGAACCAGTATATCGGGTCGCCCCTCGGCCGTTCCGTGACCCGCCCTCGCTTCCGCGGTCGCCTCGAGGTGCCGGACGGCCGGATCGACTACGAGGTCGCCGGCGACGGTCCGGGGCTCGTGCTGCTGCACGCGGCGATCGCCGACCTGCGGATGTGGGACCGGGAGATCGACCGGCTCGCCCCGGACCACCGCGTGGTGAGGTTCAACTTCCGGGGGTACGGCGGCTCGCTACCGGCGTCGGCCCCGTTCTCGCGCGTCCGGGACCTCGAAGCCGTGGTCGTCCACCTTGGCCTCGACCGACCGGTGATCGTCGGCCCGAGCGTCGGGGGACGGATCGCGATCGACTTCGCGCTGGAGCGGCCCGACGCGGTCGGCGGCCTCCTGCTCGTCGCCCCAGGGCTCTCCGGGTTCGAAGCCGAGCTGGAGCCGGCCGGAGCGGCCGCGTACGCCGCCGACGAACGGCGGTCCCGCGAGGTCGCGGCGGCCTGGAAAGCCGGGGACCGAGCGACCGCGATCGAGCTCCTCAGGACCCTGTGGTGCCCGGCGCTGAGCGGCGCGGCGCTCGACCGGTTCCGGCAGATGGTCGAGGAGAATCTCGACGAGGTGTTCGACGACCGCAGCGAGCGGTGGGACACGTTGCCGGACCCGCCGGCCGCGCGCCGCCTCGGCGGGATCGACGCGCCGACGACCGTGCTGATCGGCGACCGGGACAACCCGGTGATGGGGTACTTTGCCGAGTACATCGCGCGGCAGATCCCCGGCGCGGTCCGGGTGAAGGTTCCCGGCGGAGACCATCTCCTCAACCTGAGCCGCCCGGACGCGTTCGACGCCGGGCTCGCCTCCCTGCTCGGCCGGGTGCGACGGCCGGCCGAGCGCGCGGCCGGGGTCTAGCGAGGCCTTCCGTCCGGTCCGGGGCCCGGGCGGGCCCGCGCGTCGACCACGACGTGGGTCCGACCGGGGCCGTACGGCTTCACCGCGCGCACCGCTGGCTCGGCGAGCATCGTTCCGCCGGCCGCGCGGACCGCGACGGCGACCGTTCCGCCCGTCTCCGATAGGGACCGGCGGGCGTCGTCCACCGTGTGCACGTGCAGCCATCCGCCGGCCGGCCGGAGGAGGGCGAGCGCCCGGCCCACCCACGGCACGGCGCTCGGGAGGTACCCCAGGAACACCCGATCGACGCCGCCCCGCGGCAGCTCGACCGCGCGGTTGTCGCCGGCCACGATCCGGACCCGACCGCCGACGCCGTTGACGGCGACGTTCCGGCGCAGGTACCCGACCGCGACCGGGTTCTTCTCGACGGCGATCACCTCCGACGGTCGCCCGGTCCGGGCGGCGGGGATCGCGAAGTAGCCGATCCCGGCGAACAGGTCGGCGACGACCTCGCCCGCACGGACGAGGGCGCCCGCCCGCCGACGCTCCGTACGATTCCCCGCGGCGAACATGATCCGGGCGGCGTCGAACGTCCACCGCACCCCGTGCTCGACGACCTCGGTCTCCGTCGTCGTGCCGGCGATCGTCTCGGTCGCCGGTTCGCGGAGCTCGCCGTCGATCGGACCGGTCCGAACGAGCACCGTCTCGACCCCCAGCTCCGCCTGCCACGCCGCGCCGAGGAGCGCGTGGTACGGTCGGAGCGACGGGGGAAGGCGAAGGACGAGGACCCGCCCGAGCCGTTGATAGCCGGGGGGCATCTCCGCGGCGAGGGCGGCGCCGGCGGCGGCCCGCAGCCGATCGCGCACCCGTTCCGCGGGGGGACGCCGCGGGGCGGTCATCGTCGCCGGCTCACGCCGGGGGGCCGCCGTCGCCCTTGTCGAGGACGACCTCGAGGAACTGCTTCAGGTGGGCCGTCAGGATCGGGTTGTCGGTGAAGCCGCACGCGTCGAGGCCGGGCGCGGCGAGCAGGGCGTGCTCGCCGTCGGCCAGCACCTCGGTCGCGAGGAGGTTCTCCCGCGGGATGTACTCGACCCCCTCCGGGACGCGCTGGAGGGGGGCGGTGACGAACGTGACGCGGACGCCCCGCTTCACGGCGTGCGCGATCTTCTTGCCGAGCTCGTCCCGCAGGTCCGCGACCTGCGGGGTCGTCAGGATGTACGTGCGGTTCGACTGGTCGAGCATCTCGCCGATCTTCGCCACGACCTTCTCCCGCTCGGAGAGGAGGTAGACGAGCTGCGGCTCCCCGTGCTCGGCAACGGCCCGGTGCAGCAGGGCGAGCTGGTCGAACACCTCCTGGATGTTCCCCTTGAGCGTCTCGGCGACCTCGAGCGGCGCCGTCGGACGGAACAGGATCGGCTTGCCCCCGGTCGGGGACGCGTACCCCTTCGCGGCGAGCGCCTCGAGGACCTTGTAGGCGCTCGTCCGTGGGATCCCCGCCGCCGCCGCGAGCGTGGCCGCATCGCCGACGCCGCGGGCGACGAGCGCGATGTACGCCCGGGCCTCGTACTGCGTGAGGCCGACCTTCCCGAGCACGCCGGTCGCACGGCGGAACTCCTCCGAGTTCTGGTTGCCGAGCGCGACGGTCGTCTCCTCGATCGACGGCATGCGACCCTCGCTGCCCACGGGGCGGTCTCGGCTTAGCTTAATCTCTCACCCTACGGGGCGGGCTCGGCCAGCTTCCGCAGCGCCGCCTCGCCGAGGAGGTCCTCGACCTCGGCGGCGGAGAGGAGCCGTCGTTCGACGAGGAGGTCGCGGACGGGCCGTCCCAGCCGTTCGGCGTCGTGCAGGATCTCGGCGACCTTGAGATAGCCGAGCCGGGGGGTGAGGACGGTGGCGATCGCGGCCGAGCGGCCGAGGTAGCCGGCGAGGCGCTCGGGATTCGCCGTCAGTCCATCGATACAGCTTCGGGCGAACACGGGCAGGTAGCGGGCGAGAATCTCCGCCGAGAAGAGGAACTCATAGGCGACGAGCGGCATCATCACGTTGAGCTCGAGCTGGCCGGCCTGGATCGCGAGGGCGCTCGCCGTGTCGGCGCCCACGACGTGGAAGGCGACCATGTCGAGGCACTCCGCCGCGGACGGGTTGACCTTCGCCGGCATGATCGACGACCCCGGCTGGATCTCGGGCACACGGATCTCGTCGAGCCCGGTCGCGGGGCCGCTCGACAGGAGCCGCAGGTCGTTCGCGATCCGGACGAGCTCGAGCGCGAGCGTGCGCATCCATGCCGAGCCGAGCCCGAGGGGCCAGCGGCTCTGCATCGTCTCGAACGGGTCGCGCGCGACCCGGATCGGGAGGCCGGAGAGCCGGGCGAGCTCCTCGACCGCCCGACCTCGGAAACCCGGGACGGTGTTCACGCCGCTGCCGACTGCGCTGCCGCCGAGCGGCACCTCCGCGAGCGCCCGCTCGATCGGCGGGAGCGTCTCGAGGACCCGCTCGAGGACGGTGGCGTACGCGCCGAGCTCGGCGCCGAGGGTCACGGGCATCGCGTCCTTGAGGTGCGTCCGGCCGGCCTTGGCGAGCCGGGCGAACTCGGCCTGCTTACGTCGGAAGCTCTCGACGAGCGTCGTCACCGCCCCGCGCAGGTCGGCGAGCGCGAACAGCGCGGCGACCTGGGACGCCGTCGGGTAGGTATCGTTCGTCGACTGCCCGCGGTTCACGTCGTCGTTCGGGCTCAGCGACGCATAGTCCCCCCGCGGCTTTCCGAGGAGCTCGAGGGCCCGGTTCGTCAGGACCTCGTTCACGTTCATGTGGAACGAGGTCCCCGCCCCGGCCTGGAAGACGTCGACGACGAGCTCGCGGTCGAGCTTGCCCTCCGCCATCTCCTCCGCCGCGGCGGCGAGCGCCCGGCCCCGGTCGGCCGGGAGCCCACCCAGCGCGACGTTCGCGCGGACGCACGCGAGCTTGAGGAGGGCGTACGCCCGGATCAGATGGCGCGACGCCGTGAGGCCGCTCACCGGGAAGTTCTCGCGCGCGCGGAGGGTCTGGATCCCCCAGTAGGCGCTCGCGGGGACGTCCCGCGGACCGATCGAATCGGTCTCCCGGCGGTGCTCGGGCATCGCCGTGCGAGAGGGGCCGCCGACAAAACGTTTAGGCTCTCGGGCGGGTGAATCGCACGGTCCCGTCCCCGAACCCATGGTCGATCCCTGGCTGCTCACGCTCGACGCGAGCTCGACCGTCGTCTCGCTCGCGCTCCCCGGGGGGCTCTGGACGCTCCTGTTCTTCCTCGCCTGGGAGCACCCCGCGTTCGCCGAGAGCGTCGGGCTCGGCCGCCGCACCTTTTGGCTGCTGCTCCCGGGGGCGCTGCTCGCCTCGTTCGCGCTCCTTCCGATCGCGCCGATCTCCGACGACTGGCTCGCGGTCAGCTTCGCCGGCGCCGCGCTCCCGATCCTGGCCGGGGCGTACGCCGTGCGATCGGTGATGCCGTCGGCGGCGTCGGGGTTCCTCCGGCTGATCGGCTTCGCGGCCGTGGAGACCGGGGCGATGCTGTGGGTCGTGCTGCCGAGCTCCGCCGGGACCGTCGCCCGCCTCGGGAGCGCGACCGGCCTCGGCGTCGCGGGAGCGTCGCTGGCCCTCGAGGTGACGATCGGCGCGGTCGCCTGCGCGGCGCTCGCCGCGTGGGCCCGAACGTCGACCTTCGCGTCGGCGCCGCGCGTGGCGTTGCTCGGGACGGTGATGACGGCGGTCGCCGTGCTCACGTTCGCCGGCTCGAGCTCGATCCCCGGGGTCGGGATCGTCGAGTCGTTCCCGTACTTCCTCCTCCCCCCGATCGCAGCCGGCATCGCCACCGGCCTCCTCGCCCCCCGGATCCTAGCCGGCGCCGAAGCCGCCGCGCTGCCGATCGCCTACCTCGCGACGACGCTCGGGGTGCTCGTCGGGGCCGACGTCCTGCGCGAGCCGCCGCTGTACGGCCACGGGCCCGCCGGCCTGTACGCGATCGGCGGCGCCGGGGTCCTCGACCTGGTCTACCTGTCCGGGCTGCTCGCGCTCGCCGCGGCCTACGCGACCCACGTCGCCTTCGAGCGGTCGTGGGCGCCGCTCGCGACCGGCCGCCGCCGGGAGCCGCGGGCGCCGATCCACCATCTTCGAGACGCGTACCGAGCGGGGGTCGCCGGCGACATCCGCGCCGCCTTGGCCGGGTCGCTCGCCGCGTCGTCCGCCGCCGAGGCCCAGGCGCGGGCCTGCCTCGGCCCCGGGACGCCAGCTCCGCGCCGGCCGTGGGAGGGACTGCCGGTCCCGGGCTGGGTCGTGGCCGACCACGCGAACCTCGAGCGGACCGCCCGTTCCGGGACGACGGACCCGCGCGAGGGGTTCCGGGCGTGGCTGACCGCCCGCTGGCTCGTCCTCGTCGGCCGCGACCTCGCGCTCCGACGGTTCGCCTCGATCGGCGAGCGGATCACCGCCTTCGCGATCGACCTGGTCGTCCTCGCGCTGCCCGCCGCCGGCGTTTTCGCCGAGATCGCGCGACGGACCCCGGGCGGCTTCGGTTCCCTGCTCCTTAACGTCGGGTTCAACGCGGCGATCGTCGGCTTCGTCGCGGCCGCGCTCCTCTACTTCGCCATCGCCGAGGCGTGGGTCGGGACGACGATCGGGAAGGCCGCGGTCGGGCTCGCGGTCCGCACGCGCACCCTCGAGATCCCCGACGGGGAGAGCGCGCTGGTGCGGAACCTGCCGCTCGCGCCGATCCTGACGCTCGTCGGCCTCGGCACCGCGGTCACTCTCGCGCTCGTCGTGAAGGGCGCCTTCTTCCAAGGAGGGAGCCTGCTGGGCGTCGGCGTCCCGCTGGCCGTGTTCAGCGTGCTCGGGATCGGCCTGCTCGTCGCGATCGGGACCGGCCTGCTCGGATCGATCGGCGTCCTCGCGATGGCGCTCACGTGGGAGCGACAGCGGGTCGGCGACCTCTGGGCGGGGACGTGGGTCGTCCGCGCGCCTACCCCGACGCCGGCGGAGCCGCCGGGCCCGCCGTCTCGGGCGGCGGACCGATCCGGGTGAGCGGGATCGCGATCGAGGAGACGTTCGCCTCGCGCCCGTCGCGGTTCGTCAGGCGCTCGGTGCCGATCGCGATCGGGCCCAGCTCGACCTGTCCCTCGAGGAACCGCCGGCGGACGACCTCCACGACGTCGACCGCCTTGCCGATCGCGTTCCCCCGGGCCTTCACGACGACCGGGCCGATCCCGGCGTTCAGCTGCGTGACGACCTGGAAGACGTACGTCATCGTCGGCTTGAGGCCGATGAAGACCGTCGCGCCGTCGCCCAGGTCGTCGGACACGAGCGGTCCGCACCCGACCGCGGTACAAAGGGATTGTGCGACCGCCGCACGCGCGCGGTCGCGCGTCTTCGCAAAGGTTATCGCCGCCCCTCCTACGCGCGGGAGGGCGTGCAGGGGTGGCCCAGCTTGGTCAAAGGCGCCAGGTTGAGGTCCTGGTCTCGTAGGAGTTCGTGAGTTCAAATCTCACCCCCTGCATCTCCCCCGCCGGCTCGAACGCCGCGTCCGTCCTCCCGCCCGCCGGTGAGGACCGGGCCACGGTGCCGCGCGCATCCGGCGTTCTATAAGGTCGCGACGGCATCCTAGGAGCCGTTCCCTCGATGGCGGCCCAGCAGAGGACGTGCGGCAGCTGCGGGAGCCCCGTGCCCGAGGACGTCCTCGTCTGCCCGCGCTGCCACGCGTTGCTCACCTCCGACGCCGCGTCGCCCGCCGACGGATCGGGGATCGCCGCGGAGGCGCGGCGGCCCGCCGCCGTGCCCGAGGCGATGGGGTCGTCGTCGCCCGCGAATCCGTTCGCCGCCGACCTCGGCCGTCGGCTCGCGCGCGTCGGTCAGTGGGCCGAGGCGGCCGAGCCGCTCGGCGTCGAGCTGCCCCGGCTCCCCGCATGGGCCGGCGAGGCGGCGCGGAGCGCGTCGAACCCGGAGCCGTGGGCCGAGGTCGTGCGGGGCATCGAGCGGCTGGCGCAGCGTCGGATCGTGACGGCCTTCGAGGAGTGGGAGCGCCGCGAGAAGTCCCGGCTCGCCCGCCTCGAGGCGTACGCGGTCGACAGCCGGCTCGAGCGCGAGCAGATCGATGACGCCCTCCACGCCGCGCGGGTCGGCGACGTCGCCGCCGCGCTCGCGACGTTCCAGCAGGTCGACCGCGTCGTCGCCCTCAAGGAGCGCCACCTCGACCAGGCGCGCGAGGAGCTCGAGCGGATCGTCGCCCTCCTCAAGGACCTCCAGGCCCTCGGTCTGCCGGTCCCGCAGGACCCGGCGGAGGCGGCTCGCGCGCTCGAGGGCGAGCTCCGCGCGGGTCGCCTCGCCGCGCTGAAGCAGCTGATCCGATCGCTGCGCACGCGGGCGACCGACCGACTGCGGGCCGCGATGCCGAAGTACGTCAGCGACTACGGGGACTTCCTGCTGCGGGAGCGCAGCCAGGGGATCCCGACGGAGCGGGAGGCGACCGAGCTCGCGCAGGGCGCGAGGGACGTCTTCCAGGGCCGCACCGACGACGGGATCCGTCGGCTCCGCGGGCTCCAGCAGACCCACGGATCCTCGACGAGCCAGACGACCCCGCCCCCGTCGCGCCTCCGCGACGCGGGCCGCTAGAGGATCCGCTCGAACAGTTGGACGTCCTCGTTCCACTCGTGGCGGTGGAGGACGCCGGCGGGGGCGAAGCCCAGACGCTTGAACAGCGACAGCGCCGCGGCGAACCGGGCGAGCGGGTCGACCCAGACGGACCCGGCGCTCGCGTGGCGCGCCCACTCGAGCGTCGCGCCGACGAGCGCGCTCCCGATCCCCTGGCGACGGGTCTCGGGGTCGACGACGAGGTGGAGGAGCCGGCAGCTGCCGTGGCGGAGCTCGCAGCCGATGACGCCGAGGAGGCGACCGTCCCGACGCGCCGAGAAGTACGTGACCCCCTCCATCCAGCTCGTGAACTCGAGCGGGGTCGGCTGCCACGTCTTCACGAGCTCGGTCGGCGCGCCCGAGGCGTCCGACTCCCAGACCTTCTTGTACAGCGAGCAGATCGCGGGCACGTCCTGGTGCGTGATCCGTTCGACGAGGATGGGGGCGAGCGCCGAGCGCTGCGCTCCTCGGTCCGACCCTTGGTCTGTTGCCACGCTGGGGCCCCCGATGAGCGAGCGACCGGCGAAGGCGCGCGCCCGCTCTTGAACCTTGCTCCGCGGACCGGCCGACGGCGCGACGGCGCGTCTACGGCGTGTGGCGCGCCGGCGTCCGGGGGAACGGGGTCGTGTCGCGGATGTGCTCCCGCCGCAGGACCCAGCGGAGGAGCCGCTCGATCCCGAGGCCGAAGCCCGCGTGCGGCACGCTGCCGTGCCGCCGCAGATCGAGGTACCACTCGTACTCGGCCGGGTTCGCGCCGACCTCCCGGATCCGCTCGGTGAGGAGCGCGACGTCCGTCTCGCGGCACGAGGCGCCGATCAGCTCGCCGTACCCCTCGGGGGCGAGGAGGTCCGCCGCCTCCGCCGTCCGCGGGTCGCCGGGCGAGCGGAGCATGTAGAACGCCTTCAGCTCGCGCGGGAAGTGCGTCACGAACAGCGGCGTCGCCGACTCGAGCGTGAGCGCCCGCTCCTCCGCTGTGCCGAGGTCGCTCCCCCACCGCACCGGAAGGCCGAGCGCGCTCAGCCGGTCGATCGCCGCGGCGTACGTGATCCGGGGGAACGGCGCACGGATCGCCGCGAGCTCGGCGGGCGGCCGCCCGAGCGCCGCGAGCTCCTTCGGCCGACGTTCGGCGAGCGCGTGCGCGACGCTCTCGACCATCCGCTCGATGAAATCGAGCAACCCGGCGAGGTCGCACCAGGCGAGCTCGACCTCGAGGTGGAGGTACTCCGTGAGATGCCGCGGCGTGCGCGACTTCTCGGCTCGGAACGACGGCGTGAGCGCGTAGACGCGCTCGTGCGGGAACAGGAGCGCCTCGAGGTACAGCTGCGCCGTCTGGGAAAGGTAGCCGGGCCGGCCGAAGTAGTCGATCTGGAACGCTTCCGCGCCGCCCTCCGCGGCGTTGCCGGAGTGGACGGGCGGCGTTACCTCGAGCACCTCCTCCCGGTCGAGGAACTCCCGGCAGGCGCGCAGCAGTTCCGCCTTCACGCGGAACGTCGCGACGTGCTCCTGCGAGCGGATCGCGAGGTGCCGATGGTCGAGGAGGAACTCCTCGGTCTGCTCGGTGAAGATCGGGAACGGGAGCCCGGGGTCGACGACCTGGATCGCGCTCGCCCGCAGCTCGCGCCCGCCGGGCGCGCGCCGATCCTCGGCGACCGTGCCGTCGACCGTAAGGGCTCCCTCGACCTGGGCGTGCTCGGCGGCGTCGAACGCCGCGTCCCCGAGCTGGTCGCGCTTCCCCGTCACCTGGACGATCCCCGTCCGGTCGCGGAGCTGCAGGAACAGGATCCCGCCCGACGAGCGCGACCGGAGCACCCATCCGCGGACGCGGAGCGTCTTCCCGACGGCGTCCGGCGCGAACGCCGCCGCGACCGGCTCGAAGCCCGACCGCGTCACTGGTACTCCCGCCACTTGTGCCCGCACTTCGTGCACTCGAAGATCCGGGTCTCGGGCTCGTCGGCGCCGCGGGTCTGCCGGAGCACCCAGTACGCTTCGTCGTTCCCGCACTTCGGGCACGTCTCGGCGGTCTTCGGCAGCGTCGCCGTCTTCGTCTCCACGACCGCGACCTCGCGGCCCGTCGGGTCGGAGTGGCGGACCTCGACGCCCCGCCCGAGCGGGACCGTCTTCCCGCAGGCGGCGCACCGCCAGACGCCGTGCGGCCGGTCGGGCCGCATCAACCGCTTGCACTGGGGGCAGAACATCGTCGGCGCTCGACCGGGGGCCGGTTATTTGACGCTTCGGACCGGCGGGCGCCGGGGCGACGGCGTTCCGTCAGCCGACGCGCTGCCACGCGGGCGCGGAGCTCGACGGGGGCGCGTCCGGGGCGGCGACGCTGAGCGGGAGCGGCGACGGCTTGGCGCCGGGCACGAGGAGCGAGCGCATGTGCTCGGTCCGGCGCGCGAGGTCGTCCTTCGTCCCGATGTCGTGCCGGACGTAGTAGTCGCCCCGGACGTACTTCAGCGCCGATTCGACGCGCAGCCCCGCCTCGTAGATCGCGCTCGCCTCGCCGACGAGCGCGACCCCGCGGGAGCTCCCGAGCCGGACCGCGCCGGGCCCGGCGGCGTCGACGCTGCCGTAGTAGACCTGGGCACCCGCGTCGCGGATCCCGTCCTCGTCCAGAGTGAGCGTTCCGCCCGGCTGCGCCCGGCTGCCGTACCCCGGCGGCACGAGGTACTTCACGACCGTCGCCCGCCGGCGGAACCGCAGCAGGTTCGGGTCGACGCGCCCGCCGGCGACCCCGGCGAGCAGCTCCGAGAAGTTGCCGTCCTCGTAGAGGGTCAGGACGTTCATCGCCTCGGGGTCGCCGAACCGGACGTTGAACTCGAGCAGCTTCGGGCCGGCGGCGGTGAGCATGAACCCGCCGTAGAGGACCCCCCGGAACGGGAGCCCCTCCGCGCGGAGCGCGGCGACGGTGCGCTCGATGACCTCGAGCGCCCGGTCGCTCTCCGCCGGCGAGATGAACGGGAGGAGGTGGTCCCGTTGCGAGTACGACCCCATGCCCCCCGTGTTGCCGCCCCGGTCGCCCTCCAGCGCCCGCTTGAAGTCCTGGACGAGGGGCATCGAGTAGATCCCGGAGTCCGTGACGAACGCCATCAGGCTGAACTCCTCCCCCTCGAGCTTCTCCTCGATCACGACCCGTCCCCCCTGGAGGTGGATCGACTTCG
>DATJZK010000004.1:0-10561 GCA_035499145.1 Thermoplasmata archaeon
GTTCGGCGCCGCCAAGCGACGGGCGATCCTCGTGCCGTTGAACACGGCCCTGAAGGGGGAGATCCTGCGGTACGAGCTGGCCGACAGCGCGCCGAGCGGGCTCGTCGTCGACCGCCGATTGTGGGGGGCGTACGAGCCGCTCCGCACCGCCGTGGCGATCCCCCGCTGCTGGCTGGCCGGCCCCCGGGACCCGACGGTGCCGGACCCGAGGGAAGCGGTCCCGTTCCTCGAGCTCGAGCGGGCCCCCGCGGGCCCGTTGGAGGCGGCCCCGGGCGCCGCCGACCCGGTGTCGATCATGTACACCAGCGGGACGACGGGACCGCCGAAGGGCGCGATCATCCCGCACCAGAAGCAGATCACGACCCCGGTCGAGATCGGCCGTCGCAGTCGGCTGGGGCCCGACTCCGTCCTGTTCACGGCCCTGCCGTTGTTCCACTGCAATGCCCAGGAGATGACGACCCTGGTCGCGCTCCTGAACGACCTCACCGCGGCGTTCGACGAGCGGTTCCACGCCTCGGCGTACTGGGAGACGGCCAACCGGTTCGGCGCGACCCACGTCTCGCTCCTCATCTCGATGGTCAACGTCCTGTTCAAGCAGCCCGAGCGCCCCACCGACCGGACGCACCACGTGCGGACGGCGCTCACCGCCGGGGCGACGAAGGCCGTCTGGCCCGAGTTCGAGCGGCGGTTCGGCCTCTCGATCATCGAGCTGTACGGTATGACCGAGTGCGGATGCACCACGCTGATGAACCCCCCCGACGCGGTCCGCGTCGGATCGGTCGGGGTGCCGCTCGGGTTCGTCGAGGCGGACGTCGTAGACGACAACGACCGACCGGTGCCGGCCGGCGAGCGCGGCGAGCTGATCGTGCGTCCGCGCGCGCCCCACACGATGTTCTCGGGCTACCTCAACAAGCCCGAGAAGACGCGGGAGGCGTGGCGGAACGACTGGTTCCACACCGGCGACTTCGTCACCCGCGATGCGGACGGCTACTACTACTTCGTCGACCGGAAGAAGGACATCATCCGCCGGCGCGGCGAGAACCTGGCGCCGTACGACGTCGAATCGGTGCTGAACCGCCACCCGGCCGTCTTCGAGTCGGTCGTGGTCGGCGTGCCGTCCCCCCTCGGGGAGGAGGACGTGAAGGCGTACGTCCAGCTCCGCCCGGGAGCCGACGTCGACGCGAGGGGCCTGTTCGAGTATTGCGCCCAGGAGCTCCCGTTCTTCATGGTGCCGCAGTTCCTCGAGTTCGTCGCCGAGATCCCGAAGACCGCGAACCAGAAGTCGCAGCGGTACCTGCTGCGGGAGCGCCGCGGCGGGGAGGAGTTTGACCGCGAGAAGCTCGGGATCGTCCTCCGACGTCCCTGACCGGCGGCGGGAGCGGCGGCGGCCGCTCGTCGTCCTCGACACGAACGCGTTGTTCCTTCCGTTCCGTACCGGGCTCGACCTGGTCGCGGAGGTCGAGCGGCTTGTCCCCGGCGCCGAGCTGGTCGTCCCGTCGTCGGTCCTCGGAGAGCTCGGCCGGTTGGACGCGCGGGCGACGTCGCTCGCGGGCGTCGCGCTCGGCTGGGCCCGGACGTTCCGCGCCGTCCCGACCCGCGCCCGCGGGGACGCGGCGGTCGTGGAGCTCGCCGTCCGGGAGCAGGCGATCGTGCTCACGGCCGACCGGGCGCTCGGCACGCAGCTCCGCCGGCTCGGCACGACCGTCCTCAGCCCCCGCGATCGGACGCGGCTCGAGCGTCGACCGGGCCGCGCCGCTCCCTCGACCGGGCCGTCGGCCCCCGCCGGCGCGGCAACCGTTATGAAGCGACCCCGGCTCGAGAGAGATCGAGCCCGAGATGCGCGACGACGACCGCCTGCTCGACCTGCCCGACCCCGAGTTCGGCAGCGGCGTCGTCGGCGTCTGTGACATCTGCGGAACCCGCCAGGCGGTGGTCGTCCTCTCGAAGGAGCGCTACCAGCTCTGCGTCCTCGACTTCCTCAACAAGGCGTGGCTGAAGTCGGAGAAGAAGCCGAACGCCCCGGCGCCGGTGTACCGGAGCGAGCGCATCTTCTTCGACACCTCCTCCGTCGCGGAGCGGCGCGCGCCCGCGATCGTGCTCTCCCCGACGAAGGTCGTCCGGCACCCGGCCGTGCTGATCGCCCCGGACGTCTACGGCATCACCACGACGCTGCTCGACGGCGCGATCCGGTTCGCCCGCGAGGGGTTCGAGGTGCTGGTCCCCGACCTCGCGAAGACGGACGGGGTCTCGAAGGGTTCGCTTCTGGGAGCGCGCTCGGCGGCCGGCCTCCGCGGCGGCGTCCCGGCCGGGTCGAAGGAGTTCGCCCACCTCCTCCGGCTGTATCGCGACGCGCTCGATCACCTGCTCGCCCGCGAGATGGTCGACCCCGCGAAGGCGTCGGTCTTCGGAACGGGGCTCGGCGGCAGCGCGGCGATCGCGCTCGCCGCCGAGAGCACCCGGCTGGGCGCGGTCGTTGCCGCCTACCCGCTGCCGCTCCGGCCGCCGGATCTCGGGAAGCTGGTCTCCGCCCCGCTCCTGTGCGTCGCCGGAGCCTCCGACCGCGCGGCGGCCCGGTCGGTCGCCCAGCTCCGGGCGGCCGCGCCGCCCGGCGGCCTCACGATCGTCGAGATCCCGGGGGCGCGCTCGCAGTTCCTGGCGCGGGACCTGCGCGGCTACGACGTCGCCCGGGCCGAAGCCGGCTGGTCCGAGATCGTGGGGTTCCTCCGCGCGCGCATGATGCCGCCGCCTCCGACCCCGCCGCCCCCTCCGGCCCGTCCCGCCGACCCGCTCGCAGCGCCGAAGCCGCCGGTCGCCCGCCCGTCCGGCTCGGCGCCGGCTCCCGCGGCCCCCGCCGCCTCGGTCTAGCCGGGCGGAGCGGCGTCGACCGGAACGCGGGCGGCCGTCTCCACGAGCGCTTTTGCCGCCCGCGTGAACCGCGACGCCTTCAACAGATTACCCCGCAACCGGAACGTCCCGTCCAGGATCGACCGCACCGGGTCGAGCGTGCCGCGGACGAGCCGCTCCCAGTTCTCCGACGTCCCCTCGTAGACGAACTCGCTCGCCACCGCGCGGCTGTCCGGGTGGAACGTCGCCGCGCGGCACGTCCCGTGCGCGAGGTCGAGGAGGATCCCGGGCGCAGGCCCGTCCCCCGCCGCCGAGACACGGAGGAGGATCTCCCCTTCCCACGCCGCGGCGGCGGCCGCGTACTCAGCATTCGCGTTGAGCGCGGCGCGGAACGCCTCGGCCCACTCGGCGGACGGGAACCGCATCGGCGGGCGACCCGCCCCGGACCCTAAAGGCTCTCGGCCGGCCCTACACCGGGTACTCGTAGAACCCCTGGCCGGTCTTCCGGCCGAGGCGGCCGGCGTCGACGAGCCGGCGAAGCGCCGGCGCCGGGCGGTACTTCGGGTCGCCGAACTCCCGGAACAGCGTCTGTGCGACCTCGAGCGCAACGTCGAGCCCGATGAGGTCGGCGAGCTCGAACGGGCCCATCGGCATTCCGGCCCCGGTCTTCATCGCGGTGTCGATGTCCCGGGGGGAGGCGAGCCCCTCGTCGAGGGCGAAGCACGCCTCGTTGAGGACGGGGATCAGCAGCCGGTTGACGACGAACCCGGGCGACTCCTTCACCCGGATCGGCACGAGCGGATACCGGTGGTTCCGGAGGCCCTGGAGGAGGTCGACCGCCTCCGCGAGGACGTCCTCCCGCGTCTCGACGCCCCCGGCGACCTCGACCAGCGGCAGCGTCTGAGGCGGATTGAAGAAATGGAGCACGACGGCTTCCCGCCGGTGGGCGAGGCCCCGGGCGAGCCGCGTGAGCGAGAGCGAGGAGGTGTTCGTCCCGAGGACCGCGTGGGCCGGCAGCACCCGGTCGAGCGCCTCCAGGACGGGGCGCTTCACGTCGTCCCGCTCGAAGACGGCCTCGATCGCGAGGTCGACGTCCCGGAACGCCTCGAAGTCCGTGACCCCGCGGACCCGGCCGACGACCTCGTCGCCCCGGGCCCGCGAGAACTTCGGAGCCAGGGTCTCCCGGATTCGCGTCCGCTGCGCGTCGGTCAGCGGCCCGGCCTCCTTCTCGACCCGCGCGATCTCCGTGTCGGCCCGCTCGGCGTGGAACCGCACCAGGTCGTCGACGATCGACCGGATCCGGGCGAGCCCCTTCTCGACCGTCGGCCCATCGACGTCCTTCAGCACCACCGGGATCCCGTTGAACGCCAGCAGCTCGGCGATCGCCGCCCCCATCGTGCCGGCGCCGACGACCCCGGCCTTCGCCACCCGCATCGTCCCTCCGACGCGGGACCCGGGCGCCGTACATAACGGTCGGGCGGGGAGGGGCCGACGGCGGTGCCGACCGCCGCGAGCGAAGCCTTAAGGGAGCGACCCGAATCGCTCCGTCCGCGCGGGGATGGCCCAGCCCGGTAAGGCGCTGGATTGCTAATCCAGTGGTGGTTTCACCTCGGGGGTTCAAAGGAAGGCCCGCGACGGCGGGCCCTCGGAGACTCCCCCTCCCCGCGTTCCGAAGCCCCGCGTTCCGCCGCGCAGGTCCGGTAGACCGGGCCCGCCAGCCGGACCTCCACGGCAGCACCCGCGGCGGGGAGCTCCCCGTCCACGATCGCGAGCACGCGGACGCCGTCCGCGACCTCGACCAGCGCGAGGCGATGCGGCGCGGTCCAGCCGGGCGCCGGCGTCGAGAGCTCGGTCGCCGCGATCGACCGGCCGTGCGCGGGGACCGGGAACGCCGAGATCCGGGTCGAGCCGCACTTCGGGCACGGCGTGTCGCTCGGCAGGAAGCGCGAGTGGCACGCGTCGCACTGCGACAGCACGAGGGGGGTCTCGGTCGTCACGGGCCGGCCGCTCCCAGGATCGTGACGAAGTTGTGGGACGCGAGGCCGCCGACGGCGTGCGCGAGACCGACCTTCGGTCGCTTCGGCAGGGTGCGCGCCCCGGCCTCTCCCCGCAGCTGGGCCGCGACCTCGGCGATCCCGCAGAGCCCGGTCGCCGCGATCGGATGACCCCGGCCGATCAATCCGCCGCTCGGGTTCACCGGGAGCCGACCGTCCGGGGCGACCCACCCCTTGGCGAACCACTCCGCCGCGCCCCCCGGCCCGCAGACGCCGATATCCTCGAGGTGGATCAGCGGGAACGACGCGAAGGCGTCGTGCAGTTCCACGACGCCCAGCTCCTTGCGCGTCAGACGGGCGGCCTCGTACGCCCGCTGCGCCGCCACCCGCGTCGCGGCGAACGTCGTGAGGTCGGAGCGGTCGACGATCCGCATCGTCTCGAACCCCTGGCCCATCCCGAGGACCGTCGCCGGCCCCGTGCCCCGCTCGACGACGACCGCGACCGCCCCGTCGGCGATCGGGGAGCAGTGGAGGAGGCGCAGCGGCGTCGCGACCGGTCGGGAGGCGGCGACCTCGGCCGCCGTCACGGGGGTACGGAACATCGCGTTCGGGTTGTGCGCGGCCCGGGCCCGGGCGTGGACGCTCACCGCGTCGATCGCCGAGACGGGGAGGTCGTGCCGCTCGAGGTACCGCTGGGTCACGATCGCCGCGAGCGCCGGCATGGTGGCGCCGTGCGCGGCCTCGCTCGGGTGAAGGGCCGACGCGAGCTCGCCGGTCACCTCGGCCGTCGAGCGGTCGGTCATCTTCTCGGCGGCGACGACGAGCGCCCGCTCGAAGCGACCGGTCTCGAGCGCGTCGACCGCGAGCTGGAACGCCATCGCGCCGGTCGCGCTGGTCGACTCGGCCCGGAGGCCGCTCGCGGCTTCGAGGCTGAGTCGAGCTGCAAGTCGGGGCAGGAACGGCTCCCGCCCGTGGACCCCGTGCCCGAGCATCGTCCCCGCGACCAGGAGGTCGACCGGCCGTCGGCCGATCCCCTCGAGCGCCGCGCCGGCCGCCTCGGCGGCGAGGTCGACCAGCCCTTCCGGGCGTTTCCCGAACCGTCCGATCCCCAGGCTCGCGACGTGGACGCTCATGCCCCGGCTCCGTACGCCGGTCGGAGGACCGAGTGGACCCGGGCGATGAACTGGGAGAGCGGCATCCCTTCCCCCCAGCGGAGGATGCCGTTCCCTTCGCGCGTCCGGCTCACCGGGGGGACCGGCTGGAAGACGTAGCCGACGATCGCTCCGTTCGGTCGCGTTCCCTCGAGGAACAGCCGCCAGCACTCCTCGCCGCGCAGCCCGAGCCGCCGGTACGCGTAGATCACCATCAGGCCGACGCGGGCCACGGCGGCCCGGTGCGCCTCGAGCTGCTCGCTCGCCCGGCCGCTGGCGGCGGTGAACCGGATCACGTCGTCGGACGACGCCTTGACCTCGATGGGGAAGGCGAATTCCCGGCGCAGGGCGACGAGGTCGAACCCGAACGACCCGGCGGCGCGCACGACCAGGAACGGCTCGTGGATCAGCCGCTCGAACCCCGGGCGCGCCTCGGGCGGCAGGGCCCGCGCGTAGGAGCGGACGCTCGCCGGGTCGCCCGAGAGGAGCCCCCGAAGGGCGCGCTCGTACCCGCCGAAGCTGTGGCCGGGCACGGACGTGGACTCCGGTCGGGGGCTTAAGATATGACGGTCGTCGGGCTGATTCGGCCGGTGGCCGCGCCGGTAGGGCTTGAGATCGCGCCGTCGGAGATCCCCGTGGCGCGGGCCCTCGCCGCGGTCGTCGCGGACGCCGACCGACGGCGCACGCTCCGGGGCGTCGCGACCCAACCGGCGAAGATCCGGCTCTCCGACCTGCGCAGCCGCCTCCTGAAGGACCGCGTCTTCGAGGACCCCGCGCGGCTGCTCGGTCGACTCAAGCGCCGCGGGCTGCTCGTCGAGCTCGCCGGCGGCGGGGAGAAGACGTACCAGGTTCCGTTCCCGGACGAGCTGCGACGGATCCTGATGGAGGAGGAGGTCCGGTCGGACGCGGCCGAGACCGGCCCCCTGCTGCCCGTCCCGGACGAGCGGGCCGAGATCCGGTCGATGGACTCGGAGTTCCTGGAGCGGCTCCGTGACGTGCTGAACGACCGGCTCGAGGCGACGCTCGAATTCGGAAAGTCGTTCCATGTCGACGCGCTCGCGGAGTACCTGCGCGGGCTGTTCGGGGAGGAACTGTACTTCGACTCCCTGATCTCGATCCTGCAGCAGTACGCGCTCGCCGACGCGCCCCTCATCGCGCCGACGGGGCGGCCGACCGGTGCCACCGGCTTCCACCTCGCCCTGTTCGGACCGCCGGGGACCGGCAAGACGTTCTCGATCGACGACCTCGTGCGGGGCAACCCGAGGAGCGGGGTACCCGCCCACGGTCTCGCCGGCCGGAACCGCTACTGCGGGGGCATCACCCCCGCCCAGTTCCTGCGGGTCGGCGCCTCGTACACCGGCCGCACGTTCAACTTCATCGTGCCGGAGTTCAACGACTGGTTCAAGTATCGTGGGATGGTCGAACCGCTCAAGCTGGTGATGGAACAGCGCGAGGTGAAGTGGGAGACGACGTTCGGCACCGTCGGGCCGTACACCTTCCGCTCGTTCTTCTCCGTCAACTACAACGTCCGCACCGCCGGTGCCCAGGACTACTGGACGACGATCGCCGACCCCAACTTCGCGGCCCTCGAGGACCGGATGCTGCTTCGGTTCCATCCGATGACCCGGGCCCGGTTCCGCGCCGTCGAGGCGAGCGCGGAGCGCCTCGAGCTCGGCGAGCTCGACTTCTCCCTCGCCGAGCCGATCCGCGACCACCTCACCCTCGTCCACGCCATCCAGACGGGTCACCCCCTCGTCGCGCGCCGGTTCCGGTCGCGGCCGGTCCGTCTGGAGCGGGGGCTGTACGCGCAGCTGCGCGAAGTCTCCGACCGCGCGCTGAAGGCGACCAACTTCCCGAAGTTCTCGCCGCGCCTCAAATCGCGGGCCGTGCGGCTCGCCGCGGCGGCGTCGCTGCTCGCGTACTTCGCCCAGCCGTCGGACGCCCCGCTGTCGATCGGGGAGCGCGAGGGCGACTTTGCCCGTCGCTTCTACGAGGAGGAGATCCGTGCCCGAGAAGGCCGGCACGGCCAGTCCGGAGGCTGACGGGCGCCGGCCCGCCAAGTTCCGCCGACCGGCGGACGAGATCGTCCGGCGCACCGCCCGGCGCCTGGTCCGAGGGGGAAAGGCGTCGTTCCGGTCCCAGAGCACGTTCCGGGAGGCGCTGCTCGCCCTGGTCCGACGCGACGAGCCGCTCGCGACGATCGGCGGCAAGCGCCTTCGTCGCCTCCTCGTCGGAGTGCCCGGGGTCCGCCTATCCGTCCACTACACGGAGCGGACGGGCGCGGCCCCTCCTAACGACTGCCCCGTCTGCGGGGGCGCCCTCAAGCCGATCCGGAACCGCACGCTGACCGGGACGAGCATCGTGATCGGCCAGCGGTGCGAGCGGTGCGAGTACTGGACCCACCTGCACCGGCGGGTGCCGGTGCGCTACGTGATCTCGGCGGCGGGGATCGACGGGCGAGCCCCTCGGCGCTAGGTCCGCTTCCCGGGAGTCGTGCGCTCCGGGGGAGGGACGTACGGCGAGGGAGGCGCGGGCAGCGTTCGGCGGCGGCCCCGCTCCACCGTGAAGAGGATGCCGGCGGCCACGGCGGCTCCGACGAACAACCCGAGGGCGAGACCGGGGCCGAAGTTCCCCCCCAGCCACGAGCCGGCGGTCGAGCTCTGGGAGGGTACCTGCACCGAGATCGTCGTGCCCCGAACCCCACCGGCCTGGTCCGTGACGCGCACGGTGACCGAGTAGGCACCGGCGGCCGGGAACGAGGTCGCGACGTCGGCGCCGGTCGCGAACCGTCCGCT
Source organism: Thermoplasmata archaeon (assembly GCA_035499145.1). Lineage (GTDB taxonomy): Archaea > Thermoplasmatota > Thermoplasmata > Lutacidiplasmatales > UBA184 > Lutacidiplasma. The sequence goes on from DATJZK010000004.1 coordinate 8,785, forward strand.
GCCGAACGACCAGGTGACGTTGTACGGCGGGTCGCCGCCCGTGACCTGCGCCGAAAAGTCGTACGTCGCGCCCGGCTCGGTCGCGCTCCCGGCCGGTGCGACGGTGAAGTTGGCCGACATGTCAGGCTCCACGAGGACCCCAACCGTTCCGATCGCCGTCCTGCCGGCACCGTCGACGTACGTGAACTTGGCGTCGTACACCCCGGGCGTGGACCAGGCGTGGACGACCTGGGCGCCCGAGGCTGAGGTGCCGTCCCCGAACGTCCAGTTCTCCGACCGGGGCGGAGCCCCGCCCGCCGGCTGCCCGTCGAGCGCCGTGGGAAGCCCCACGTCGGTGGTCAGCGAGCCGCTCGATCCGTTCACCGCCACCGGGTCGACCGTGGGGTAGGTGTAGACCTGCACGACGGCGGAGGCGCTCACGTCCCCGCCCGCCGCGTCGGAGAGCCGGACCTCGAGTACGTACGCGCCCGTGCCGCCGTATGCATGCGACACCGAGGCGCCGTACCCGATCGTTCCGTCGCCGAACGACCAGCTGTAGTTGTAAGGCGGGAGACCGCCGGACGCGGAGGCGTTCACCGACAGCACCGACCTCACGTCGGTCCCGAGGTCGCTCCCCGGGGCGAACGACGGTTGGATCTCCAGCGCCCCGGTCACGGTCAGATTGATCGACGCCGTCGATTGCTGTCCGATCGAGTCCGTCGCGACGACGGTTACGGGGAAGGTCCCCACGGCGGACGGGGTGCAGTTCAGAAGCTGCCGACCGAGGGACGCGCATCCCGTCGGAAGGCCGTCATAGCTGACGCTCGCACGGCCGACCCCCCCGCTCACGACCAACCGTCCGTGGGTCGTGGCCCCGGTGTCGACGGGGTTGGGATCGAACCGGAATGATTCGATCGTGGGAGGGGAGCCGACCACACCGACCGTCCCGTCGGCGGCGTTGGCTGTGAGCAGGAAGTCCGACCCGTTCGTGTTCGGGGAGCTCAGATGGAACATTTGGGGGTCGATCGGGCTCTGACCGTCGGACGCCGTGACGATCGACCCGGCGAGTCCGCTCACCGAATCGCCGGCGAGCGCAAGGATCTCGCCCGATCCGTTCGTCGGACTGGATGTGGAAAGGAAGAGCGTCTCCGTCGAGAGGTCAATGGCCAGGCCCGCCGGGACGGAGTGGGAGGGTATCCCGAACGTTGGTCCCTCGGGCGCCAGAGTTGTCGGATCGATGGCTTGCAGCGTGTCCCCGGCGACGTAGAGCAGCCCGTCGAACGGGTCGAACGCGAGCGCGGTGCAGTTGGCTCCCACGGAGACGAGCCCGCCGATCATTGCTCCGGTCGAAGCGTTGAACTCCGCGACGTTCCCGTGGTCGCTGTCTATCGCGAACAGTTGATTCGGCCCTGGTGCGAATGCTAGCCCCTGAGGATCCGAGCTGTTGATCGTGAACGGCGCAGAAGTGACGGAGACGTTGAGGGTGGTGAGATTCAGGCCGAGGAGCGTTCCACTACCTTCCCTACCGACCCACAGGAGACCGGCTTTGCGGTCGACTATCATGGGTCCGTTGGAACCCGGAAGGGCCCCATTTCGGACGAGGAGTCGACCGTTCACCGAGGAGTACTCCGCCACTGACCCGACGGTTCCGACGAGGAACTCTCCGCCGAACGAAGCTAGCCCGGTCGGCGCGCTGGAAAGGGGGATCGGAGGTACGAGCGATGCTCCTGTGCTGGCATTCAGAATCTCTACAGAGTCCAAGGCGGACTCAGCAGCGACGACGGCGTTCGCGGGAGGC
>DATJZK010000005.1:0-12834 GCA_035499145.1 Thermoplasmata archaeon
GGGAGAACGCCTCCGGTCCCCGGGCGCGGACGAGCTCCGCCTGTCCGCGCACGATCCGGTCGACGAGGGCGCGCAGCTCCTCGGCGGAGAGCCCGACCAGCCCGGACGCAGCGACGGCGCGGTCGACCGACGGGGCGCCGCTCGCGAGGTTCCGAAGCACGGGTGGGATCCCCTCCTTGGAGATCCGTCCCGACTCAGCCGCCCGCAGCAGCTCGTCGAGCACGTCATCCGAGGGGGCGAACGCCTCCCCGCCCTCGGCAACGGCCGCGGGGAGTTCCTGGGTGAGCAGTCGGGCGACCGGGGCCGCCCCGCGGCCGCGGCGCGTCAGCTCCTCGAACCGCTCGACCAGCCCGGCGTAGACCAGCTGACGCGTGACCTCGGGGCCCAGACCGTGCTCGCGCTCGAGCCGCGCGAGCAGCTCCGAGGGGCGCTCGGGAAGGTCGGCTCGGAGGCGCTCGATCCGCGCCGCCGTGACCGGCACCGGGGGGACGTCGGTCTCCGGATACATCCGGTGACGCCCCGGCAACGGCCGCGAGTAACGGGTCCGACCGTCCGGCAGCGGGTCGCGCGTTTCCCCGGGGATCCCGTCCAGCGCCGCGCGGGCGCGTTCGGCGACGCGCGCGAGGGCGGTCGAGAGACGACCCCGGGAGGAGTCGGCGACCAGGACGAAGCCGTCGTTCGTCTCCAGCGAGAGCGCCCGACGGAGCTCGGCGACGAGCTCGGGACCGGCGCCGTAGCCGGGAAGCTCGTCGGAGTGGATCAGGCCACGCAGGCCGACCGCCCGGACCTGGTCGGCGAGCTCCCGGCCGAGCCGTTCCTCGGAACCGGGCTGCGGACCGAGCAGGCCGGCGAATCCCGGGAGCGTGAGGGCGATCACCGCCCCTCCCTTCCAGGAGGCGGGCGCGAGCGGCCCGGAGCCGATCGTCGCGCAGAGTGGACCGACCTCGGTCCCGGGGAGCTCCCCGACCCGCGCGCCGCGCCGACGGAGCTCGTCGCGGACGGCGAGGAGGGTACGCTGTCGGCCCTCCTCGCGGTCGACGTACTCCCGGATCATCGCGAGCTCCTGGACACCCTTGATCTCGATCCGGCTCCCGCCCTCGGTCGAGACGTTGACGTCCTCGCGGACGGTGCCGATCCCCCGCCGGACGCGTCGGGTCGCCCGGAGCAGCGCCCCGATCTCCTCGGCGACGCGGCGGGCCTCCGCCCCGGACGTGATCTCGGGGCCGGTCGCCACCTCGACGAGCGGGATCCCGAGCCGATCGAGTCGATAGACGACCTCGCCGTGCCCCTCCCGCACCTTCCGCGCCGCGTCCTCCTCGAGGCAGATCGACGGGATCGTGTACTGCCGGTCGCCCACCGTCAGGACGCCGTCGACCGCGACCAGCGCCGTACGCTGGAAACCGCTGGTGTTCGAGCCATCGACCACGATCTTTCGCATCACCGCGATCTCGTCGACGGGCCGCGCCCCCACCAACAGGGCGAACGTGAGCGCGACGTCGAGCGCTCCGTCGTCGAGCGGCCGGGGCGGTTCCTCGTCCATCTCGACGAGGCAGCTGTTCGGCCCGCATTCGTAGGCGTACGAACGGCCGAGCGACGCCTGATACTGGGCCGCAACATCGACCCGGCGGTCCTCGCCGCTCGCCGGGCGGAGCCGTCGGGAGAACGCCCCGGCCGTCGTTTCCGAGAGCTCGGACGGACAGCGGCAGAACAGCTTGCCCGTCGACAGTTGCTGGTGGACCTCGAGCCCGACCTTCACGCGTCACCGCCCGCCAGGTGCCGGGCCGAGAACTCGCCCACCCGGTCGGTCGTGAGGCGGCGCCGGACCCCGTCGGCCGTCGACTCGTGTCCGAGGGCCCACAGGAGCTTCGCGTAGGCGGTCTCGGGGAGGAGGTCGTCCAGGTAGAGCATGCCGGCGCGGAGGAGGGTGCGTCCGGTCGTGTAGACGAACGGGTCGGTGCGGCCGGCGAGGCACTGGGTCGTCATCGCGAGGACCTGCCCCTCCTGGATCGCCGCCCGGACCCACGGCAGGAGGTCGGCCCCGAGGTGGCCCAGGCCCGTACCGGCGATCACGACCCCGCGAAGCCCCTGGGAGTACGCGCGGGCCCGTTCGACCGTGAGCCCTGGGTGCGACCAGAGCAGCCCGCCGCGAATGTCGATCGGACCGTCGACCCGCGCCGGCCCGCTCCCCGGGGGTCGTCCGCGGCCGACGACCTCGAATCGGTCGCCGTCCACGTACCCGAGCGGCGGGCCGTTCCGGCTCTCGAACGCGTCCCGCCGGGTCGAGTGCATCTTCCGGACCCCGGTCCCCCGGTGGACGGCGAACCGCCCGTCCGACAGCCCGTCGTGCATGACGACGACCACTTCCCCCAGCACCCGCGCGCGGGCGACGGTCACGGCGGCCGCCAGGTTCGAGGGACCGTCGGACGACGGTCGGTCCGGGGAACGCTGGGCCCCGACCAGCGCGACCGTGCCCGGCAGCTCGGGCAGGAGGAACGAGAGCGCGGCGGACGTGTAGCCCAGCGTGTCGGTCCCGTGGGCGATGACGCACCCTCGCGCGCCGGCGCGGAACGCCTCGGCAACCTTCTCGGCGATCGTCACCCAGTCGGACGGAACGAGGTCCTCGCTCATCCGGTCGAAGACCGGAACGACGTGGATCGGGCCGGACGCCGCCAGCTCGGGGAAGAACTCGAGGATCTCCCGCTCGCCGCGGACGGGGCTGACCCCGCCGGTTTCGTAGTCGACGCGGGAGGCGATCGTCCCGCCGGTCGTCAGCAGCGCGACCCAGTCACCCTTCGGCGACGCGTCGGGAGACGGCCCACCGGTTGCGGCGCGGGGCGGCGGCGGAGGACCGAGCTCCTCGACGCGGGCGCCGGCGTCGATCCGCACGCCGACGTTGTAGCCGCTGTCGAGCTTCAGTGTCAGCACCCGCTCGCCGCTCAGGTCCGGGGACGGGATCACCGAACCGGCCCACAGGCGACCGCTCGCATCGACCACGCGGACGTGCTGGCCCATGGGAAGGGCCCGGAGACGGTCCCACGTCGCGTCCGCGCTCACGTCGCCCATCGCCGGTCCGAGTCCGCCGCCGGACGCGCGGGCCGGTATAAAGTGTGACGCGCTCGACGGTCGCCGCGACCCCGGGCTTTTATAGCGAGCCACCCTCGGCGCGTCCGGTCCGCCGAGGGCGCCAACGATGCCCGTGTGGGGTAGCTACGGTCTCGGGGTCGTACCCCCGGTCCGCTGCAATGGATTATCCTAGAGGCCTGCGGAGCCTCAGACCTGGGTTCGAATCCCAGCACGGGCGTGGACCCTCGGCGGCGTCGTTGCGCTCCCCTGGAAGGCTTCCGTAGCCGAACCGCTCGATCGGTGGAAACGGGTGCCTCGGGAAACGGGTCGGTTCGCTACTCCGACCCGCCCCGCGGTTCGACCTCGAGGGGGGTGACGAACCAGCTGCGCGCTTCCATCACGTGGCGGGCCGGGTCGGGGTCGAGGCCGAGGCGCGCGGTCGAATCGTAGTACCTCTTGTCCGCGGTCTCGAACGGCTCGGTTCCGTCGTAGGAAAGGAACCAGACGAACTGGTTCCGATCCGGGATCGTCCACGCCGAGAGCAACCGGAAGCCGGCCCGTTCTCGCAACGGGCGAACCTTCGCCCTCCATTCCGAGATCCATGCGTCCATCTCCCCAGGCCGGATCGTGAAGACACGCATCTGGACCCGCGCGCCCATCGGACCGGCCCTATCGGACCCGGGAACATAGAGGCTCGCGAGGCGCCCCCCCGCAGGGTCGAGCCACCGCTCGGGGGGACGGCGGGGGGGTGTGAGATACGAGATCGGTTCGGTGGAGCGCGGAACTGTACCCGACGCCCCGAGCCGCGCCCCAGACGTTCGGAGGAGCGTTCTATACTCCGACCGAGATCTCGGACCGATGTCGATCCGGTTCGGATACACGGGGATCCGGGTGCGCGACCTCGACGAGTCGGTCCGGTTCTACACCGAGGCCCTCGGCATGGAGATCGTCGAGCCGGCGCAATCCACTTCCCCAACCCGCGGGAGGGTCGTTGGACTCCGCAGCCCCGGATCCGCGCAGCTCCTGGAGCTCAACTGGTACGAGCCGGGCAGCCGGTTCGGCGCTCCGTACGCGAACGGCGAGGATCTCGATCACCTGGCCTTCGAGTGCGACAACGTCGACCGCGTTGTACGCGAGCTGGAGCGGAAGGGAGCGAAGGTCCGGGTCCGCCCTCGAGAGATCGGGGCGGAGATCGGCTGGGAGGAGGCGTTCGTCGAGGACCCGAACGGGATCTGGATCGAGCTGATCCCGGCGAAGCTCAGCTCCGCGACGACGTCGGGCCTCTGATCCCCTCCTCGCGGGACCGAGAGTCCGGCGCGACCGCCCGCGCGCGGGGGTCGCGCGCCCCTCGGGGTCGGCGTCGGTCAGATCGGCGAGCGGCGACGGCCCCCGCGCAGCATGAGCCAGTTGATGATCGCGAACACCACCCCGACGAAGACCAGGACCTGGCCCGTGCTGATGAACAGCAGCGGGAGGAAGTACCAGAAGCCGCCATGATACGGTCCGGCGACCGGCCAGACCCCGGTCCCCTCGAGCACATACCCCACGACGGTGACCACGACCCCGCCCCCGAAGAGGAGGAGGCTGGTTCGCAGGTCGCGCTCGATCGTCCGGCGCGGAAGGACGATCGAATCGGCCGCCGCCGCGGGATCGGCCGTCATCCGTCGACCCACGGACCGAAACGACGCCCCGGATCAGCCCGCGGGGTGCGCGGTCGGGCGTTCACGGTCGACGGATCCGGCCCCCGCGGTTCAAGATCCTCTCGGCGAGGCCGGCCGCTCGCCCGACCTTCGGAGCGGAGCGGGCGTCATTCCTCGGCCGGGTCCTCGTAGTGCGGATACTCCGGGACCCACTGGGCGGCGACAAGGCGGGCCCGGAGCTCCTCCGGGGTCGACCGCGGGGCGAGGCCGCTGCGAACGGCCTCGCACCCGACGGCGAGCGCGATCTCGATCGCGACCGACCGGAGGTCGGCGACGCGCGGGAGCAGCGGCGCGGAGCGGTCGCGGCGGGCGGGCGACAGCTCGGCGAGGCGGTGGGCGGCCGTGAGGATCATCCCGTCGGAGACCGACCGGGCGCCGCTCGTGACGGCGCCGAGCCCGAGCGCCGGGAAGATGTAGACGTTGTTGCACTGCGCGACCGGGAGGGTCCGGCCGTCGAACTCGACCGGCGCGAACGGCGAGCCGGTGGCGACCACCGCTTTTCCCCCGGTCCACGCGAGGAGGTCGCCGGGGACGGCTTCGCTCTTCGACGTCGGGTTGGAGAGCGGGAAGATGATCGGACGCTCCACGCTCCGGGCCATCTCGCGGACGAGCGGCTCGTCGAAGACGCCGCCCAGCGTGGAGAGGCCGATCAGCACCGTCGGGTGGGCGTTCGCGACGACCTCGGCGAGGCTCACCCGCCGCGGGTCGGCGTGGGCCCAGCCGCGTACCTCGGCCCACGGATGGGCGTAGACGCGCTGCTCGACCTTGAGGTCGGACCGCTCGGACTGGAGGAGCCCGCCGCGGTTGACCAGGAACAGCCGACGCCGCGCCTCGGCGTCCGGCAGGCCCGCCTGGACCATCGCGGCGCGGATCGCGTCCGCCACCCCGAGGCCGGCCGACCCCGCGCCGAAGATCGCCACCCGCTGGTCGGTGAGCGGACGGCCGGTGACGTGGAGCGCGGAGAGGATCGCCCCGAGGGTCACCGCGCCGGTCCCCTGGATGTCGTCGTTGAACGTCAGCACGTAGTCGCGGTAGCGGTCGAGGATCGGGCGGGCGTGCTCGGCGCCGAAATCCTCCCACTGGAGGAGCGTCTCGGGGAGCGCTTCCCGCACGGCGCGGACGAACCGGTCGATGAACTGGTCGTAGTCCGGGCCGGTGACGCGCGCGTGGTGCCAGCCGAGGTACTCGGGGTCGTGGAGCCGTTCGGCGTTGTTCGTGCCCACGTCGAGGACGATCGGGAGCGTCCGCTCCGGCGGGATGCCGCCGATCAGCGTGTAGAGCGACAGCTTGCCGATCGGGATCCCGAGCCCGCCGACGCCCTGGTCGCCGATCCCGAGGATCCGCTCGCCGTCGGTGACGACGATCACGTCGACCTCGCGGTTCGGCCGGTGCTGCAGCAGCGCCGGGATCGCGTCGCGCAGCGGGAACGGGACGAACAGCCCGCGGGCCCGCCGGTAGATGTGGCTGAACTCCTGGCAGCCGAGGGCGACGACCGGCGTGTAGACGACCGGCATCATCTCCTCCATGTGGTCGAGGAGGAGTCGGTAGAACAGCACCTCGTTCGTGTCCTGGAGCGCGCGCAGGTAGATGTGGCGCTCGAGGTCGTCGGTCTTCCGCCGGAACGCCTCGTACGCCCGGACGACCTGCTGGTCGAGCGTCTCGACCTGCGGGGGCAGGAGGCCGTGGAGTCCCAGCGCGCGGCGCTCGCCGTCGGTGAACGCCGTCCCCTTGTTCAGGAGCGGCGTGTCGAGCAGATCGGTCCCCCGCAGGCGGGGGAGCGGGTGGGAGGCGTGGGAGGGCGGATAGTGGCGGGCGACGGCCGCGGCCGGTCCGGCGGCTTCCATGGGAACGGTGAACCGCGGTTGACCTCATGTACTGAAGGTCAACCTCGATTGACCCCGCGCCCGCCGGGGGCTCCGGGGGAGGGGGAGGTCCCGGGCGGGCGTCCGCCCGACGGGCGGGCGCCGGCGGGGGCGGACGGGGGCCTGCCTACTGGCCGGACGGCGGATAGCTGCCGGCGTCGTCCCCGCCGGCCTCGGGCGGGGGAAGCTCCCAGGGGGACGGTTCGTCCGACGGCGGCGGGGCGGCCGGCTCCGGGGGCGGGACGGCGGTCGGCGGGCTCCACGACGGCTCGACCGGGGCGGGCGAGGACGGCGAGGACGGGGACGGCGCCCACGGCAGCGGTGCGTTCGACCCGCGGCGCCGCCGGCGCACCAGCATCACCGTGAGGACGATCGCGACGACGACCGCTGCGAGGATCCCGACCGCGAGCAGGGCGATCCCCTCGCTCGCCGGCAGCCCGAGGAACGACGGGTTGACGGAGAGGGAGACGGCGCCCTTCGCGCTCCCGCCGTTCGAGTCGGTCACGGTGACCGAGACCGAGAACGACCCGGAGGCGCTCGGCGTGCACGTGACGGTCGCGGAGGAGGTGGTCGCGGAGCAGCCCGCCGGCAGGCCCGTCCAGGCGTACGAGAGGCCGCCCGAGCCGCCCGTGGTCGTCACGGTGAACTTCACCTGGCCGCCCTTCAGGAACGACGACGAGCTCTCCGAGAGCGTGACGGAGAGCGCCGCGTCGACCGAGAACGCCGTCGGCGCGCTCGTGACGGAGTAGCCGTTCGCGTCCGTCACCGTGACGGTGACGCTCGTCGAGGCGAGCGCCGCGGTCGGGGTGCAGTCGACCGTCGCGGTGTCGGTCCCGGTGCATCCGCTCGGGAGACCGCTCCACGCGTAGCTGTACCCGCCGGCGCCGCCGGCCGGAGCCGCGGTGAACTCGTCGCTCTGCCCCACGTCGACGCTCCCGTGCGAGGCGCCCGGGGCCGCCACCGTCGGGTCGGGATCGACGGTGAACGAGAGGACGCCGGAGGCGCTCTTCACGCCGTTCGAGTCGGTGAGGACGACCGAGATGTCGTACGTCCCGGCGGTGGAGACGCTGGCGCAGTCGATCGCCATCGTCGTTCCCGCGCAGCCGGGCGGCAGGTTCGCCCAGACGAAGGAGAATCCGCCCGACCCGCCGACGACGCTCGTGTTGAAGGCGACCGCCTGGCCGACGTCCGCGCTCGTCACGTTCGCGCTCGGCTCTCCGACGTGCGGGTCCGCGTAGACGGAGAAGAGGAGGAACGCCGACGTGACGGAGTAGCCGTTCGCGTCGGTGACGGTGACGTTGATGCTCGTGGGGGCGACGGGGACCGCCACGGTGCAGTCGACGACCGCGGCCGACCCGGCGCAGCCGCTCGGAAGGCCACGCCAGACGAACGTCAGGCTGCCGGCGCCGCCGCTCGCGGTCGTGGAGAACGCGACCGACTGGCCGACGTCGGCGCTCGAGCGATTCGCCGCCGGGGTGCTGACCGACGGGTCGGAGGAGACCGTGAAGGCGATCGTCGCCGAGGTGCTCGACCGGTGGTTGGAGTCGGTGACGGTGTAGCCGATGACGTAGCCGCCGATCTCGGAGGCGTTCGTGATCGTGCAGGCGATCGTCGCCGTCGTCCCGGTGCAGCCGGCCGGCAGTCCGGTCCAGACGAACGAGAGCCCCCCGGAGCCGCCCGCGACGTTCGCGGTGAGGTGGAACAGCTGGTTCAGGTCGACGCCGGTCGGGTTCGGCGTCGGCGCGGACGCCACCGGGTCCGCGAACACCGAGAACGTGAGCGCGGCGGAGGTGACGTTGAAGTCGTTGCCGTCCGTCACCGTCACGGTCACCGAGAGCCCGGCGGCGACCGCGGTCGGCGTGCAGGCGATCGAGGCGGCCGTTCCGCTGCAGCCGGCCGGGAGCCCGCTCCACGCGTACGTGAGCGACCCGAACCCGCCCGACGCCGTCACGTTGAACGTCACCGACTGCCCGAGGTCGACGCTCGCGCGGCTCGGCACGGGGGTCGAGACGACCGGCGGGGCGGTGACGGTGAACGTCAGCCCGCCGGACGTGACCTCGAACCCGTTCGCGTCGGTGAGGGAGACGGTGATGGAGGTGCCGCTGACCGGGGCGGTCGGGGCGCAGCGGACGACCGGCCCGCCACCGGAGCAGCCCGCCGGGAGCCCGGTCCAGACGTACATGAGCGGACCGCGGCCGCCGGTGCCGGTGGTGGAGAACGTCACGGTCTGGCCGACGTCCGCGCCCGGCCGGCTCGCGCTCGGCGTGCGGACGGTCGGGTCCGGGTAGATCGTCACGAGGAGCGACAGCGACGTCGCCGTGCCGCCGTTCGAGTCGGTCACCTTCGCCGTCACGGAGGTGTTCGCGACCGGAGCGGTCGGGCTGCAGACGATCGTCTGCGCCGTCCCGCTGCAGCCGACGGGGAGCCCGCTCCAGACGAAGGTGAGCCCGCCGGAGCCGCCCGAAACGGTCGTCGAGAAGCTGATCGGCTGGCCGACGTCGGAGCTGGTGACGTTGAGCGTCGGGGTGGAGATGGCGAGCGCCGGACTGACCACGACCTTCCCGCTCGCGGCGTACGACGACGAGACCCCGTTCGAGTCCGTCACCTTCACGCTCACGTTGAACGTCCCGGCGCCGGTCGGGGTGCAGCTGATCGTCGGCGCGTTCGCGAGCGTGCAGCCGAACAGCGCCGAGGACTCGTACCACGTGTAGGTAGTGTATGTCCCGGACCCGCCGGTCGCCGTCGTCGTGAAGGCGATCGTCTGCCCGACGTCGGCCGCGGCGTGTCCGGGCGTCGGGGCGCTCACCGAGGGGATGCCGAAGACCGTGAAGAACACGGTCGCCGTCTCTCCGCCGCCGTCCGACGCCGTGAAGGTGTACTTCGCGGCCGCCGTGAGCGCCGGGATCGTGTAGCCGCAGGTGAACGTCCCGACGGTCGTGGTCGTCCCCGTGCAGGCGGTGCCGTCGGTCCAGGTGATCGAGATGGCGCTCGTCGGGTTGAAGCCGCCGGCGGTGAAGACGACGGAGGTGCCGGCCGTTCCCCCGGTCGGGTTGACCGTCAGGAACGTCACAACGAACGTCGCCGAAGCGGTGTTGCCGTTCGTATCGAGCGAGGTGAACAGGTAGCTGCCGCCCGCGGTGCCGCCCGGGATCGCGAACGTGCAGGTGAACGCACCGCCGGCGGACGACGTCGCCGTGCAGGCGGTGCCGCCCGACCAGCTCACGGTGACCGTGATCGACTTCCCGTAGCCCGATCCGGCGAAGACGACCGACGTCCCCACGATGCCGTGGCCGGGGGTGGCCGTCAGCGTCGTGGTCACGGTGAACGTCGCGACGGCCGTGTTGCCGTTCGCGTCGGTCGCGGTGAACAGGTAGGCGCTCCCCGGGGTCGACGTGGGGATCGTGAACGTGCAGCCGAACCCGCCGACCGCCGTGGTGGTGTTCGTGCAGACCGTGCCGCCCGCCCAAGTGACGCTGACGGAGACGCTGGCGGCGAACCCGGTCCCGACGAACTGGACCGTCGTGCCGACGAGCCCCGAGCTCGGGGTCGCGGAGAACCCGGGCGTGACGGTGAAGTTCGCGCTGGCGGAGCTCGACGAGTCGTTCTTCGCGGTGAACGCGTGGGGCCCGACCGTCGCCGGGGGCATCGCCGCCGCGCACGAGAAGCTCCCGGTGCCGGTCGTCGTCGCCGAGCAGATCGCCCCGCTCGCCCAGGTGACGGTGACGCCGGCGTTGGCGGGATACCCCGAGCCGTTGAACGTCACCTGCGTGCCGACCGGCCCGCTCATCGGCGAGAGCGCCAGCTGGGGCAGGACGGTGAACGTTGCGCTCGCGGAGTCGCCGAATCCGTCGGCCGCCGCGAACGAGTGGATCCCGTACGGGATCGCGGGGACGCGGAACGTGCAGCTGAAGCTCCCCGTCGCGAGGGTCGGGAGAGAGCAGGCGGTCGTCGCGCCGAGCGTCACCGTGACGGTCCCTTCGGAGACGAACCCCGCCCCCTGGAGGGTGACGAGCGTGCCGACCGGCCCGCGGGTGGGCGCGACGGTGAGGAGCGCGGTGACGGTGAACGTCAGCTGGGGCGTCGTCTGTCCCGCCGACATCTGGATCGTGTACGCGTTCGCCGGGACGGCCGGTACCGCGAACGAACAGGAGACCCCGCCCGTCGACGAGCTCTTCGCGGAACAGACGGGGGCGCCGAGCCCCGACCAGTTCGCCTTCACGATCGTGTTCGCGGGGTAGCCGCTCCCGACGAGCGTCACGACCGTGCCGGGCGGACCGAACGACGGGCTCTCGGTCAGGTGGGCCGCCACGCGGAACGTCGCGGTCGCGTTGTGCGAGCTCGCGTCGGCCGCGGTGAACGTGTATCCGATGACGCTCTTCGACGGCTCCGGGATCGGGGGGATGACGTACGTGCAACCGAAGCTGCCGGCCGCGTTCGTCGTCCTCGAGCAGACGAGCCCGTCGGTCCAAACGACCGAGAGCGCGGAGTTCGGCGCGAACCCCGCGCCCGTGACGTTGATCGTCGTCCCCACGGGACCCGACGTCGGTCCGATGGTGAGGAGCGGGGCGATCGACAGCACCGCCGTCGCGGTGTGGCTCATGTTGTCGCTGGCCGTGACGACGTACGACCCCCAGTAGATCGCCGGGATCTTGTACGAGCAGCTGAACGCGCCGAGGACGTTCGCGAGCAGGCCGGGGCAGGCGACCCCGCCGGCCCAGGAGAGGGAGACCGCCGCGTCGTCCCCGAACCCGGTCCCGCTGATGGCGATCGTGGCATTCACCTGGCTCTTCGCGGGCAGCTTGAGGGCCGGCGTGACGGTGAAGTTCGCGGTCGCGACGGTCGTCGAGGAGACGTTCGCCTTCAGCACGTACGTGCCGGCCGGCACCTCGGGAGCGGTGAACGGCGCGCCCCCGCAGGAGCTCTGCGTGAAGCTACCGGTCGAGCTCGTCGTGCCGCTGCAGACGACGTTCTCGCCCCAACCGATCGTGAACCCGACGGACGCCGGGTATCCGCCGCCCGTGACCCCGATCGCGGTGCCGACCGGCCCGCTGGCGGGGTTCAGGGCGAGGAACGTGACGACAAAGACCCCGCTCGCCGTGTTGAGGGCGGAGTCGGTCGCGGTGAACGTGTACGACGCCCCCGGGATTCCCGCCGGCAGGGTGGCGCTGCAGGAGAATCCCCCGACCGGTGAGGTGGTGCGGGAGCACGCCGTTCCCTTCACCCAGGAGACCGTCACCGAGACGTTCGGCGCGAACCCGGTCCCGGTGAAGGTGACGTTCGTCGCGGCCGCCCCGTACGACGGCGAGAGGGAGAGCCCGGGCGCGACGACGAACGGGGTCGAGGCCCGGTCGCCGACGCTGTCGGTGGCGACGAACGGGTGGACGCCCGCGACGGCGGGCGGGATCAGGATCGAGCAACTGATCGTGCCGAACGGCGAGGTCGTGCTCGACCCGCCGCCGCAGACGACGGCGCCGTTGAAGTCGATCGTGTACGGCTTCGACGGGGCGAAGCCCCCGCCCGTGAGGGTGACCGGGGCGCCGACGAGGCCGCCCCCGGGGAGGTCCTTCACGAACGTCACGACGTACGGCACCGACGCGGAGTCGATCCCCGGGTGGCCGATCGAGCTGTTGTCCTTCGCCGTGAAGTTGTACCCCCCGCCGGGGGTCGTCGGCGGGATCTCGAACGAGCAGGAGAAGCCGCCCGTTCCCTGCGTCCGGATCGCCGTGCAGGCGGTCCCCTCCGGCCAGGTGACGTTGATGTTCGAGCTGGCGTGGAAGCCGGTGCCGGTGAACGTGACGGTCGTGCCGCCCGGTCCGTACGTCGGCCCGACGGAGAGCCCCGCGATGATCGTGAACGTCGCCGAGGCGGTGTTGCTGGCGTTGTCGAGGCCGGTGAAGGAGTGCGGACCGGACGGCACCGGCGGCAGCGTGTACGTGCAGTTGAAGCCGCCGAGGACCGAGGTCAACACGTTCTTGCAGACGGAACCTCCGGACCAGCTGATCTGAGCGGAGAACTGGATCGCCTGGCCCTTCTTCACCTGGCCGCCGAACCCCGTTCCCTGGAGGGTGATCGACGTTCCGACCAGGCCCGACGATGGGTTCGACAGGAGCTCCGGCTTCACGGTGAACGTCGCGGGCTGGGAGTGGCCCTTCGCATCGGCGCCGGTGAAGACCCGCGCGCCGGCCCCCTCGGGGGGGATCACGTAGGTG
>DATJZK010000006.1:0-12031 GCA_035499145.1 Thermoplasmata archaeon
GGTCGGGGGCCTCTACCTCTCGGCCCACGCGCCGGCCGTCGCCGCGAACTACTGCGCGCCGACGATCCTCGGTCTCGACTACGGCCACGAGCTGTTCTCCCCGTCGGCGCTCTGGAGCCTGTTCGGCCTGTTCTTCCCGACGTCGGCGGGCGCGGTCCACCCGCTCGCGATCGCCGGGTGGGTCGGGATCCTCGTGACGTCGATCAATCTGCTCCCGATCGGGTCGCTCGACGGCGGTCGCGTCTATCGGGCCCTCCTCGGCGACCGAGCGAAGTTCGTCAGCTACGCCGCGGCGTTCGCCCTGTTCGGACTGAGCGTCTTCTACCTGGGCTGGTTCGTGTTCGGCCTGCTCGTGATCTTCCTGGGACTGCGGAACCCGCCGCCGCTGAACGACGTCTCGCCGATCGGGACCCGGCGCTACCTCCTCGGCGGCGTCGTCACCGCGATCCTCGTGGCGGGTTTCGTGGTCGTGCCGATCCAGCTCCCCCCGGGATCGATCGGGCTCGAACCGCATCCGGTCACCCTTCCGTCGCCGCCCCCGGGGGCGGCGTTCGCCGCCAATCTCAGCGTCACGGTCGAGAACCGGGACCCGGTCGTCCACGCGTTCGTCTTCGAGCTCGAGGTCACGAACGTGACGGTCGACACGAACGGCACCCTGCGGTACCTCACGCCCGGGCAGCTCGCGGCGTGGGGGTCGACCGCCAACTGGACGTTCTATCTCCCGGACGGACGCGTCCTCGCTGTCGCTCCCGGCGCCGACGGCGAGCTCCCGTCGGCCGACTACCTGGCGATCGCCGCGCACCAGAGCGACCCCGTGACCGTCGAGTTCTCGAACCCGCAGGCCGCCAGCGCCGTGGTCGTGTCGTGGAGCGCGCTCGAGAGCTGCCCACCGTCCGGCGGCGGCGCGGCCACGATCGAGTTCGCGTTCACCACGTCCTAGTCCGACCGCTCGAAGACCCGGAACTCCCGCGTAAGGCTGCGGTGCACGCGGACCGGCACCGCGGTCCGGACGACCCAGGGGTCCGGGAGCGGCGGCGAGCCCAGCGGGGCGACGATCACGGCCCGGGCCCCCCGCCGAAGACGGTCGGCCCATCGCGGAAGGATCCGGGCCGCGACCGTCGGGGCGTCCTCGCCGCCGGTCGACGAGGATCGCCCGTACGGCGGGTCGGTCAGCAGGGCGTCGAACTCGCCGGGGCCTCGCTCGAAGTCGGCTGCGCCGGCATCCCCCTCCACCAACGCGGCCGCGTCGACCTTCAGGTGGGCGAAATTGCGGAGCGCCCCCCGCACCATCGTCGCGTCCCGGTCGATGCCGTAGGTTCGGGCCCCGAGGAGGGCCGCCTCGGCGAGCAACGCCCCGGTGCCCACGAACGGGTCGACGACCCGATCGCCGGACCTGATCCGCGCGAGGTTCGCGGCGGCCCGGGCCAGCCGCGGCGGGAGCGAGACCGGTCGCTGGAACGGCAAGAGCGGCATCCGGCGGGCGGCGGTGTCGGCTCGGTCGACCGCGGCGACCTCCCGCAGCAGACGGTCCCCCGTCCCCTCTCCCCCCGACAGCAGCCAGTATCGGCGCTCCGGCCGCTCCAGGTCGATCCGCCCCCCGCCCTCCCGGTACGCCCGGCCGGCGGCGCGCACCGTCTCGTCCGACGCCCCGGGCGACCGACCGAGGCGGCGGACCGACGCCGACGCCCCGTCGGCCCCTTCCTCCCGGAGCCGTCGGTCCGTCGGAACTCCCGGACGGACCTCCACGAGGCAGCGGCGGGCGAGCGCCAGTCGCGCGGCCAGCGCGCCGAGCGCCCGGAGGTCCGGGACCCGGACCCCGACCAGGAGCTCCGTCCCCCCGGGCGTTCCGGATCCCCCCAAGGCCTCCGCGGCGGCGATCGCCTCCGCCCGGGCGAGGTCGGCCGACTCACCGGACGGCTCGACGTACGCCTCGATCACGCCGGCGCCCCGGCCCATTCGGCCAGCGTCGCCCGCACGCGCCGCGTGTGGGAACCGTCCCAGTAGACGTGACCGCACCCCTCGCAGACGAAGATCGGGCCGCCCGCCTCGACGAGCGCCGAAGGGAGCTCCGCCTCTGTCTCCCCGAGGGAAGCGACCGAGCCGGGCCGCAGCCGGCCGTTGCACGCCGTGCAACGGTCGAACGAGGGGACGGAGCGCAGCGCCGGGTACGCGCGCCGCAGCTCACGCCACTGCGCCGACACCTCGGAACTCTCGATCTGGACGGAACCGGGCACCGCTCGTGCGAGCGTCCGGTCGCGGGTCACGAGCGTGCGACCCTCGCGTTTCGCCCGTTCGGCGATCGCCCCATCGTCGACCCCCCGGGCGTACTCCGTGTCGTAGCCGACGAAGCGCAGGTACCGGGCCAATCGCCCGAGCATTTCGTCGACCAGCCACGACGGCTCCGCCATGCCCCCCGCCCCTCCCGGGCCCCGTCAACCCTTTTTCGTCTTATACGCCGGCCCTCTCCGTCGCCCGTCCCAGCGTGACGCGGCTGTTCGGCACCAACGGCATCCGCGAAGTCGTCGGGGGCCCCCTGACCGCGCCGTTCGTGACGCGCGTCGCGGAGGCGATCGCCTCGATCGTGCCGCCGTCCCGTCCGATCGCGGTCGGATGGGACGGTCGCACCTCGAGCGTCCCGTTCGCGCGGATCGTCTCGGCGACGCTCGCGCTGGCCGGCCATCGCGTCGTCGAGCTGGGGCTGCTCCCGACCCCGGCGATCCAGTACAACGTGCCCCGCGTCGGAGCGGCGCTCGGCGTGATCGTCACCGCCTCCCACAACCCGCCCGAGTTCAACGGCGTGAAATGCATCGCCGAGGACGGCCTGGAGGCGAGCCGCGAGTTCGAGGAGGCGATCGAGTCGGCGGTCGAGCGGGGCGTCGCCGCCGCGGTGCCGTTCGACCGGGTCGGGGAGGTCGCTTCCGACCCGCAGGGCGGAGCGCGGTACCTCGACGGGATCCTCCACCAGGTCGACCGGGCCCGGATCGCGGCGCGCAAGTTCTCGGTCGTCCTCGACTGCGCCAACGGGGCCGGCGCCGTCACCAGCCCGCATCTCCTGCGTCGGCTCGGGTGCCGGGTCGTCACGATCAACGGGCAGGTCGACGGCACGTTCCCCGGCCATTTCCCCGAGCCGACGGAAGCGAACCTCGAGGACCTGAAACGGACCGTGACCGCCGTGGGTGCGGACCTCGGGGTCGCTCACGACGGCGACGCCGATCGGGCCGTCTACGTCGACCGGAACGGCCGGTACGTTCCCGGCGAGGAGATGCTCGCCCTCCTCGCCCGCGACGCCGTCGCCCGCAATCACGGCGGGGTCGTCGTCACGGCGATCTCCGCCCCCCGGACGGTCGAGGACGCGATCCGCCCCCTGCACGGGACGGTCGAGTACACGCGGGTCGGCTCGCCGGCGATCTCGCGCGCGATGCAGCGCCTCCGGGCCGTCTTCGGCGGGGAGGACAACGGCGGTCTCATCTTCCCCCAGTTCCAGCTCGCGCGCGACGGCGCGATGAGCCTCGCCGCGACGCTCGACCTCCTCGCCCGCTCCGACACCGGTCTCCCCGAGCTCCTGCGGGAGCTCCCCCAGTATGCCGTGGTCAAGGAGAAGATCGCCTGCCCCGTCGCGGACCGCGACCGCGTCCTCGGGCAGGTCGCCGCGGAGCTCGAGCGGGGCGCGGAGCGCACGGTCACGATCGACGGGCTGAAGGTCTACCGGGACGGGGGGTGGGTGCTCGTCCGGCCGTCGGGCACCGAGCCGCTCCTGCGGGTGATCGCCGAGTCGAAGGAGCCGGAGCGCGCCCGCGCGCTGTCGGAACTCGCGCTCGGAGCGGTGCGGAACGCGCTTCGCGCCGGGACGTAGGGCGTCGCCGTTCAGCGGATCCAGGGTCCGAGCACGAACAGGCCGAACAGGAGCATCAGGAACACGGCGAGCGCGATCGCGGCGATCGTTCGCTCGCCGTGGCGCTCGAAGTAGTACAGCCCGGCGAAGACGCGCACGAGCGGGGTGGCGACGAGGAGCAGGATCGCGAGCGTGAGATACGCCGCGGTCGCCCCCGACGCGAGCCCGCGGGCGAGCCCCGCCGGGTTCAGGTACGTGAGGGACGGATTCGACTCCGTCGGGCTCCACGCGGCGCCCGGATGGAGCGCCAGGTGGGCGATAATCCCGCCGAGGAAGACGAGGAGCGACGCGGTGAGCCCGATCCGCAGGACGAGCGCCATCCTCCGATAGGCGATGTCCGGAATACGGTCGGCGGGAGCCGACGGGGGCACCGGGTTCACGAGAGGCCAACCCCCCGGAGGATCACTTCGACCGCGAGGGCCCCGATCACGGGCAGGAACAGGAAGCGGACGGTCTGGTTCCGCAGGCCGGGGAAGACCCGGCTCCCGATCAGCGCCCCGGCGGTCGTGCCCAGGGCGGCGGGCGCCGCCAGCAGCGGGTCGACGTACCCCGCCGCGAGCAGCACGCCGGCGCCCGCCGCGCCGGTCACCCCGATCATGAAGTTGCTCGTGGCGGTGGCGACCTTCATCGGGAGCCGCAGGTAGTGCTCCATCGACAGCACCTTGAACACGCCGCCGCCGATCCCGAACATTCCCGAGACGAGCCCGGCGCCGAACGCGACGCCGAGGGCCGGCGTGGTGTGCGCCGCGCGGTAGGGGATCGTGCGACCGGATTCGTCGACGTAGGATCCGTTCAACCCGAGCCGCGTCGACCGGGCGTCGGGTCCCGCCGCATCGCTCGGGCCCTCCCGACGGCGTCGGTACGCCCCGGGGATCGTGGCGAGGAGCACGCCCCCGAGGGCGATCAACAGGGCGTGGTCGAGATTCGCGTGGGTGAGGAAGATCGTGGCCGTGGCGCCGAGCAGCGCGCCGGGCACGGTCGCGACCTCGAGGAACATCCCGATCCGCAGGTCCGTGAGACGGTCGCGCAGGTACGCCGCCCCGGTCGTGGAGGACGTCGCGAGGACCGTGATCAGCCCCGTGCCGGCCGCCTCGGGAAACGGGGTGGAGAACGCGATCAGCAGGACCGGGATCACGACGACGGCGCCCCCGAGGCCCGTGAGCGACCCGACCAGCCCGGCCCCGACCCCCGTGAGGGCGAGGAGAAGCACGAACAGGAGGAGTTCCACGACGCGGCACCCCGGCCCCCCAGAAAAGGCCGGCGCTCCCGGCGGTCGCCGAGGGCGCCCAAACGTTGAAGCCGCTCGGCGCCTCGGCGGCCGAGGCGTCCTCGGTGGAGCGGCGGGGCGATCGCGCGGCGTTCGGTGCCCCGGGGATCGAGCCGCGCTGGTCGCACAGCAACAAGGACGGGGTCGGCACCGCCTACTCCGCCGACGCGCGCCTGTGGTACACCCTCTGGCGCGGGATCGTGACGGAGGTGTACTTCCCGCGGATCGACCGCCCGCAGCTCCGCGACCTCCAGTTCCTGTTCTCGGACGGGACGTCGTTCGTCCATGAGGAGCGCCGGCACCTCCGGTCGGTGACGAGCCGGCCGCACGGCCGGGCGCTCGGCTACTCGGTGACCGGCGAGGAGCCGCTCGGCCGCTACCGGGTCTCGAAGTCGATCATCGGCGACCCGCACCAGCCGTGCCTGCTGCTCCGGACCCGGGTGGAGACATCCCCGGAGCTGGCGGGCCGGCTCCGCCTGTACGTGCTGGCCGCGCCGCATCTCGACGTCGGCGGCTGGGGGAACTCCGCGACCGTCTACCGCGTGCTCGACCGGCCGGTCCTGGCCGCAGAGAAGGACGGGGTCGCGCTCGCGCTCGCGGCCTCCGTGCCGTGGCGCCGGTGCTCCGTCGGCTACGTCGGGGCGAGCGACGGCTGGACCGACCTGATGCAGCACCGCGCGCTCGACTGGGAGTTCGACCGCGCCCCGGACGGCAACGTCGCGTTGGTCGGCGAGCTGCCCGTCGACACGCAGCCCGAGTTCACGCTCGCCCTCGCGTTCGGCGATTCGATCGAGTCGGCGGTCACGACGCTCCTCGAGTCGCTCGCGACGCCGTTCGACGTCCACCACCGCCGGTTCGTCGAGCAGTGGACCCGCACGTCGACCCGCGAGCTGCCCCTCGCCGAGCGATCGGGGGACCAGGGCCGGCTGTTCCGCAGCAGCCACTCGATCCTGCTCGCGCACGAGGACAAGGTCTTCCCGGGGGCGTTCATCGCCTCGCTGTCGATCCCGTGGGGAGCGGCGAAGTCGGACGCCGATCGGGGCGGCTACCATCTCGTCTGGACCCGCGACCTGGTCGCCACGGCGAGCGCGCTGTTCGCCGCGGGATCGCCGGACGCGTCGCGGCGGGCGCTCATCTACCTCGCCGCCCGCCAGCGGCCGGACGGCGGGTTTCCGCAGAACTTCTGGGTCGACGGCACGCCGTACTGGCAGGGGGTCCAGCTGGACGAGGTCGCCCGGCCGGTCCTGCTCGCCGCGCGGCTCAAGGCGGCGCACGAGCTCGGCGAGTTCGATCCGGATCCGCTCGTCCGTCGCGCGATGCGATTCCTGATCCTGTCGGGCCCCGCGACCGAGCAGGACCGCTGGGAGGAGGTCGGAGGCTACTCGCCCTCGACCCTCGCGGCGACGATCGCGGCCCTGACGGTCGGGGCCGGATTCGCTCGGACGCACCGCGACCCGGTGGCGGCCCGGTTCGTGGAGGAGTACTCGGACTTCCTCGTCGACCACGTCGACCGCTGGACCGTCACGGGGAGCGGCTCGCTCGTCCCGGGGATCCCCCGGCACTTCGTCCGGATCCGGCCGGCGCGCGTCGACGACCCCACGCCCGACGAGGGGCCGGAGATGGGCGACATCGACCTCCCGAACCTCCCGCCCGGCGCCCCGCACCGGTTCCCCGCGAAGGACGTCGTCGACGCGGGGTTCCTCGACCTGGTGCGGTACGGCATCCGGCGCGCTGACGATCCGATCGTGGTCGACTCGCTCCGGGTCGTCGACCGTACGCTCCGCGTCGAGACCCCGTTCGGTCCCGTCTGGCGGCGGTACAACCATGACGGCTACGGGGAGACGGTCGACGGGCAGCCGTACGCCGGCTTCGGCGTCGGGCGGGCGTGGCCCCTCCTCGCGGGGGAGCGGGGCCACTACGAGCTCGCCGCCGGCCGCGACCCGACCCCGCAGCTGGCCACGCTCGAGCGGATCGCGACGGCGAACGGTCTCCTCCCCGAGCAGGTCTGGGACGAGGCCGACCGCCCCGAGCTCCACCTCGAGCTCGGACGCCCGACCGAGGCGGCGATGCCGCTCGCGTGGGCGCAGGCCGAGTACGTGAAGCTGCTGCGGTCGGCCCACGACCGCGTCGTCTTCGACCGGGAACCGGCGGTCGCCGAGCGGTACCTGGAGGGGCGGCGGCCGGGGCCGCATCGCACGGTCTGGAAGTTCAACCGCCGCGTCCCGACGGCCGACCCGGACTCGCCGGTGCGCGTGGTGGCCGACCGGCCGTTCCGGCTCCACGCCAGCGACGACGAGTGGCGCTCCGTGCGGGACCTCGATTCGACCGACACCGCGATCGGCGTCTCGTTCGTCGACCTCGATCCGCTCGGCCGCCCGGGTCGGCGGTGGCGGTTCACGTTCTACTGGACCGGGGACGCTCGATGGGAGGGGACCGACTTCGCGATCGAGGCGGCCGCGGACGCGGCTACTCCACCCTGAGCCACCGGGCCGAGACGAAGTAGCCGACCACGAGGCAGATCACGCCGAAGCCGATCATCCCCCAGAGGTTGTCCCACGGCACCGACCGGCCGAGGACGAACGCCCGTCCGAGCAGCGTCGAGTAGGTGATCGGGTTGAGCTCGGAGATCAGCTTCATCCACCACGGGAACCCGGCGGTCGGCACGAGGCTGGCGCTCGCGAACGTGAACGGCATCGTCACGAAGTTGGCGAGCACGGCCGGCGTCTGCCAGTCGGTCGACGGCGCCGTCACCGCGAGGAACAGGCTCGAGAATCCCATCGCCATGAAGAACAGCATCACGCCCCACGCCGCCCAGTCGACGGCCGAGATGTGGCCGAGCGGTACCCCCCACGCGGCCGCGGCGACCAGCATCACGGGGATCTGGACCAGGCCGCGCGTCGCCGAGCCGAGCGACTTCGAGAGGAAGATCACGCCCTTCGTCGTCGGCGTGATCAGGATGCGCTTCATGAAACCGAACCGCTTGTCCTGGATCGTGCTCATCGCGCCGAACATCCCGACCGACAGCATCGACGTCGAGAGGACTCCCGGGAGCAGGAACGCGATGTAGTTCGTCGTCCCGAAGACCCCCAGGTTCTTCGAGGCGATCTGCTCCCACGCCGAGCCGAAAAAGGCGAGCCACATGAACGGCTGGACGAGCGTGAGCCCCAGGACGAGCGGGTTGCGGAACGTCCGCACGACCTCGCGGGAGTACAGCCCCCAGAACTGGCTCCTCATACGCGGAGCCTCCGGATCTGGGCGTAGAACTTCTTGACGTCCTTCGCCGGCTCGTCCTGGCCGAACCGCCGGCCCGTGAGCTGCAGGAACACCGTCTCGAGGCTCGGCTTCTCGATGCTGATCCGGCGGACGTGGTCCGCCGGCACGCGGCTCAGCAGGTGCTGGAGGAACGTCTCCGACGCTTCGACGCGCAGGATCCAGCCGGTCCCCTGCGCCCGTACCTCCTGGACCCCGGCGAGCGTCGAGAGGACCTTCGGGTCGGTGCCGTCCGAGAGGGTCAGCTCGACGATGTCCGCATTCACGCGCGCCTTCAGCTCCGAGGGAGACCCCTCGGCGATGATCTTCCCCTGGTCGATGATCGCGATCCGGTCGCAGAGGGCGTCGGCCTCCTCGATGTAGTGGGTCGTCAGGAGGACGGTGACGCCGAACTCGCGGTGGATCCCGGTCACGATGTCCCAGAGCATCCGCCGGGTCGCGACGTCGAGCCCGATCGTCGGTTCGTCCATGAACACGACCATCGGCTCGTGCAGCAGCGCGAGCGCGATCTCGAGCTTCTTCCGCATCCCGGTCGAGTAGGTGGAGACCTTGTCGTCCTTCCGGTCCGTGAGCTCGAAGTAGCTCAGGAGGGCCGTGGCCCGGTCCTCCCACTCCGTCAGGTCCTGGAGACGCGCCTGGAACCGAAGGTTCTCCCACCCGGTGAAGTCGTCCTCCAGGATCACTTCCGCCGCGACCCAGCCGATCCGCGCCCGAACCTTCAGGGACTCGCGGTGCACGTCGTAGCCCGCGACGTGGGCCGTCCCCTCGGTGATCGGGCTGATCCCGGTGAGCAGCTTGATGATCGTCGTCTTGCCGGCGCCGTTCGGACCGAGAAGCCCGAACACGGTGCCCTTCGGGATGGAGAGGTTGACGTGGTTCAGGGCGAGGACGCTGTGCGGGCCGGACCCGTAGCGCTTCGAGACGTCGTGGATGACGATGGCGTCCTCCTCGGGCATCGATCACCGCCTCCGGGCGGCGCGGGCCGGTAGGCGAACCGCGGAACGCCCTCTCAGTCGTCGCTGCGCCGCGGCGAGCTCGGCGAGGGCTCGCGCTCGCACCGCGCGCGCGACCTCGTCGGGGGTGGACCCTCGATCGAGATACTCGGCGACGGCGCCGGTGGCGTGTCGCATGCGTCGGAGCATCAGCTCACCGGTGTTCTGGACCCCGACAATCTCGGCCCACAGGACCGAGAGATCGGGCGCCGACGCGGGCCGCCCGGGCCGATTGCGAATGCGGCGGAGGACCCCGCGGCCGCGCGCGGTGATGCGGTACTCGAGCCGGCGCTGGCGACGCGCTGCCGTCGCGAGCCCACGGTCGACCAGCGCGCGCAGCGCGGGGTAGACGGCCCCGGGCCCGGGGGTCCACGCGCCGTCGGTTCGCTCGGCGATCTGCCGGGAGATCCGATACCCGTAGGCGCTGCCTTCCCGGTCCATGCACGCCAGCGAGTAGAGACCCAGGATACGGGCGGGCATCGAGTTCGGGGCGCGCCACTTATCGATTTCGATATAAGGGCGTCGACCGCCGAAGCGGACCCCGCGGACCGAGCGGTGTCGGGTACGGGCCGGAGACCCGATGAGACCTCGGCGACCCCAGGAACGTCGCCCGCTTACGCGGTCCGGCAATCGGCTTCGACCACCGATCGACGGCACCGTAGACATCCCGCGACGGTTCGATCCTCGCGGGAGCGCTACCGGGAGCGGCCGACCGAGCCGGATCGGGACGTCGATCGCGTGGAGCGAGGGCGGTCGAGCGGGAACGGGTGCCCGCAGACCGCGCACCGCGCCGAGCCGGGGCGAGAAGCGAATCCGCACCGGCCGCAGGTGATTACCCGAAAGGCCCCGACCTCTCGACGCACGTACTCACTCATTGTCGGAGAGATCCAGGCAGTCTAGGGAGACGGGAGCCTTAACGGGGTCCGCCGGTCGGATTCGCGGCACCGCGGACGCGGAATACGGTGGGAGTCCCGCGAGCGGCGAGACTCCCGAGGAGGGCGGTTAGAGCCCCAGCTGGAACCCTCCGGAGCCGCCACCCTGGAGGATCCCGTGGAGCGAGTTGACGAGTCCAGAGACCCCGGTCCAGGATCCGAGCGCAGAGAGGACAGCGGACACGCCGGGCACGCCGGCATACGCGGCTACGGCGATAGCGACCGCGCCGATTCCAATCCCGGCGAGGGCCTGTGTGGCGAGCCCCACACCGGTTCCCGCCGTGGCTGCTACGGCTGCCCCTGGGGTCGCGCCCGAACCGACGGCCGCTGAAGCGGTGCCAGAGAGGTCAGCGGAGGCCGCCCCGGAACCGCCCGCCGAGAATGCCGCTTGGCTCGCAGTTCCTGCGGAGGGTGCTGGGATCGACCCGGTCCCGATCTGAGCCGTACCTGTCGCGCTACCCGACCCGGCGAGGATTGGGGTGGGCGGAGGTGGGCTCGACCCCGCGCCGGGCGCGGCCGAGCCGACCCCGATCGATCCGTCCGTCGTCGCTCCACTCGTGCCGATCGCACCGCCGATGTTGCCGCTGATGGTCGCTTCCATGGGTCACCGTCCGACAGTCCCGCGAACCGGTAGTTGAACTCCGGTTCAGGGTTCTGAATCGAAGATTGGACATTTCCGTGATTGGACCAATCGATCCCGCGATTTCAGTCGAACGACGGAGCGGCAACCGCACCCCCCGGCGGGCGAGGGACCGCCCCCTGGGGTGTCCCGAGGCGAGGAACCGCCGATCTAACGGCACGCCACTCAACGGTTTGGGCCGACGCGACAGAACAAGGAACCGCTGAGGGCCGGCCTGCCTGGGAAGTCTAAATATTCGACACGGACGTGTGGGTTTCGTGGGTGGCAACACCAATCTTCGTCCCATCGTTCGAGAGGCGTTCCCGACCAACTCCGGTAGTGAGGACGCGGAACTCCCCGACGCCGGCGGCGAGTTCGGCTGGATGGAGGATCGCCTCCGAGCCTGGGAAGCGCTCGCGGTGTTCGGTGGAGTGCTTCTGGGAGAGGGGCTGTTCTGGCAGTGGCCGTTCGGGGGTCTCCTCGCGACCTTCGCCGTGATCGCGGTGGGTTTGTGCGGGCTTCCCGCCGTCTACTGGGGATACACAGAACTCGCCGTGGCCCTCTTCGGGGCCGTGGGGGTGATGTTCGCTTCGATCTTCCTTTCACACTTCGCACTTGGCATCACTCAGTGGGTGACCTACGTGGGAATCGCCGGAGCGGTTCTCTTAGTGGCGGGGTTGGCGATGTCGGTGAAGGCGTCGAGATCGCTCAGTCGCGAGGATCGAGCGGCGATACCGTAGCTTGAGATCCGAATCCGTAGCTTCGGACACTGGGTGCAATTCCCTTTGAACCCAGTCTCATTCGACAGGTTCCCGAGAACCCCCGGGCGGGGTTAGTCATCGCAAACCGCCGTTCGCTGCAACCTGCCTCTTGGGACCTGCAGCACGTTGCGCTCTCACGCCGTCCTCGGGGTCGAGACCAAGGCTAAGACGGGCGCGGAGGGTGTTTTCACGCGCTCAGCACCCACAGGTCTCAAGTCGATCGAGCTGCGATGGACAGTTGAAACAGGGTGGCGGATTCCACGAGCCCCTTGTCGAACACATACAGCTATCCCGATCA
>DATJZK010000007.1:0-2540 GCA_035499145.1 Thermoplasmata archaeon
GAAGGGAGGTCGGGTGGAGCGTTCGTCGAAGGGCTGGGGTT
The DNA here is from genome assembly GCA_035499145.1 of Thermoplasmata archaeon. GTDB lineage: Archaea > Thermoplasmatota > Thermoplasmata > Lutacidiplasmatales > UBA184 > Lutacidiplasma. The sequence goes on from DATJZK010000007.1 coordinate 42, forward strand.
TCCGAGTCGGCCTTCAGCTCACACCTCGAGGCCTCGAACTCCTCGAAACCCTGGACGCGATGCGACAGGTCGTGCGGAGCCGGGCCAGCAGGCTGCCGGAAGCCACCCGCTCCCGATGGCTCGAGGCATGACCTCGACGCTGATCCTCGGCCCGAGTCGTTGGGATCGAAACACGCATTCGGGGCTTCCGGGCTGGCTCGTTCGACGTGCGTCGGAGGATCGCTCGAGCCCGCTCGGGGTCCGACGCGGGATCGCGACCTTCCTTCGGGATTTGAACGTCAGTGCACTGGTGATGGAGGATTGGCCCGAGAAGAAGGGAGAGTCACGTTCGAATCGATTCCTGCGCGTCGCCCGGGAAGCTCGGGTAACCACCTTCCTTGTGTTCTGGCCGAGAGGGGGTCGGCTCCACGGCCTGACATGGGAGCTTTCGAAGCTCGAGTCCGACGTTCGCGATGGGAGGCTCGACCGACGTCATGTCCGACTCTTGGTCGAGGAGGGGGTAATGACGGTGGACGAGGCGACCGGCGAGGCCACGTTCGTGGAGGTGGGGAATCGTACTACCTACTATCAGGACCTCGTGGATCTGAGATGCCCGATTCACCTCTGGCCGGACTACGATCACCTTCGGTTCCTGTTGCGGCAGCTGGCCCACGATCTTCGCGGATGACCGAGCGCGCCGCCGCCGCGGCCGCAAGGTCACCGCTTCCTAGGTCGAGACAAGGATGCTTCGAGTAGCGAATCGCTCGGTCCGCTACCGGGCTTGAACTCAATGTCCTGCCCGGCCCGCGGCACTCGGACCCAACGGCCGCAGGGTACCGGGCCCTGCGGTCCGACCCGCCGAGAACCGGATCGCCGGCCCCGCTCCTAAATTCGGGGCGATCGGCCGCAGTGGGTGACGCGTCATCGCACGCCCGGCCCTCGGGGCGGATCGGCTTCGCGAGAAGGCGGCCCCCTCCCACGAGGTCGAGACACGGGATCGGCGCCGCGTAGGATCCCGGGGAGCGGTGGCCCACCCAGCCGGCGAGTTCGCGGCCCCGACCGGTCTACGGGGGCGACCGCTCGAGCTCCCGGCGGAACGCTTCGAGGGCGGCTCGTATCTCGTCGACGGACCCTTCGTCCTCGAGGGTCGTGACGTCCCCGATGTCGGCCCTCCCCTCGGCGACGGCGCGCACGACCCGGCGCATGATCTTCCCGCTCCGGGTCTTCGGAAGTGAGCGGACGAGGTGCACCGCCGAAGGGCGCGCGAACGGCCCGATCTCGACGGCGACGTGCTCGGCGAGGTCGCTCCCCCGGGGCTCGACTCGCCCGTGCGCCTCGCGGAGGACGACGAACGCGACCGGCACCTCTCCCTTCTCCAGATCGGGGACCCCGCAGACCGCCGCTTCGGCGACTGTCGGATGGGTCAGCAGGACGTGCTCGAGCTCGATCGTCCCGAGCCGGTGTCCCGCGACCTTCAGCACCTCGTCGGCGCGTCCGAGGAACCAGAGATACCCGTCGGCGTCCTTGAAGGCGAAGTCCCCCGGATAGTACGCCCCCGGGAACTTCGTCCAGTACGTGCGCCGGAACCGGTCGTCGTCCGCCAGGAGGGTGAGCGCGAGGCCGGGCCACGGTCGGCGGACGACGGCAAACCCTTTCTCCCCCGGGGCGGACGGCGTGCCGTCGTCCCGGACGACGTCGACGTCGATCCCGGGGAGGGCGAACGTCGCCGAGCCGGGGCGCTCCGGGACGAGGCCGAGTCCCGCTGTGGCGCTGACGAGGATCCCCCCGGTCTCGGTCTGCCACCACGTGTCGACGACCGGGCACCGGCCGCCGCCGACGACCCGTGCGTACCATTCGAAAACGGCCGGATTGATTGTCTCCCCGACGCTCCCGAGGAGCCGGAGCGCCGAGAGGTCGTGGGCGCGGACGTTCGCATCCCCGCGTCGACGCTGCGCCCGGAGCGCCGTCGGCGAGGTGTAGAGCACGTTCACGCGGTACCGCTCCGCGATCGCCCACATCCGATCCGGGGCCGGGTGATCGAGAGCCCCTTCGTAGAGGACGCTCGTGAGCCCGTTCGCGAGCGGTCCGAAGACGATGTAGCTGTGTCCGGTGACCCAGCCGATGTCGGCGGCGCACCAGAAGACGTCGTCCGGGCGTGGATCGAAGACCCAACGGAGCGTCGCGCGCACCCACGCGAGGTAGCCGCCGGTGCCGTGGACGATCGCCTTCGGTTCTCCGGTCGTCCCGGACGAATAGAGCAGGAACAACGGGTGGTTCGACGGGAACGCCGTCGGGAGACCGGCGGGAGCGGCCCCGGTCGGAACGTCGTCCCACGCGACGTCCCGACCCCGTCGCATCGGGACCGGGGCGCCGGAGCGGCGCACGACGACGACCGTCTCGACGCTCGGCGCGTGGTCGACGGCCGCGTCGGCGATCGCCTTCAGCGGGAGGGCCCGCCCACGCCGGAAGCCGCCGTCCGCCGTGATGAGCAGTCGGGCGCCGAGGCCCCGCAGGCGGTCG
>DATJZK010000008.1:0-30501 GCA_035499145.1 Thermoplasmata archaeon
ACGGCGTGCCCCACGGGCTTGCCGAACGCCCGGCGCATCCCGTCGGAGATACGGTCGGCGCCCGCCCCCATCGCCATCTTGTGCTCGCGCAGGATCTGATGAGGGAACCGACGGACCTTGAGTCGGAACTCGTTCGGCGCCGCCTTCTCCAGCACGCGGACCGCGCTCACGCGGGCGGCCTCGAGCGCGACGTCGCGGACCTGGGCGGCCTCCTCGGTCCCGAGCGAAAGGGCGTACGGGAACTCCGTCCGCAGGTTGCCGGTGTCGAACTGGGTGATGCGAAGCGCCGGGACCCCGCCCATGTACTCCCGCCGGGTGTAGATCTGGCCCTCTACCTTGCGGTACATGCGGGCCGGCTTCCGCGTCATGGGGGCGGGCGAGACAGCCCCCGCTTGAAAAGCGTTGCGATGTCGCGCCCCGGCCGAAGACGGTCAGTCGTCCGCCGAGGCGGCGGCCCGGAGCCGGGCGCCCCCCTGCGCGATCGGGATCTCGAGCAGGCGCACCCCCGTCCGACGAAGCCACGATCGGGCCTCCGTGCCGGGCACGCCGCGGGGGAGTTCGGCGAAGAAGCTCCCCCCGAACATCGCCTGCGCGGCGCGACCTCCTCGGCGCCGGATCCCCCGAACGGCGTCGCGGACCGCCCGCGGGGCGAGCCCGACCCGGTCGCTGAATCGCTCGCTCGCCGCCCAGAGCTCGGCGATCGTCGGCGCCCCCGGTCCGAGGCGGAGGGAGCCGTAGGCCGCGGCGACCCGGTCCAACACCGCCGGGCGGCCGAGGACGGACGGCGATGCGATCGGCCGGCCGACGACCCCGAGGAGCAGCGTCCCCCGGAGCCGCCGGTGGACGACCTCGCCCCACGGCGGGACTCCCGGTCGGGTCCGACGTTCAATCCCTCCGCCCAGGATCGCGGCGACCCCGCCGAGGCCTCCGCGGCCGAACAGCTCGGCGAGGTGCGCGGTCTCGAGCGCCGACCGGCGGCCGACCCCGACGACGCGGCCGACGGCGAGCGCGACCGCGGTCGCCCCGGCGGCGCTCATGCCGAACCCCTGGCCGATCGGAAGCTCGTGCCGGAGGACGACGGTCAGCCGACCGGGCCGACGCTCCAGCAGCCGGCGCGCGACGTCGGTCGAGATCCCCAACGGGGTCCGGACATCGGCCCGCACGGTCAGGCGGGGGCGGTCCGCGGGGGTCCACCGGGCCTCGGCTCGGACCCCGACGCCGAGCACGAGCCCGACGCCGACGGAGCCCCGCGCGCGGGGATCGCGCGCGTCCGCTCGCGGCGCGAACGCCCCGGTGACGTGCGCCGGAGCGAACGCTCGGCTCCGGCGGCCGGATCGACCGCCCGCGCGCATCTTTCGGGAGCGTTTCACGGTCGATTACTTATAAGCCCCGTAGCTGTCACTTACGTACCGACGCCCGCGGGAGTCGGCTGCTTCGAGCGATGAGCGATCCCGACACGGCCCCGGCGGCCCCGCACGACGCGTTCGACCGGGTCAACTTCTTGGAGCTGCGGAACACGCAGCTCGCCGAGGCGATCAAGCGGGTCGAGAGCGAGCGGCACTACATGGAGGCCGAGATCCTTCGCCTCCAGCGCGAGGTGAAGCGGCTCAAGACCGAGCTCGACCGGCTCCGGTATCCCCCGCTGATCGTCGGGAGCGTCCGGGACGTCCTCACCGACGGCCGCGTGATCGTGAAGTCGTCGACCGGGCCGGATTTCGTCGTCAACTCGGCCGAGACGGTCGAGGCCGGCAAGATCACCGTCGGCAGTCGCGTCGCGCTCAACAAGCAGACCCTCGCCGTGATGGGCGTGCTGCCGGCGTCGCTCGACCCGCTCGTCACCGCGAGCGAGATCGTCGACAAGCCGTCGGTCACGTACACCGACATCGGAGGGTTGACCGACCAGATCCGGGAGATCCGCGAGGCGGTCGAGTACCCGCTCCTCCGCGCCGATCTGTACAAGAAGGTCGGGGTCGACCCGCCGAAGGGCGTGCTCCTGATCGGCTCCCCCGGGACCGGCAAGACGCTGATCGCGAAGGCGGTGGCGCACCACACGAACGCGACGTTCGTGCGCCTCGTCGGCAGCGAGCTCGTCCAGAAGTACATCGGCGAGGGCGCCCGGCTGGTGCGGGAGCTGTTCCAGCTCGCGCGCGAGAAGGCGCCGACGATCATCTTCATCGACGAGGTCGACTCGATCGGGGCGAAGCGGCTCGAGGTCGCCACCAGCGGCGACCGCGAGGTGCAGCGCACGCTGATGCAGCTGCTCGCCGAGATGGACGGCTTCGAGCCGTTGTCGAACGTCAAGATCGTCGCGGCGACGAACCGCCCCGACATCCTGGACGACGCCCTGCTCCGCCCCGGACGGTTCGACCGGATCATCGAGGTCCCGGTGCCGACGTACCAGGGCCGGGCGGAGATCTTCAAGATCCACAGCCGCGGCATGTCGATCCGCGAGCCGATCGACTTCGAGGCGCTCGCCGGCCGCTGCGAAGGCGCGACCGGCGCCGACATTCGCGCGATCTGCACGGAGGCCGGCATGTGGGCGATCCGCGAGGAGCGCGACAGCGTGACCGTCGCGGACTTCGACCGGGCGATCGAGAAGGTCGTCGGGGAAGAGGAGCTGCGGAAAGAGTCGGTCACGATGTTCGCCTGAGCGGCGGACCCTGCCGCGCTAGGCGGTCGTGAACCGACCGAGGATCCGGGGTCCCGCGGGGACCGAGAGGTCGAGCAGGAACGCGGGGCGTCCCGGCCCGAAGGCGACCGGCCGGTCGGCCGTAACGGCGGTGCCGGTCGCGTCCATGCGGTCGAGCGTCGCCGGCACGACCTGCAGGCCGAGGGCGAGGTGGAGCTGGGCACCGACCCCGGCATCGCCCCGGTAGTACCGGCAGCGCGTGAGCGGGCCCCCGGGGACCGTCGCCGCGCTCGAGAGCGCGCCCGCCGGGGCCAGGACCTCCCCGCGGGAGATCTCGTCGGCGTCCACGCCCCGCAGGGCGACCCCGACGCGCTCGCCGCACTCGGCGTCCTTCCGGTCGATGTCGTGCACTTGGATCGAACGGACCTCGACCTCCTTCCCCGTCGGGTGGAGCACCAGCCGGTCGTGCGCGTGGAGCGTCCCGCTCCGCACGACGCCGAGCGCGACCGCACCGACCCCCTTCACGGGGAACGCGTGGTCGATCGGTACCTCGACCGGCCCGTCGATCGCGGGCGCCCGCCACTCGTCCAGCAGCGCCCGCAGGTGGGGATAGTCGAGCGGAACCCGCGGGGCGCCTTCGAGCCGGCTGCCCTTCAGCACCCGCCCGAGCTCGGCGTCGCCGATCGCCGGGCCGACGACCACCGTCGTCGGGACGTCGGCGAGGTCGACCACCGCGATCGTCTCCGCGACCGGCCGGCTCAGCTCGAGGACCGCGAGCAGGCAGCGGTCGGCCATCGCCAGCGTCTCGAACAGCGGCGCGAGCTTCTCGGGGAACTGGGTCGGCTCGATCACCGTCACCGCGTGCGCGTCGTGGACGGTGTGGAACAGCGTCAGATCGGACGCGGTCCCCTTCTTCCCCAGCTCCTTGGCGACGTCCTTGGCGCCCACCACCGCGACCGTCACCGAGCCCGGCATCGCCTACCCCGCTCCGCTCGGCGGCACGACGGTGACCGTGAGCTCGCCGTTCCGCGTGCCGAGCTCGATCGTGCTCCCGTCGGGGACCTCGCCCGCGAGGATGCGGGTGGTCAGCAGGTCGACGACCTTCCGCTGGATCGTCCGCTTGAGCGGACGCGCGCCGAAATCGGGGTCGAACCCTTCGGCCGCGAGCAGCCGCCGCGCCGACTCGCTCGCCCGGAACCGGATCCGACGGTCGCTCAGGCGCGCCGCCACCTGATCCAGCTGCAGCGTCACGATCTGCGCGATCTCCTTCTCGGAGAGGGCGTGGAAGATCACGACCTCGTCGAGGCGGTTGAGGAACTCCGGCCGGAAGTGGGCGCGGAGCGCCGGCTCGATCGCCTGGCGCCGGGCGTCGTCGGTCGACGCACCGGCGAGCCGCTCGGTCCCGAGGTTGGAGGTGAGGATGACGACGGTGTTGCGGAAATCGACCGTGCGCCCCTGCCCGTCGGTCAGGCGTCCGTCGTCCATCAGCTGGAGCAGCACGTTCACGACGTCCGGGTGGGCCTTCTCGACCTCGTCGAACAGGACGACCGTGTACGGGTGGGTCCGGACGGCCTCCGTCAGCTGACCGCCTTCCTCGTAGCCGACGTATCCGGGCGGGGCGCCGACGAGGCGGGCGACCGAGTGCTTCTCCATGTACTCGCTCATGTCGATCCGCACCAGCGCGCGGTCGGAGTGGAACAGGAACGCGGCGAGCGCCTTCGCGAGCTCGGTCTTCCCGACCCCGGTCGGCCCGACGAACAGGAACGTGCCGATCGGCCGGTTCGGATCGCCGAGGCCCGACCGGGAGCGGCGGACCGCCTGCGCGACGGCGGCGACCGCCTCGTCCTGGCCGACGACGCGGCGGCGGAGTTCCTCTTCCATCGTGAGCAGGCGCTGCTTCTCCCCTTCGAGCAGGCGGCTGACGGGAACGCCGCTCCACTTCGCGACGACCCGGGCGACGTCCTCCTCGCCGACCTCCTCCCGCAGCATCGGCGCCGACCGGCCGCCCTTCGACGGCGAGGAGAGCTTCTCCAGCTGGCGCTCGAGCTCGGGCACCTTTCCGTACCGCAGCCGGGCGGCGGTCTCGAGATCGCCGGCGCGTTCCGCCGACTCCTCGTCGGCCCGCGCGCGGTCGAGCTCGGCCCGCAGCGCGCGCACCCGTTCGACCTCGGACTTCTCGCGGCTCCACTGCGCCTGGAGCGCCGTCTCGCGCTCCTTCAGCCCGGCGAGTTCGCGCTCGAGCTGTCCCAGTCGGTCGCGGCTCGCCGGGTCGCTCTCTTTCGAGAGCGCGGTCCGCTCGATCTCGAGCTGGCGGATCCGTCGTGACAGCTGGTCGAGCTCGCCCGGCCGGGAGTCGAGGGCGAGCCGTACGCCCGACGCCGCCTCGTCGATCGCGTCGATCGCCTTGTCCGGCAGGCGACGGTCCGGCAGGTAGCGGGCCGTCAGGGTCGCGGCGGCGACGATCGCCGCGTCCGCGATGCGGACGCCGTGGTGGATCTCGTAGCGCTCCTTGAGCCCGCGCAGGATCGAGATCGTGTCCTCGACCGACGGCTCGGTGACGGGAACGGGCTGGAACCGACGCTCGAGCGCCGCGTCCTTCTCGATGTACCGCCGGTACTCCTGGGTCGTCGTCGCCCCGATGCAGTGGAGCGTCCCCCGGGCGAGCGCAGGCTTCAGGAGGTTGGAGGCGTCGAGGGCGCCGCCCTCGGTCGCCCCCGCATGGACGAGGGTGTGGAGCTCGTCGATGAACAGGATCACGGCCCCGTCCGACCGTTCGACCTCCTGCAGGACCGCCTTCATGCGCTCCTCGAACTCGCCGCGGAACTTCGCCCCGGCGAGGAGCGAGCCGAGGTCGAGCGCCACCAGCCGCTTCTCGCGGAGGGCGTCGGGCACGTCCCGCGTCGCGATCCGGAGCGCGAGGCCCTCGACCACCGCGGTCTTCCCGACCCCGGGGTCGCCGATCAGCACCGGGTTGTTCTTGGTCCGGCGCGACAGGATCTGGATGACGCGGCGGATCTCGTCGTCCCGCCCGATCACGGGGTCGAGCTTCCGCTGCCTCGCGAGGGCGGTGAGGTCCTTGCCGTACTTGTCGAGCGCGTGGTAGCGCGCCTCCTCCCCTCGCCCTTCGACGGGCCGGTCGGCGCCGCGGACCTTTTGGAGCTCCGCGTCGAGGGCCGCCTTGCGCACCCCGAACTCCTCCAGGAGGTCCCGGGCCGGGGAGGCGACGGCGAGGAGCCCGAACAGGAGCTGGTCGACCGAGGTGTACCGGTCCTTCCGACGGCCGGCTTCGGCCTCGGCCGCGTCGATCACCTCGGTGAGCTTGCGCGAGAGGTACTGGTCGGACGGGGCCACGTGATCGGCGGTCGGCCGGGCGCTGAGCGACTCGTCGCACCGCTGGCGCAACGTATCGACCGGGGTGCCTAGCGACCGGAGCAGCGGGACGACCGGACCCTCGTCGTCCGTCAGGAGGGCGGACAGGAGGTGTTCCGGTTCCACCGCCGGGTGCCGGAGCTCCGCCGCCCGCTGGAAGGCGCGTTCGAGCGCCTGGCGGCCGGCGTCGGTCAGGCGTTCCAGACGCATCTGCGGGACGACCGGGCGAGCCGATTTAAGGCGAGCCCCCGTCTTGCCCGGCGTGGCCGACCTCGCCGTCCGATGCGCGGGGGTGGCGCTGCGGAACCCGTTCCTGCTCGCGTCCGGCATCTGGGGGGAGAGCGGCGAGTCGCTCGCGGGCGCCTGGCGGGCGGGGGCCGGCGGGGTCATCACGAAATCGATCGGGGAGTCGGCCCGCGCGGGCTACCCGAACCCGACCGTCGAAGCGTACGACCGGTGGGGGATGCTCAACGCGATGGGCCTTCCGAACCCGGGGATGGACGAGTATCCGCGGGAAATCGCGGTCGCGCGCGCCGCCGGCGCAACGGTCATCGGCTCGGTGTTCGCCGGTGAGGCGGACGGGTTCGCCCGGCTCGCCCGGCGGATGGCCGCGACCGGGGTCTCGGCGATCGAGCTCAACCTGAGCTGCCCGCATGCCGAAGGGTTCGGCTCGGAGGTCGGGAGCGATCCGACCGAGGTCGAGCGGATCGTCCGGACGGTCGTGGGGGAGGTGGCGGTCCCCGTCGTCGCGAAGATCACGCCCAACACCGCCGATCCGGCGGCGCTCGCCGCCGCCGCGGAGCGGGGCGGCGCGGCGGCCGTCAGCGCGATCAACACGGTCCGCGCGCTCGCGATCGACGTCCGGCTGCGCCGACCGGTGCTCGCGCACGGTCTCGGCGGACTGAGCGGACCGGCGATCAAACCGGTCGGGCTCGCGTGCGTCTGGCAGATCTTCCGACGGGTAAAGATCCCGGTGATCGGGGTGGGCGGGATCGCCACGGCCCGGGACGCCCTCGAGTACGTGATGGCCGGGGCGCGGGCCGTCGAGGTCGGAACGGCGGTGGCGTTCGACGGGATCGGGGTGTTCGGTCGGCTCGCGGCGGAGCTGTCGACCCTCCTCGACGAGCTCGGGTATCGCCGGCTGGACGACGCGGTCGGCGCGGCCCACGCCGGCGCCGGGACGCCGGCCGAGCCGATTTAACGGCGGGGCGCTACGACGGGCCGTGCGGACCGCCGTCCGTCTGACGGAGTGCGTGCGGGAGACGCCGTCGACCGTCACGCTGCGGTTCCCGTACCCGGCGTCGATCGACCCCGGCCAGTTCGTGATGGTCTGGCTGCCGGGGGACGACGAGCTCCCGATGTCGGTCTCCTACACCGACGGACCGTCCAAGGGGGTGACGATCAAGGCGATGGGCGTGACGAGCCGTCACGTCCAGTCGCTCGTCCCGGGCGCCTGGGTCGGGATCCGCGGGCCGTACGGGAATCGGTTCGACCTCTCCCCCCGCCGGATCCTCGTGGTCGGCGGAGGCTCCGGCGCGGCAGTGCTCGCCCCGGCCGCCGAGGCGGCGATCCGGGGCGGCTCGACCGTGACAGTCGCTCTCGGGGCGACGACCGCGCCGGAGCTGCTGTTCCGCGACCGGTTCCGATCGATGGGCGCGCGGGTCGAGGTCGCGACGGACGACGGGTCCGAGGGAACGCGGGGGTTCGTGACGGCCGTCGCCGACCGGCTCGCCCGGGCGGAGCGGTTCGACGCCCTCTGGACGTGCGGCCCCGAGGTGATGATGCAGAAGGTCGCCGCGGTCGGGGCGGAGATCCACGCCCCGGTCTTCTGCGCGGTCGAGCGCCACATGAAGTGCGCGCTCGGGATGTGCGACGCCTGCTCCCTCGGTCCGTTCCACGTCTGCGTCGACGGTCCGGTCTTCGAAGCCGGCCGGATCGTTCCGCTGCCCGAGTTCGCCCGGGGGCACCGCGACGCCTCGGGCACGATGCGGGCGTACTGAGTCCCGTTCGTCACGCGCCGGACGGCGCCGGGGGCCGCACCTCCCTTCGCCCGCCCCAAGCCTTTATGCCCGGACCCGATACGAGCGGGCGGGGCGTTCGTCCGTGAAGGTTTTGGTCGTCAGCGGCGGGGTGATCTCCGGCCTGGGCAAGGGGATCACCACCTCTTCGCTCGGACGGCTGCTGAAGGCCCGCGGCATCCCCGTCACCATCGTCAAGATCGACCCGTACCTCAACGTCGACGCGGGGACGATGAACCCGTACCAGCACGGCGAGGTGTTCGTGCTGGACGACGGCACCGAGGCCGACCTCGATCTCGGCAACTACGAACGGTTCCTCGGCCAGAGCGTCTCGGGCAGCCACAACCTCACGACGGGGAAGATCTACCGCGCGGTGATCGAGAAAGAGCGACGCGGCGACTACCTCGGCAACACGGTCCAGATCATCCCGCACGTCACGGGCGAGATCAAGCGCGTGATCCGGGAGGTCGGGCAGGCCGCCGGGGCCGAGGTCGTGCTCGTCGAGGTCGGGGGAACGGTCGGGGACATCGAATCGATGCCGTTCCTCGAGGCGCTCCGCGAGATGTCGTACGAGCTCGGCGAGGGCCACATGGCGTTCGTCCACACGACGCTCGTGCCCGTCGTCGGGCCGGTCGGGGAGGCGAAGACGAAGCCAACCCAGCACTCCGTCCGCGAGCTGCGGGCGATCGGGATCCGGCCGAACCTGATCATCGCCCGCGGTCCGGCGCCCCTCGCGCCGGAGATCAAGGCGAAGATCTCGCTGTTCTGCGACGTCTCCCCCGAGGCGGTGATCTCCGTGCCGGACCAGTCGATCATCTACGAGGTTCCGCTCGTCCTCGAGGCGCAGGGGGTCGGCCCGCTCCTCTGCCGGATCCTGGGGCTCCCCGACCGGCCGCCCGACTACACCGGCTGGAAGGAGTTCCTCGCGACCTACCGCGGCGCGAGCCGTTCGATCGAGATCGCGGTCGTCGGGAAGTACACCGAGCTTCGCGACGCCTACCTCTCCCACACCGAGGCGTTCCACCACTGCCAGGGCCATCTCGGGATCGAGCTGAAGCTGCAGTGGTACGATTCCGAGGACATCCCCCGGAACCCGGCGATCGCGGCCCGGCTGGAGCGGTCGGACGCGATCCTCGTCCCCGGCGGGTTCGGCGCCCGCGGCGTCGAGGGGAAGATGCGCGCGATCGAGATCGCGCGCACCCGCGGGATCCCGTACCTCGGCGTCTGCTACGGCTTCCAGATCGCCGCCGTCGAGTTCGCGCGGAACGTCCTGCACCTCCCCACGGCGACGACGTCGGAGATCGACCCCGCCACCGCGGAGCCGGTCGTCTGCCTCCTGGAGGAGCAGAAGACGCTCGCCGACCTCGGCGGGACGATGCGCCTCGGCGCGCAGCGGGTCTCGCTCGTGCCCGGCTCCCGGCTCTCCCGCGTCTACGGGAAGAACGAGGTCTGGGAGCGCCACCGCCACCGCTACGAGATCAACCCCGCCTACCTCGACCGGTTCCGAGCGAACGGACTCGCCGTGACGGCGACCGCCGTCGACGGGCGGGTCGAGGGGCTCGAGCTCGCGGACCATCCGTTCTTCGTCGGGGTGCAGTACCACCCCGAGTTCCTCTCCCGCCCCGAAGCGCCGCACCCGCTCTACGTCGCGCTCGTGCAGGCGGCCGTCGCTCGCAAGGAGGTCGCGACCCCTGTCGCCGCCGCGCCGCCTGTCGCGTGAGCTCAAGGAGCTGGACGGCCAGGTCGTCCGGATCGCGGGCCACCTCGAGGAGTACCGCGCCCTCGGCGGCGTCGCGTTCGCCCTCGTCCGCGACCGGACCGGGACGACCCAGGTCACGCTGAAGAAAGGCGAGACCGACCCCGCGCTGTTCGAGCGGCTCGCCCCGCTCGCGCGCGAGTCGGTCGTCTCGGTCGAAGGGACCGCCCGGCGGAGCGCGAAGTCGAACCGCGGGGTGGAACTGTTCCCGACCCAGGTCGAGGTCCTCTCCACCGCGGAGACGCCGCTCCCGCTCGGCGTCGTCGACAAGGTCGGGGCCGAGCTCGACACGCGGCTCAACCACCGGGTCCTCGACCTCCGCAAGCCGGCCGTGCGTGCCGTCTTCGAGCTGCGCACGCATCTCCTGGCCGAGCTGCGCGCCGCCTTCCTGAAGCGCGACTTCCTCGAGATCCAGACGCCCAAGCTCCTGCGCCAGGGCGCGGAGGGCGGCGCCACCCTGTTCGCGGTCGACTACTTCGAGGGCCGCGCCTACCTGGCGCAGAGCCCCCAGCTGTACAAGCAGATGCTGATCGGCGCCGGCTTCGAGCGCGTCTTCGAGATCGCCCCGGCGTTCCGGGCCGAGCCGTCCGACACGGTGCGCCACACCACCGAGTTCACCAGCCTGGACGGGGAGCTCGGCTACATCTCGGGCGCCGAGGAGGTGCGGGACGTCCTGGAGGGGGTGATCACCGACGCCGTCCGGGGAACGAAGTCGGGGCTGGCGGCCCGGGGCAATCCGCTGGCGGAGAAGCTCCCCGACGTGACCACGCCGTTCACCCGGGTGTCGTTCGCCGACTGCGAGGAGTGGCTCGGCCGGCCGGGCGCCGAGCGCGACCTCGGCACGGAGGACGAGAAGGCGATCGGCGAACGGGTCGCCGCGGACCACGGGACGCCGTTCTACTTCATCACCGACTTCCCGACCGCGGTGAAGGCGTCGACGTTCTACGCCGAGCGGAAGCCCGACGCGCCGCGCCTCACCGGCTACTTCGACCTCGACTACCGCGGCCTCGAGATCGCGAGCGGCGGCCCGCGGGAGCACCGGATCGACCGCCTGACCGACAACCTGAGGTCGGCCGGCCTCGACCCCGCGGCGTTCGCGGGGTACCTCGAGGCGTTCCGTTTCGGCATGCCGCCGCACGGCGGCTGGGGGCTCGGCGTCGACCGGCTCGTCCAGGTGCTCGCCGGCGTCCCGAACATCCGGGAGGCGATCCTCTTCCCGCGGGACCGCTACCGCCTCGACCCGTAGGAGGGGGACGGATGGTCGTCGGACGGAGGACCCTGCCCGCCCCGCCCGAACTGCAGAGCCGCTGGGCCGCGGTCCTCGAGGAAGCGGGACTGCGGCCGCGGATCCTCCAGATCCTTGACCGGTACCCGGAGGAGCGCTCGCTCGAGGTGCCGTTCTCCCTCCTGGATGCCGCCGACACCCCGCTCGCCGACCTCCTGCTGGAGCGGCCGGAGGAGCTGCTCGAGGCCGGCGCCCGCGCGATGCGCGAGCTCCTGCCGTCGAGCGGGCCCGAGGCGGAGGGCCTCCGGATGCGCGTCGTCGGGCTGCCCGCGACCGCCCACCGTCTGATCCGGGCGATCCGGGAGACGGACCTCAACCGGTTCGTCGCCATCGACGGGATCGTACGGCGCGTCACGGAGGTGCGTCCCCAGATCCGGGACGCGGTGTTCGAATGCGTCGCGTGCCGCACGCAGTTCCACGAGCCGCAGGACGAGGCGTCGCTCGTCTTCCGCGAACCGCTCGAGTGCCCCGAGTCGCAGGGCGGCTGCGGAAAGACGCAGGGCCGCACCCGGTTCCGCCTGGTCGCGGAGGCGTCGACGTACGTCGACGCCCAGCGGATCGAGGTCCAGGAGCACCCGGAGTCGCTCCGGCACGGCGCGCACCCCCAGGGGCTGGCGGTCCTCCTCACCGAGGACCTCACCGGTCGCGTCCTGCCGGGGAACCGGATCGTGCTCAACGGCGTGCTGAAGAGCTTCCAGCGGGCGAGCGCGTCCCGCGGCGGCGTGGTCCGCAACACGACGTTCGACCTGATGGTGCTCGGCAACTCGTTCGAGTCGAAGACGCTCGAGTACACCGAGATCGAGATCTCGCCGGAGGAGACGGCGCTGATCGAGAAGTTCCGCGAGGATCCGACGGTCGTCGACAAGATCGTGATGTCGCTCGCCCCGACGATCAAGGGGATGGCCGAGGAGAAGGAGGCGATCGCCCTCCAGCTGTTCGGGGGCGTCCCGAAGAAGCACTCGGACGGCGTCCGCGTGCGCGGCGACATCCACTGCCTGATCGTCGGCGACCCCGGGACGGCGAAGAGCCAGCTCCTCCGCTACATCGCCGACGTCGCCCCCCGCGGGATCTACACGAGCGGGAAGGGGGCGACCGCCGCCGGGCTCACGGCCGCGGCGGTGAAGGACGACTTCGCGGGAGGCCGATGGGTGCTCGAGGCCGGGATGCTCGTCCTGGCCGACGGCGGGATGGCGATCATCGACGAGCTCGACAAGATGACGGCCGAGGACCGCTCGGCGATGCACGAGGCGCTCGAGCAGCAGACGGTGTCGATCGCGAAGGCCGGCATCACCTCGACCCTGAACGCCCGGTGCCCGGTCCTCGCCGCGGCGAACCCGAAGTGGGGCCGGTTCACCCCCGACCGGGGGATCGCCGAGCAGATCGACCTCCCTCCGACGCTCCTGAGCCGGTTCGACGTCATCTTCTCGATCAAGGACCAGCCGGACCAGGAGCGCGACCGCCGGCTCGCGAACCGCATCCTCGCCTCCCACATGGACGTGGAGCGCCCCGGCGGCGGGGGCGACGACGCCGACGTGGCGCCGTTCTCGCCGGACCTGCTCAAGAAGTACATCGCCTACGCCCGTCGAACGATCCGACCGCGCCTGACGCCGGACGCGCTCTCCGTCCTCGAGGACTTCTACGTCCAGGTCCGCCACCAGGGGGAGGAGCCGAACTCCCCGGTGCCGATCACCGCGCGCCAGCTCGAGGCGCTGGTCCGGCTGAGCGAGGCGGCGGCGCGGGCGCGGCTCTCCTCGACCGTCACGCCGGACGACGCGCGGCGGGCGGTCCACATCATGGAGAACTTCCTGAAGCGCGTCTCGTCGACGGCCGAGGGGAAGTACGACATCGACATCACCCAGACGGGTGTCTCGCACAGCCAGCGCGAGCGCCTCGACATCGTCATGCGGATCATGCGCGAACTGCAGGAGCAGCACGGCGGCCACTTCTCCCCCGAACAGTACGTGGAGGCGTCCCAGAAGGCCGGGATCGCCCCGGCGAAGGCGGACGCGCTCCTGCAGTCGCTGCGGAACCAGGGCGAGATCATCGAGTCGCGGCCGGGCCAGCTGCAGCTCGTCCGGTTCTACTGAGCCCGCGGCGCCGCGTCGCCTCATATACCTCCCGACTCCATGAACGGCCCGGGGTCGCCGATGCCGACGGACGGGGAGTTCGTCATGCGGGTCCACAGGGTCCGCGCGGAGGTCGTGGTCGCGGCGTGCGACGCCGACCTGCTCGGCCGCGAGCTGCCGGTCGGCGATCGAGGACGGACCGTCACCGTCTCGCCGCAGTTCTACGGCGAGCGACGGGTCTCCCGCGAGGAGCTCGTGTGGGCGCTCGCCCGGGCGACGATCGCCAACCTCCTCGGCGACCGGGTGCTGCGCCTCGCGGTCGAGGAGGGGTACATCCCGCCGGGCGGCGCGGGAGAGCTCGGCGGCGTTCCGCACGCCCAGATCGTCTCGATGGCCCACTAGGGGAGCGGAGCGCGTGCCCGAGGAGGAGTTCTGCGTTGTCTGCGGCCGCACCGGCCGCGCGCTGACGGACGGGCTGTGCGCGGAGTGCGCGGCCGACCGGACGCGCCTCGTCTGGGTCCCCGAGCACGCCGAGGTCGTCGTCTGCCCGACGTGCGGGGCCCGGCTCGTCGGCCGCCACTTCGAGCGGTCGGGGTCGAGCTCGGCCCTCGGCGCCGAGGACCTCGCCCCGTTCGTTTCGGCGCATCCGGAGGCCGGGGTGCGCTCCGTGCGATGGGAGGAGACCCGGTCCACGGCGACCGTTCGCGACCTCGTCGGGACGGCGCGCGTCCGGTTCCGGGGGATCGAGCGCGAAGTGCCCCTCGCGCTGGCCGTACGCACCGTGCACCGCACGTGCCCGGACTGCAGCCGGCGGAGCGGCCGCTACTACACCGCGATCGTCCAGGTCCGCGGGATGGGCGACGACCGCGCCGAGAAGGCGAAGGCGCTCCGCGCGCGCCTCGAAACGACGTGGGAGGCGGTCTACCGCGAGGCGCGCGGGGACTGGAAGTCGGCGTTCTCCTGGCGGGAGCCGCTCCCCGAGGGGTGGGACTGCTACTTCACCGAGACGCTCGCCGCCCGCTCGATCGCCCGACTCGCCCGCCAGAAGTTCGGGGCGAAGGTGACGGAGTCGGCGAGCCTGTTCGGCCGGAAGGACGGCCAGGACCTCTACCGGGTGACGTTCTGCCTCCGGTTCCCGTCCCCGGGGCCCGGACGCGCGAACGTGGAACCATAGCCTTAAGAAGCGAACCCCCGCTCGGAGGCTCCGAGTAGAGGGGCACGCCTCCATGATGAAGAAGAGCGGGATTCTCCGGCGCCATCACGGGTCCGACACGTTGGAAGAGGGATCGTTCGTCGACCTCGGCTCGATGCAGTTCGAGGACGAGGCCGCGTCGCTCGCGGGCGCGAAGGGGAACGTGCGCCTCGCCGAGATCCTTCGGTTCGACGACCTCCACCAGATCTCGAAGTTCGCCTACCAGGGCGACATCGTGCTCCTCGACTATACGTCGATCGCGAACGACCAGATCGCGGTCAAGCGGATGAGCATCGACCTCAAGAACGTGACAAAGGATACGGGGGGCGATGTCGCGGGGATCGCAAAGAACCTGCTCTGCATCACGCCCGCCGGAATCCGCATCGACCGCCAGAAGATCCGTCCGTCGTTCTGAGCGGGGAGGGGGACCGTGAAGGTCCCCGTCGACCGCCGCGACGCCCTCGAAGGCTCGGCGGACGCGGTCGTCAGCGGACTGTTCGAACGCGCCGACAAGGACGACACCTTCCCGCGGGCGCTCGCTCGCGAGGACGCGGCGTCCAAGGGCCTCGTCCAGGCCGCCTGGAAGCGGAAGGAGCTCAAGGGGAAGCGCCGCGAAGTGACCGTCTTCCACCGGGCGGACGGCCGGGGGAGCCGGATCGTCCTCGTGGGGCTCGGCCCGAAGAACCGCTACTCCGCCGAGAGCGTCCGCCGCGCGGCGGCGGAGGCCGTGAAGGCCCTGAAGGGGAAGGGGGCGCGCACCGTCGCCTTCCGCCTGCCGTCGTTCGCCGCCGAAGGGGTCACGGCCGAGGCCGCGGCCCGCGCGCTGGTCGACGGGGCGGTCCTCGGGGCGTACGAGTTCGTGAAGTACCGCTCGTCCAGCGACGGCGGGGTCGAGGAGTCCGCGATCCACCTGGGCGAGGAGCTGATCCGGGACGAGGCGGTCGTCAAGAAGGCGGTCGTCGACGAGCTCACGCTCGCCGACACGGTCGTCTGGACGCGCGACATTGCGAACCTCCCGGCCGACACGGCGACGCCGGAGCGGCTCGCCGAGGAGGCGCGGGCGCTCGGGAAGGAGTTCGGCCTCAAGGTGACCGTCTTCGACGAGAAGAAGCTCGCCGAGATGGGCTGCGGCGGGATCCTCGCCGTCGGCCTCGGCTCGTCCCACCCGCCGCGGATGATCGTCATCGAGTACCCCGGCGGCTCGCGCCGCGGCCGCACCGTCGCCGTGGTCGGCAAGGGGATCACGTTCGACTCGGGCGGGATCTCGCTGAAGCCCGGCGCCCGGATGGGCGAGATGAAGTTCGACAAGTCGGGCGCCGTCGCGACGCTCGGCATCCTGCGCGCGGCGGCGGCGCTCGAGATCGGCCCGCGCGTGGTCGGGATCCTCTGCTGCGCGGAGAACCTCCCGAGCGGCACCGCGTACCGGCCGGGGGACGTCGTGCGCACGCTGAGCGGCAAGACGATCGAGGTGCTGAACACCGATGCCGAGGGCCGCGTCGTGCTGTCGGACGGCCTCGCCTACGCCGTCCAGCAGTACAAGCCGGACGAGGTGATCGACATCGCCACCCTCACCGGCGCCCAGGTCGTCGCCCTCGGCGACGACACCGCGGGGTTCGTCGCCAACGACGACCGCCTGGCGCAGGGGATCCTGACCGCGTCCGCCGCGACCGGCGAGCCGTTCTGGCGGATGCCGCTCACCGACTTCCACCGCGAGCTCGTGAAGAGCGACATCGGCGACGTCCGGAACTCGACCGAGATCCCCGTCGCCGGGATGCTGACCGCCGCCGCCTTCCTGGAGACGTTCGTCGGCACGACGCCGTGGGCCCATCTCGACATCGCCGGGCCGGCGTACACGAACCCTCTCACGCGGAAGTACCAGCCGGCGTACCAGAACATCGGGGCGACCGGGTTCGCGGTGCGGACGGTCGTCCGGTACCTCGAGGCGGCCGTCCCGCGGAGCTGACGGCGCCGCCGGCCCGGACGGCGGCGGCCCCGCCGAGGCGCCGGCAGGGCGAGCTCACGCGGCGACGATCTGGACGCTCTCGCCGCCGTGCCGCGTCGCCCGGGGCCGCACCTCGCAGAAGAGGGGCGTGTGGTAGCCCCCGCCCGTCACGAGCGCCACGCCGACCGGGAGCGACTGGATCATCTCGGTCATCCCGTCGGTCAGGCCTTCGATCGACTGCGCGATCGCCTTCAGATCGAGCGGGTTCGTCACCTGGAGGATCAACTGGGTGTTGCACTGGGAGAGCACGCTCTTGTCGATCCGCGCGGCCCGCTGCGTGACGACGCACAGCCCGAGGCCGAACTTCCGCCCCTCGCTGGCGATGTTCTTGAGGACCCGGGAGCAGCTCGCCGTCCCCTGCTGGGGCGCGAAGTTGTGCGCCTCCTCGATGACGAGGAACAGCGGCGGGATGCGGCCCTTCTTCCGGTTCTCGAACAGCGTGGAGGCGATCCGGGCGACGACGAGCTCCTGGACGTCGGGGGTCACGCCGCGCAGGTTGATCAGGGTCGCGTCGCCCTTCCGCACGAGGTCGTTGAGGCTCGTGCCGATCGGTCCTAGGAGCTTCGTCTGCTCGACGTACTCGAGCCGTTCGTGGAGGACCTCGGCGGCCGCCCCCTCCTCGCTCTCGGCGGCGCGGACGAGGTCGCGGACGGTGTAGTCGGGGTTGGCGGTCTCGACGCGCTCGATCAGCTGCTTCAGGGGAGCGAGGTACGTCTTGACGTTCGTGAGCCCCATGAAGACGAGCAGCTCGCGCAGGTCGATGTTCCGGAGCGAGAAGGTGAGCGGCTTGGCGGCCGGGTTGAGCGAGACGTCCGGGGAGTACTCCTGGACCTGACGGGCGAATCCCTGGGACTCGACCCCGAACCGCGCGTGGTGCCCGTTCTTCTCGGCCGGCACCCGCAGCGAGCCGTACTCCCCGTGGGGATCGATGATGACGCACGTCACCTTGTGCCGGAGCAGCTCTTCGATCAGGACGCCGAGCAGGTAGCTCTTCCCGCCGCCCGTCTTCGCGAGGACGCTGACGTGTCGCTGGACCAGCTGGTTGATGTCGAGCTCGACGCGGAGCGAGTGGTTGCGCAGGAGGCCGACGTACGCCCCCGTGTTCGCCCGGTGCTTGAGGCCGAGCACCTCGGCGATCAGCGGCTCCTCGGCCCGGAAGACGTGCGCGCCGGGCCGGAACGGGATCGTGGGACACTTCACGACGCCGCTCTCGTCGCGGTAGCCGATGATGCGGGCGACGCCGAGGAGGCTCTGGTGGATCGAGGCGTCCTCGCCCGTGCCGAGCGACTCGGCCCGCTCGAGGTTGAGGTCGCTCTTCCGGTGGAGGTCGTCGAGCTGGCAGAGCACGTGGCCGTGCACCTCGTCCTCGACGGCGAGGTAGTCCCCGCGCTCGACCGGACGGAGCAGGTTCAGCTGGAACTGGCCGAGCCCGACGTCGCCAAAGATCCGGCCGACCTCCTCCACGCGGGGGCCGAGCGGGGTCACCCGATATTAGTATGATGCGCCAGACGAAACCGGACGCGTCCGTCGGTTGGGAGCCTTTATATCGGGCGGCCCTGTCGAATCGCTCCCCGCCCCGGGGAGGCTCCGGCGGCGGGACGCGGGCCGTTTGACCGACGCCATCGAAGAGCTCGAGAAGAAGCGGGCGGAGTGCAACGCCCGGGCGGACGACGCCCGCGCCCAGCGCGATCGGCTGAACGCCGAGGCCCGCGCGTCGGCGGAGGAACGCTCCCGCATCCTCGACGAGATCCACGACAAGAGCGCGGAGGCGCAGGACCACCGGCGCCACCGGGACGCGCTGAACGTCGACGTCCGCGAGGCGAAGCGGCTCCGCGAGGAGTGGAACCGCAAGTTCCAGGAGCTTGGCGACCGCGTCCAGGAGCTGAAGCGCAGCCGGCCCCCGCGCACGGGCGCGGTGCCCGTCTGGCGCCTCAAGAAGGAGCTCAAGGAGCTCGAGTTCCGCCACATGACGACCGTCCTGACGGGGGATCAGGAGAAGCGGCTGATCGAGGAGATGAAGCGCCTCGAGGCCGCGATCCGCGACCAGGACGACCAGCTGCGCCAGGACCCGAACGTCGAGGAGACGCTGAAGGCGTTCGCCGACGCCCGCAGCCAGGCCGAGGCGCACCATACCCGCGTCGGTCAGCTCGCGGAGGAGGCGCAGCGCGAGCACGAGTCGATGGTCGCGCTCTACGAGGCGGTCGACGACCTCCGCCGCCGCGCCGACGACGTGCAGCTCAAGCTGATGGAGGTGAAGTCGCGGGCCGACGAGGCGCACCGCGGCCACATCAGCGCCATCGAGGAGGTCCGGGACCTCGAGAAGCTCCTCTACGCGGCCCGGGGCGGGCGCGCGCCCGCGAGCTGGGCGGCGGCCGAGCCGCCGAAGGAGGAGGACTTCCTCGCGCGCCTGAAGAAGGGCGAGAAGGTCTCGACGCAGGACCTGCTCGAGCTCCAGAAGGGCGGTCGCCCTTAGCGCGAGGCGACCGTGCCGCTGTCCGCGGGGTCCACCGAGGTCGACGCGGTGGTCTTCGACCTCGACGACGTCCTCGTCCCGTTCCACACGCTCGCCGGCTGGCAGTGGGCCTGGCGCCCGCAGGGCCCGGCGCTCGGCGAGCGGCGCGTCCAGGCGGCGATCCGCCGATCGTTGCACGCCTGGGACAAGCGGCGCTGGCAAGGGCTCACCGGCCGCGCCCCGCCGGCCGACATCGCGGCGCTCGACGCGCATCTCGCCGCGACGCTCGCAGCGATCGCGGGCCACGCCCTGCCGCCGGAGGAGTCGGCGGCGGTCGTCCGGCGGATCCTCCGGCCGGCCGGCGAGATCGAGCGGTACGCGGACGTGCTGCCGGCGCTGGGTCGTCTCCGGGAGCGGCAGATCGCGTTCGGCGCCGTCACCCCTCTCCCGACGGAGAGCGCGCAGTGGCTCCTTCGCCGCACCGGGCTCGCCGCGGTGCCGCTGCTCGCCTCGGGAGCGGCGGGCGCCCCGACCGTCCCCGACCGGGCGGTCTGGCGCACGGTCGTCGAACGGCTCGGCACGGCCGCCGAGCGCACCGCGTTCGTCGGCGACCTCTTCTGGAGCGATGTGCGGGCGGCCCATCGCGCGGGGCTCGCTGCGTTCCTGCTCGACCGCCACGACGCGTGGCCGCACGTGGCGGCCGGGCGGATGCGGTCGCTCAACGACCTCGAGGCGACGATCGCACGGGGTCCGGCGTCCCCGGCGGCCGACGGAGGTTCTCCCTCGGACGAGCCGACCGCGGGGGGCTCGAACGGGGAACGTATATAGAGGGCACCGCGGTGCCCGCCCCGGCGATGGCTACTCGGTACGTCAAGATCGATCAGGCGGAGCTCCGTCAGATCAAGGAGCTGTACGAGGGCGTGATGTCGCACGCCTGCCACGGCCTGTTCTTCAAGGAAGGGTCGGTGATCGGCACCGACATGGCCGAGGAGGCGCTGAAGGACCGGGCGAAGTTCTTCGAGCGCGCCGCGCACATCCTGCAGGAACGCGGGTGGGTCGAGGAGATCCGGTTCTCCGACCACGAGGTCATCGCCCGAGGCTCGATCGAGGTGAGCCCCAGCGACATCCCGACCTGCCACCGCCTCCGGGGCATCCTCCGCGAGTTCTACGAACGTTTTAAGGGGGGGCGCGTTAAATGCACCGAAGAGGCCTGCGCGAGCACCGGGCAGCGCGAATGCAAATTCCACGTGGAAGAGGTTTGAGGGCTAAGGAGCGATGATGGCAACCGGGAACGTCGGAACCGTGATCAAGGACCTCAAGACGCGGATCGGTGGCATCGCCACCGCTCTCGTCTCGCGGGACGGCCTCGTCCTGTACGCCGACGTGCCGGCGGGCGTCTACACCGAAACGTTCGCCATCATGTGCGCCACGATCCTCGGAGCCGCCGCCACGGCGAACACCGAACTCAACCGCGCTCCGCCGGAACGGATCGTCGTCGAAGGGAACGACTCGAAGACGATCATCGTCGGGAGCGGCAAGAAGGCGCTCCTCGTCGCCGTCGTCGACCACACCGCGGACGTCTCGAAGCTCCTCGGCGAGGTCGTGAAGGTCGCCGAGCTCCTCAAGGCGAACTGAGCCCGCGGAACGGCGGCCCCGCGGTCGGGGTCGATCGCGCCCCGGTCGCGATCATCGACGGGGGCGGGCCGGGGTCTCGTCCTCGAGGCGCCGGCCTTCCCCGATGATCACGCGGAAGAGGTAGCCGCCGAACGCCGCGCAGAGGCGGGCCCACGCGATCGGCCCTTTCTGGCCGGAGAGGAGCCGCCGGACCCGGTAGCGGCCCCAGAGGTTGCCGTGCTTCTCGGTCAGCTGCTTCCGGCCGTAGCCGTTCCAGAACGCCTGGTAGAGGAACCGGACGAACGTCTCCCGCATCGTGTGGTAGACGACCGCCTCGGGCTCGAAGTGGATCGTCGCCCCGGCGGCGACGGCGCGCAGGTTGAGGTCGATGTCCTCGGCGGTGATGAACCGGGGGTCGAACCCGCCGAGACGGTCGAACAGCGCTCGCTCGTAGGCGAGGTTGCACGACGGGTACGTCACGTCGAAGCCGCCCTGGTACAGCTCGACCCGCTCGAGCTGGCCGTAGCGCGGCTTCCCGACGTTCACCGTCCGGCCGGCGACGATCCGCCCGGGCGCGAGGGCGCGGCGAAGGGTCGCGAGCCAGCCGGAGTCGGCGAAGCAATCCCCGTCGATGAACGCGACGTAGACGCCCTTCGCTTCATGGACGGCCGCGTTCCGACCGACCCCCCGCGAGCCGGAGCGCGAGAAGATCCGCAGCACGCCGGGGTGGCGCGCCGCGAACTCCTCGGCGATCGCGACCGTGCGGTCGCGGCTCTCGGCGTCGACGAGGACGATCTCGAACGGTCCTTCCTGGCCGACGAGGCTGTCGAGGAGTTGCCCGAGGTGGGCTTCCTCGTCCCGGACGGTGGTGACGATCGAGATCAGGGGGGGATGGGACGGGTTACTTTCCAATGTCCATCACGACGACGTCCTTGACCGCGCGCATGCTCTTGAAGGGGAGCACGAGGCGGCCCGACGCGTCGCTCTGGAACAGGCGCTGTTCGACGTCCTCGCTCGGCGTGACCAGCACGTGCGCGATCCCGCCCGTGAGCGTGTCCACGACGAAGTTGTCGATCATCCCAAGGATCTGTCCGTCGTTCGTCATCACGGTCTTGCCGCGGAGCTCGGTGAGGAACTTGCGCATGAGGGGGCCCTCAGGCCGCCGATGGCGGGGGGCCGTATTTAATCGTTAGCGGGAATCGGAAGCGTCGTCGGCCGCGACGCGGCCCGGCGAGAAACTGCGGCCGGCCGCGACGCGTCGGAGCCCCAACGCTTATATCGGGAGCCCGGGTCGGAGCCGACCCGTCCATGGCCCGTCGCGTCGGTAAGCAGAACCCCGAGCTGCTCCGGCTGCTCATTGAGCTCCGGCGCACCGCTCGGGCCCACCAGGCCCCGCTCTGGGCGTCGGTCGCCGACCGCCTGGAGCGCGCCCGCCACTCGGT
This sequence comes from Thermoplasmata archaeon, assembly GCA_035499145.1. Taxonomy (GTDB): domain Archaea; phylum Thermoplasmatota; class Thermoplasmata; order Lutacidiplasmatales; family UBA184; genus Lutacidiplasma. The sequence goes on from DATJZK010000008.1 coordinate 21,826, forward strand.
CGATCCGGTGAACGTCTCGCAGCTCGAGCGGATCGCCGCCGCGGGCGAGACGGTCGCGGTCCCCGGGAAGGTCCTGGCGGACGGCGAGCTGACGAAGGCGCTGACGGTGGGTGCGGTCGCCTTCTCGAGCGGCGCCCGTGACAAGATCCGTGCCGCCGGGGGCACCGCCGTGTCGCTCGCTTCCCTGCTCAAGTCGAAGCCCGAAGGGGCGGGGGTGCGTCTCCTTGCCTGACGCCCCCGCCGCTCCCCCCGCCGCTCCCCTCGCCGCCGGGGCTACGGTCGTCGATGCGAGCGGGCTCGTGCTCGGCCGGGCGGCGAGCCTGATCGCGAAGCGCCTGCTTAAGGGCGAGTCGATCGTCGTCGTCAACGCCGAGAAGAGCGTCGTCACCGGCGACCGCCGGATGGTGCTCGATCACTACACCGCCGCGCGTGCCCGCGGCTCGGTCCGCAGCGGCCCGCACTTCCCTCGGCTCCCGGATCGGATCTTCCGCCGCACCGTCCGCGGCATGCTCCCCCACCTGAAGTCCCGCGGCAAGGTCGCCTTCGACCGTCTCGAGGTGTTCATCGGGGTCCCCGAGGAGTGGAAGGCGACGAAGGCCGAGACCCTCGCGGGCGCGAAGGCCCGCCCGGCGCTCCGCGCCGCCCTCACGCTCGCCGACATCAGCCGGCTGCTCGGAGCCCGCGTATGAAGGCCCCGACCGTCGTGCTGTCGACCGGCAAGCGGAAGAGCGCGGTCGCCCGCGCGACGATCCGCAAGGGGACCGGGATGGTCCGGTTCAACGACCGCCCGCTCGAGATCGTCGAGCCGGAGCTGGTCCGCCACAAGATCCAGGAGCCGCTGATGATGGTCGGGGACCGCGCGAAGAACCTCGACATCTCCGTGCAGGCCCGGGGCGGCGGGATCGTCGGCCAGGCCTCCGCCGCCCGGACGGCCGTCGCGCGAGGGCTCGTGGCGTGGATGAAGGACGCCGAGCTCCGCGAGACGTTCAAGCACTACGATCGCTCGCTGATCGTCAACGACCCGCGGCGGAAGCTCCCGAAGCGCCCCGGCGGCCGCGGCGCGCGCGCCCGCCGCCAGAAGTCGTACCGTTAGGGGAGGAGACCGCCCGTGACGATGATGGTGCCCGTCCGCTGCTTCACCTGCGGGGCCGTCATCGGCCAGCACTGGGACGAGTACCGCGAGCGGACCGCCCGCGGGGAGCCCGCCGGCGCCGTGCTCGACGCCCTCGGACTCGAGCGGTACTGCTGCCGGCGGATGCTGCTCACCCACGTCGACCTCCTGGACGAGGTCGGCCCGTACGGCTGAGCTCCGGCGCCCCGGAAGCTCCGGTCGGCGGGTCCCCGGAACGATCGAGCTCGATAGGATCGGAAGGAAGGGGTTCGAGGCGCCCCGGAGGACCGGGGCGCGGGACCGTGTTCCGTTACGTCCCCTCGTCGTCCGACTCGTCGGTCCCGGGCTTCTTGGAGCCGCGCTCCAGCCCGCCCCGACCCGTCGACTTGGCGGAGCCGCCCGCGCGCCGCGCGGGCCGCCGCGTCCACCAGATGAGGAGTCCGATCGCCACGATCACGGCCGCCGCGATCCCGCCGTACTCGATCAGCTGGGTCGTGGGGTTCGCGTGGATGCCGACCGAGAGGGACGCCACGTTCGAGCCGCCCTTCTCGTCGGGGACGTAGACGTTCGACGCCGTCACGTTCGCGTACAGCACGTAGTTGCCCGTGAAGCTCGGGCTCCACGACATCTCGGCGCGGACGGTCTTGTTCGCCCCGAGGCTCTTCAGCGTGCCGTGGACGGCCGAGCTCAGCACGACCGAGCCGGCGGAGTAGTTGTAGAAGGTCGTCGAGGCGCTGATGTACCGCTTCGATCCGCCGCCCGCGGCAGAGATCACGTACCAGGTGACGTTGACGAACTTCGCCGTCGAGCCCGAGCCACCCGAGTTCGTGACGTTCAGCCAGAACGTCGCGGACTTGCCCTGCGTCAGGGACGTGGGGCCGGTGAGCGTGGTCGCGCTCATGATCGGCCGGGTCGTGGCGTTCGCCGTCACGGTCAGCGACATCGTGTGGTTCGCGGGGTTGCCCGCGGCGTCCGTCACGGTGAGGTTGATCGTGTAGGGCGTCGGCTCCGGCGCCAGCCAGAACGTCGGGTACGGCTTCACCGAGGTGTAGTTCTTGACGACGTGGAACAACGACGAGTTGTTGTTGTTCGAGATGTGCCAGTTGAAGTTCGAGATCGTCCCGTTGTTCGGGTCGACCGCGGACGCCGCGTTGAGCTCCACCTTCGCCGTCCCGTTCTTCGCCTCGACGATCGAGGTGCCGCTGATCGCCTTCCCGGCCCCGTTGAGGACCGTGAACGCGGAGGTCGGCGCCTGCGTGTCGGAGATCAGGATCGCGAGGGTCGTGTTCGACTCGGTGCCCGTGCCGCTCCAGACGGTCAGCGTCAGGTTGTACTCCCAGCCGAAGAACGGCGAGATCGTCGTCACGCCGACCTTCGCGGCGTGGAGGTAGTGGCCCGTGCCCATCGTCTGCGGCGGGCTGAAGTCGACCGACCAGTTCGCGCCGACGGTCGCGCCGCTCGCGACCGTGAAGTTCGCCGCCTTGTGGACGTGCTTCGTCGCGACGAGGCTGTACGCCGCGATCGACAGGACGTTGCCCGTCGGCACGGTCGACGAGTTCGCGTTGAACGAGAGCTGCGTGCTCCAGTTGAGCTCCAGGTACGGCGTCGATCCCGCGACCTTCATTTCGGCGGCGGTGGCGTTCGAGGCGAGCACCGCCGTCGGCGAGCTCGCGACGACCCAGACGTAGAAGTTGGTCGTGTTCGACTGTCCGCCCGAGGTCGTGATCGTCAGGCTTCCCGAGTAGTTCCCCGGTCCGTCGGGGAAATTCGTGGTCGGCGTGACGTGCGTGTAGGTGTGGTTGAACGTCTCGTTCGTCGTGTTCGAGATGTTGCCGTCACCGAAGTTCCACGTGAACAGCGAGCCGTTCGTGGACGTCCCGTACTTCGAGTTCGCCGCGCTGAACGTCGCCGGCTCGTTGAGCCCCAGGACGACCGTGTAGTTGTTCTCCGACTCGTTGAGCACGTTCGCGCTCGAGAACGTGAAGTTCGCGCTGGTCACGTTGACGACCGGCGTGACGGTCGCCGCGCGCACGATCGTGAACTTCGCGGCCGCCGAGGCGGTCGACGACGCGGTCGAGGAGAGGACGAAGCTGCTCCAGGTGCCCGCCGGTCCCGTCGGCGTGAGGGTCGTGTGGACGGGGGCGGACGTGCCGGCCGAGAGGACGTAGCCGGACGGGAGCACGACCGAGTAGTTGTAGACGAGCGAGCTCGACGCCGGGTGCTGGTAGGTGAACCCGATCGTGTAGCTGGAGGCGTTCTTCGCCAGCGTCCCGTTGAGCGTGTACGTCTGCGACCAGTTGTACGCGAGGTGCGCGGCGCTCGACAGGCCGCAGAAGCTCGCACACGTGGACGCGAAGCTGGCCAGCGTCTGGGCCCCGTGGAGGGCCGTGAACGTCGTCGTGTTCAGCTCCAGCCCCGCCTGGGTCGCGAGGAAGAACGGGCCCCGGTCCTGGAAATACGCCTGGACCGCCGCGATCTTCGCCGCCTCGGGGAACGCGATCGAGTGGTTGAAGTCGAGGCCCAGCTGGGCCCAGAGCTGCCCCACGGAGGCGTTCGGGAGCGACGGCACGACGCTGTCGTTCCCCAGCACGGCGGCGGTCGAGACGGTCGCCGTCCCCTTGCCGGTCAGCGGGTTGATCCCGGTGAAGTTCAGGACGGTCGTGTAGACGCCCATCGAACTCGCGCCGAGGGGGTTCACGACGACGTTGCGGGTGATCGGCGTCGCGGAGCTGACGGTCACGGGGTACCAGGTCGTCCCGTAGCCGTTCGCGCCGAGGACGACATCGAAGTTCTGCGGGCCGTGCGAGAAGCCCGCGAGGTACGTCGGCAGCGAGTAGTAGCCGCCGGCCGGGGTCCCGACCGAGTAGATCAGCCCGTTCGTCGGGTCGAAGAGGGTCGCGTTGCCCGTGGCCGGGACGCGGCCCGAGGTGGAGTTGATCCAGCCCGAGATCGAGTACCCCGAGAGGACGGGGTTCACGTGGGGCGGGAGGTTCTTCGAGATCGTCACGGCCGTGGTGTTCGTGAACGTGTCGCTCCCCGAGACGTGGATCGACTGGAGGAGCCACGAGCCGAACGGCGCCTTCAACGAGAACTCCCCGCTCGCGTTCGTGGTCGTGTTGGAGAGGATCAGCCCATTGAAGTTCGCGTCCAGGAGGTTGACCTTGACTCCGGTGACGGTCTGGGCGCCCTGCATGACGGTGCCGTTCAGCGTCGCGTTGTACGGATAGACGGCGACGTCCGAGATCACCGTAGCGAACGTCTTGCTGGTCAGCTCCGCGTACGTGTAGTAGGAGAACGTCGGGTTCTGGTGCAGCGGGAGGACGGCGCACTTCCCGCAGCCCGTGACGCTCACGTTCGCCTCGGTCGGGACGACGAGCTTCCAGTAGCCGGGACCGAGCGTGTTGCCCGTGTTGCCCCCGGAGAACGAGAAGACGCCCCCGACCGCGGTGACGGCCTTGTACACCGTGCCCGTCGCGGCCGACACCAGGTCGACCGTCACGCCGGCGGGGACCGGCGCGGCGGACGCTCCGCCGGGCTGGTCGACATAGCCGGTCAGCGTGTAGGTCGTCGAGGCGGGGGTCGGCGCCGCGGAAGCCGTCGCGAAGACGCTCCCGAGGAGCACGGCCACCAGGGCCATCAGGGCCAAGCGGTCAAAGAGGCGAACCAACTGTTCCACGTCTCCCGTTCTCGCCCTCGTTTATCGAGAGCGGGGCGGCGAACTTAGCTCCGCTACTTATAGATTGCCCGCGCGCGTTCCTCGGCGGCGGCCGCCCCCCGACCGGGCTAGCGGTAGATCGCCTCGACCGGCTCCTCGCGCCGCTTCGCGACACGCTCCCGGAGGAGGTGCTTTTCGAACTCTTCGTAGAACCGGAGGATCTCGGGGTCGCAGGAGGGCCGGACCGTCTTCAGCGCGGCATCGAAATGCGCCCGCGTCACCTTCGACGCCTTCAGGCTCTCCCGGATCGCCATCAGGCCCGCCTCCCGGCAGAGCGCCGCGAGGTCGCTCCCGACGTACCCTTCCGTCCGGGCCGCGAGCTGGGCCAGGTCGACGTCGTCCGCGAGCGGCATCCGGGCGGTGTGGACGGTGAGGATCTCGAGGCGGCCCCCCGCGTCGGGCGGCTCGACGTACAGCAGGCGGTCGAACCGGCCGGTCCGCAGCAGCGCCTCGTCCAGGATGTCCGGCCGGTTCGTCGCCGCGATGACGAGCACGCGCTCGAGGCTCTCGAGGCCGTCGATCGACGTGAGCAGCTGGTTCACGATCCGCTCCGTGACCCCGCTCGACGTCTGCAGCCCCCGGCGCGGGGCGATCGAGTCGATCTCGTCGATGAAGACGATCGACGGCGACGCCTGGCGCGCCTTCTTGAAGATCATCCGGACGGCCTTCTCGCTCTCGCCGACCCACTTGCTCATCACCTCGGGCCCCTTCACCGAGATGAAGTTCGCCTGGCTCTCGGTCGCGGCGGCCTTGGCGAGCAGCGTCTTCCCGACCCCGGGCGGGCCGTACAGGAGGATCCCGCGGGGGGGATCGATCCCGATGTGCTTGTAGACCTGGGGGTTCTTGAACGGCAGTTCGACCGACTCCTCCAGGATCCGGCGGACCCGCTCGACCCCGCCGACCTCCTCCCACCGGGTCGTCGGCACCTCGACCGCCACGTCGCGGAGGCTGGACGGCTCGATCTGCTTCAGCGCCTCGCGGAAGTCGGTCTCGGTGACCTTCATCCGCTCGAGCAGCGAGATCGGGATCGGTTGGTCGAAGTCGATCTCCGGGAGGTAGCGGCGCAGGGCGCGCATCGCCGCCTCGCGCGCGAGCGACGACAGGTCGGCCCCGACGAACCCGTGGCTCTGCGCGGAGAGCTCCTTCAGGATCCGCTCGCGGTCCTTGTCGCTCGCCTCGATCGGCATGCCCCGGGTGTGGATCTGCAGGATCTCGAGGCGGCCTTCCTGCGTCGGCACCCCGATCTCGATCTCGCGGTCGAACCGGCCGGGCCGGCGGAGCGCGGGGTCGATCGCCTCCTCGCGGTTGGTCGCGGCGATGACGATGACGTTCCCCCGGCCCGAGAGGCCGTCCATCAGCGTCAGGAGCTGCGCGACGACCCGGCGCTCCACTTCGCCGACGACCTCGTCGCGCCGCGGAGCGATCGAGTCGAGCTCGTCGATGAAGATCACGCTCGGGGCGTTCTTCTCGGCCTCCTCGAACTTCTCGCGGAGCTCCTTCTCGCTCTCCCCGTAGTACTTCGAGATGATCTCGGGACCTTGGATCCCGATGAAGTGGGCGCCAGCCTCGTTCGCGACCGCCTTCGCGATCAGCGTCTTTCCCGTCCCGGGCGGACCGTACAGCAGCACCCCCTTCGGCGGGGTGATGGCGAGCCGGTCGAACAGTTCGGGGTGCTTCAGCGGCAGCTCGATCATCTCCCGGACGCGCCCGAGCTTCTCCTTGAGCCCCCCGATGTCCTCGTAGGAGACGCGCGGCGCGGCGACCTCGGTCTCGCTGACCGTCTCCTCGCGGATCGTGATCAACGTCGCCGGGGCGACCTGGACGATCCCCTTCGGGGCGGTGGAGACGACCATGAACGGCAGCGACCCGCCCATCAGGAAGACTCCCGGGATCACGAACACGTCCCCGCGGACGAACGGCCGGCGCGACAGCGCCTTGGCGACGAAGCTTTCGAGCCCCGGACCGAGGTCCATCCGGGCCGACCCCGCGTAGATCGGGGCGATCGTGATCGCTTCGGCGTTCGGGCACTCGACCCGCTGGACCGACACCCGGTCGCCGATGCTGACTCCGGCGTTCCGGCGGACGACCGCCTCGATCCGGACGACCCCTTTGCCTTCGTCGTCGGGCTGGGCGCGGCTCACGATCGCCGGGGTCGCCTTGCGGCCCCGGATCTCGACGATGTCGCCGAGGCCGACCTTGAGCTTCTGCCGGGTCTGCACGTCGAGCCGGGCGGTGCCGAGCCCGATGTCCTGCTGGAACGCCTCGGCCACGCGGAGCGCGAGCGCCTCGGCCATCGCGGGCGTTTGGACCTCGATGCGCCGTAAATAGATTGTCCCGGACCGGGCGCGCGTTCTCCGCGCGGTCCGTCGCCGGGTCCGTCCGCCCGGGGGGTCGCCGTTCGGCCCGACGCCGTTCCGCACGAGCGGAACGGAGATATCCTCCCCGCCGGTTTTCCGGCCGATGGCGCGGCCCGAGGCGCACACTTCCGTGCTCGGGCGCCTCCTGTCGGCGGCCGGCTACCGCCTCGAGAGCCGACCCGACGCGACCGTCGCCACTCGCGCCTCCGACCACCGGGCGGTGATCGTCGCCCGAGCGAGCCGGAGCCCGGCCGAGCTCGAACCGTGGTTCCCCGCCGACTCCGTCTACCGCGTGATCGTCTACGACGACGACCCCGGCGCGGCCGTGCGGGCCGCGGCGGCCGAGCGCGGGATCGAGATCCTCGACCCGTCGTCGCTCGGACCGGCGCTCGGTGAGCTCCTTCTCCCCCCGCCCGTGGCCGCGAACGCGTCGTCCGACCCGCTCGACCTGGAGGGCCCGTTCCCGATCGGGCCCGGGCCCGCGCGCACCGTCCGGCCTCGCATCGGCCGGGTCGAGGCGGAGTCGATCGCCGGGGTCGACGGGACCCGCTACACGCTGCGGCTTGTCCCGTACTTCGTCGCGGCCTACCGGGTCCGATCGCCGTCCCCCCACGGTGAGACCGGCCCCGTGCTCCGGCGGCTCATCGCCGTCAACGCGACGACGCGTCGGGCCGAGGTGTGGGACGAGGGGGAGCGGGAGATCGTGCCCGAGATCCGCGAGCCGCACCAGCGGCTGGAACCCCAGCTGTCCGAGTCGCTCGCCCGTCCGATCGCCGTCGACGCGATCCGCCGCCACCACGCCGTGCGGGTCGACCACACCGAACAGCACGGCGGCGCGCTGGTGATCGAGACGCGCCGGGTCTCCCCGTCGCCCGACCACGTTCGGCTCGGGCCGTTCGCCCTGATCTACGTCCCTCACTGGTACGCCGAGGGGATGGAAGGGCGCGTGGTCCTGGACGCCGTCACCGGCCACCGGATCGCGGCCGCGGAGTCGCTCCCGGAGTAGGCCCGGGCGACCGGGCCGCCGTCGCCGCCTCCACCGTCAAATAATCGGCCCCGTTCGTCGGTCCGTGATTCTCCGGCAGTTCCGCATCGGTCCGTACCTCAACTTCACGTACCTCGTCGCGGGGGAGGAGCGGGGGGAGGCCGTCGTGATCGACCCGTCGTACGGGATCGAACCGGTCCTGGCGGCTATCGACGAGCTCGGGGTGAAGGTCCGCTACGTGATGAACACCCACAGCCACAAGGACCACATCGCCGGCAACGACGAGGTGAAGGCGCGCACCGGGGCGAAGATCGTCGCGCACCGCGTCGCCCCGATCGGCCAGGACGTCGGGGTCGAGGACGGGGACGCCCTGAAGGTCGGACCCCTCGCGATCGAGGTCCTCCACACGCCCGGCCACACGAAGGACAGCGTCCTCTACCTCTTCGCAGGGCAGGTCGCGACCGGCGACACCCTGTTCGTCGGGGAGTGCGGTCGCACCGACCTCCCC
>DATJZK010000009.1:0-20259 GCA_035499145.1 Thermoplasmata archaeon
GCGAGGTCGTCGAGGTTGAATCCGAGGACGAGCGCCTGGGCCCCCGCCGCGCGGGCCGCGTCGTTCAGCAACCGGCGCCGCCAGACCCCGCAGTACGAGCACGGGGGCATCCCGTGCAGCTCGCGCGCCGTGGCGTCGGTCGTCGTCCCGAGCCGCTCCTCCGCGCGCACGACGGTCTGCTCGACGCCCAGGGAGCGGCACAGTTCGGCGGCGGCCACCAGCGTCGCGGGCCGGTATCCCGGGATCCCCTCGTCGACGCTCACCGCGAGCAGCGCAACGTCCGGCCGGCCCGCGAAGTAGTCCCGGGTCAGGGCGAGCGCGGTCGCCGAGTCCTTCCCGCCGGAGAGCGCGACCGCGATCGTCCCGCCATGGAACCGCGGGAGCTGACGGTGCATCTCGCGGCGGACCCGGTCCTCGACGGACGCTCGGAGGTGGTCGGCGCAGGCGTGGCCCCCCCGGTACGGCTGGTCGACGACCGCCGGGGCCGAGCACGCCGAGCAGCGCACGCTTCCCCGACGGAGCCGTCGTATTTGAGGCCGGAGCGCCCGTCGTCCTTCCACTCCGTCCATACGATTATTAGGCGATGGCCGGCCAGCGACCGACCATGGCGTCCTTGGCGCCGGCACCGGGCGCGCCGACGAACGGGCGCCGTCCGCGGTGGCCTGCGGCGGGCGGGAGCGCGGGAGGTCCGTTCAGCGTCACCGACCTCGTCGACCGGTTCCAGCGGATGCTCCAGGCCCAGGAGCGGAGCCCGTGCACGGTGAAGCAGTACGGGCACATCGCGCGGACGTTCCTCGCCTACACGCAGAAGCCGCTGGAAGAGGTCACGATGCGCGACCTCGAGGCGTTCCGCGAGTACCTCGTCCTCCACCGGCGCTACTCGAAGAACTCCCTGTACACGACGATCCGGGGCCTCGCGTGCCTGTTCCGCAGCTTCGGCCTCGAGACCGCCGACACCCTGCAGCCGCCGCGCCGCCCGGAGCGGCTCCCGCGGTACCTCACCGAGGAGGAGATGCACCGGCTGTTCGACGCCGTGAAGGAGTCGGCGCGGGACAGCGCGATCGTCCACGTGCTCGCCTTCGGCGGGCTCCGGGTCGGCGAGCTGTGCCACCTCAAGACCGAGGACCTCGAGTTCGAGCGGAACATCCTCCACGTTCGCTCCGGGAAGGGCGACAAGGACCGCGAGGTCGTTCTCGAGGAGCGGACGCGGGCGGCGATCGATCGCTACCTGACCGAGCGCTCGCTCTCCGGCACGAGCTCGCCGCGCCTGTTCCCGGTCGGTCCCGTGACCGTCGAGCGGATCGTCCGCCGGTCGGCCCAGGCGGCCGGCATCCCCCGGCGGGTCACCCCGCACGTCCTCCGGCACACGCTCGCGACCGCGCTCCTCTCCCGCGGCTGCGACATCCGCTACATCCAGAAGCTCCTGGGGCACGCGTCGGTCGCCACGACCCAGATCTACACCCACGTCGACACCCAGGCGCTGCGGGACGCCTACCAGCGCGCGAAGCCGCAGTATTAACCCGCCCGCCGGTCGGGGCCGGCGCGAATGACCGACCGGGCGGGGGCGATCGTACTGGGCGCCGGGATCGCCGGGACCGCGCTCGCGTATCACCTGCAGGGCCGGCTGGACGGGCCGGTCGTCGTCATCGACCCCCGGACGCCGGCGGCCGGAGCGACCGGACGAGCGGCGGGGATCGTCACCGAGCAGATGTGGGATCGGTGGGACTTCGACGTCGTGCGGGAGTCCCGGGCGGAGTACGCCGCGTTGGCCGCCCGGCACGACCCGGGGGCGTACCGCGTGAACGGCTTCGTCCGGTGGACCGTCCGGGCCGACATCGCCGACGCGCTGCGCGCGGCCGGAGCCCGGCTCCGGTCCTGGGGAGCGGCGATCGAAGAGCTCACCCCCGCCGCCCTCGCCCGGCGCCTTCCGAGCGTCCGGGTCGACGACGTCGTCGCGGTCCAGTCCGATCCGAACGACGCCGTCGTCGGGCCGAGCGCCCTCGCGGAGGCGTACCTCGCGGACGCCCGGGCGCACGGGGCCGATGCCGTCCTCGGCGAAGCGTCGTTCCGGCTCCGGTCGGACGGGGAGGGATGGGTCTTCGAGGGCGGCGGGCGAGCGATCCGAGCGCCCGTGGCGGTCGTCGCCGCGGGCGCCTGGTCGAAGCGGCTCCTGACGGAGCTCGGCGCCCCGCTGCCCCTCGCGCCGTACCGGACGCAGGCTGCGTTGCTCCGACCACCCGCCCCGGACGAAGCCCGGTTCCCGTCGGCCCACGACCTGGACGTCGACGTCTACGTCCGACCGGAGGAGAACGGCCGCATCCTCGCGGGCGACGGGACCCGGCTCGTCGAGGTCGACCCGGAGTCGGCGCCGCTGAGCGGGGACGACGAGTTCGTCACGCATGTCGCCGAAACGTTCGCCTCCCGTTTCCCCGGGTGGGCCGACGCCGAGCTCGTCCGGGCCTGGGCGGGGGTCTGCACGTCGACGCCCGATCGCCGCCCGTTGATCGGCCCCGTGCCGGGCCGTCGCGGGCTGTTCTGCCTGGTCGGGTTCAACGGGTTCGGGGTGATGCGGGCGGGGGGCGCGGCGGGCCGGCTGGCGGACGCGATCGCGGCCCCGGACGACGGGCGAGCGCGGGAGCGCCTCGACCCGGTCCGGCCCGATCGGTTCTCTCCGCCGTTCCGCCCGTTCGACCCCCGACCGGGGTTCACGCTCGAGGGCGGGGCCGACCCGAGGTTCTAGCCCGCCGACTGACGGCCCGATCCGCGGCTAGGCGGGGTCGTCCGACCGGATCCGCTCGAGCTTCTCCAGGAACTCCACGCCTTCCCCGGTCGTCATCGGACGACCGTCGTCCCGGACGAGCGGAAGTTCCGCGATCCGGCAGGCCTCGTCGGGCGTCCGCCCGTCGAGCAGCGCCCGGACGGCCACGCGTTCACGACGCGTGAGGCCGACGCCGCCGAGCTCGAACTCCTCGAACGCCTCGAAGGCGATCGGGGCGACGCACCGGCCGAGGCGCGCGAGCTCGGCCGCGTAGAGGCGGATCTCCTCCTGCGCGTGGAGGTCGAGGCGGAGCGACAGGAAGTGGAACAGGTTCCACAGGTTCGTCTTCCAGTACCACTGGGTGTAGTACGACACCGGCAGGACGAGACGCGCGACCTCCCGGGCGACCCCGTCGGCGAGCGCGCGCTCGTAGGCGGCGTAGGCGTCCTTCGAGATCCGGTCGAGGTCGTCGCGGAACCGTCCGACGGTCTCCGTCGGGAGCGGGTCGCCGCGGCCCTGCCGGTTGCGGGTCGACTGCCGGCGGATCGCCTCGGGGGGCAGGAGCTCGTACTCGTCCGGGACGACGGAGTAGCGGGCGCTCGCCTCGTTGAAGGAGCCGGTCCGGTGGCGGATGAACTGGCGAGCGACGAAGATCGGAAGCCGGACGAGGAACTTCACCTCGACCATTTCGAACGGCGTCGTGTGGCGGTGGCGCATCAGGTAGCGGATCAGGCCGCGGTCGTCGCGGACGGTCTTCGTTCCGCGGCCGTACGAGACGCGGGCCGCCTGGACGATCGCGGCGTCGTCCCCCATGTAGTCGACCAGCGCGACGAACCCATGGCTCAGCACGGGGTGGCGGACCCCGATCTCCTTCTCCGCCGCCGCGACGGTCGGGCGGACCATCGGGGCCTCTGCGTCGGCCACGTCCGCCCGGAGCCGACGGCCCGCATAAAGCGCGCCGCCGGCGCCGACAAAGCGTATAGGCCGACCCCCGGTCGCGCGCGGAGGTCGCGGATGGCCCGGATCTTCGTCGGGATCGCCTGGCCGTACTCCAACGGCCCGTTCCATGTCGGCCAGCTGGCGGGCGCGTTCCTCCCGGGTGACATCTTCGCCCGCTACCACCGCCTCCGGGGGAACGAGGTGCTGGTGGTCTCCGGCTCCGACATGCACGGGACGCCGACGCTCGTCACGGCGGAGAAGGAGGGCGTCGCCCCGTCCGTGATCGCCGACCGGTTCCACGCGGTGAACGCGCGGTCGTTCGAGCGGCTCGGCTTCTCGTTCGACGTCTACACGAGCACCCACACCCTCGTCCACGAACGGACGGTGCAGGAGACGTTCCTCGCGCTCCTCGAGCACGGGTTCGTGGCCCGGAGGACCGAGGAAGGAGCGTACTGCCCGAAGCACGCCCGCTTCCTTCCCGACCGCTACTTGATCGGCATCTGCCCGAACTGCGGGTTCGAGGAGGCGCGGGGCGACGAGTGCGACCGGTGCGGTCGCCCGCTCGAACCGCGCCAGCTCGGCGCGCCGAAGTGCTCGCTGTGCCGGACGCCGGCGGAGTTCCGCCCGTCCGAGCACTTCTACCTCGAGCTCGACAAGCTCCAGGCGCCGCTCGCGGAGTACCTGAAGGAACAGTCCCACTGGCGCGGTCCGACCCGACACGTCGCCGAATCGTTCCTCGCGGAGGGGCTCCACCCGACCCCGATCACGCGCGACCTGGACTGGGGGGTCCCGCTGCCGCTCGACGGCTACCCGACGAAGCGGTTCTACGTCTGGTTCGACGCGGTGATCGGCTACCTGTCGGCGTCGAAGGAGTGGGCGATCCGCGCCGGCCGACCGCACGCCTGGCACCGCTACTGGGACGAGCGCGAGTCGGTGCGGTCGTACTACTTCATCGGCAAGGACAACCGGTTCTTCCACACGATCATCTGGCCCGCGGTCCTGCTCGGCGTGACCGGGCTGAAGCTCCCGTACGATGTTCCCGCCAACGAATGGCTCTTGGTCGGGGGCGGGAAGGTGTCGAAGTCGCGCCAGAGCGACGCGAAGGCGTTCCTGCCCGCGCTGCTCGAGCGATATCCCCCCGACGTGATCCGCTTCTACGCCGCTCTGCTCGCCCCGCAGAACCGCGACACGGAGTTGGACTGGGAGGAGTTCGACCGCCTCTGGCAGGACTGGCTGGCCGACCAGTACGGCAACCTCGTCCAACGGACCCTCGTGCTGGCCCGCGAACGGTACCGCGGAGCGATCCCCGCGCCGCCCGACGGCTGGTCGCCCACCGAGGAAGGGGGCGTCGGGGCCTATCTGCGCGGCGTCCACGAACGGATCGCCGCCGAGTACGAGGCCGTGCATCTCAAGGAGGCGCTCGACCTCGTGCTCGCCGAAGTCCGGGAGGCGAACCGGCGATTCCACGAGTCGAAGCCGTGGGAGGCGTCCGAGGGCGACCGCGCCCGGACCGTTTACGAGACGCTCTGGAGGCTGAAGGCGATCGCGACCTGGATCGCCCCGGTCCTCCCGTTCTCCAGCCCTGAGGTGTTCCGGATGCTCGGCTACTCGGAAGGGCCGGCCCCCGGGTCCTGGGACCGGGCCCTCGAACCTCCGCCCCCCGGACAGCCACTCGGCGAGGTGCGACCCCTGTTCCCGAAGCCGTCGGTGACGAAGACCGTCGCTCCGGCCCCCGCGGCCCGGCCCGCCACGCCGGGGCCGATTCCGTTGGCGGCCCGCGCCGGGGTGGTCCGGAGCGTCGCGGTCCACCCTTCGGCCGACAAGCTGTACGTCCTCGAGGTCGACCTCGGCGAGCCGACGCCGCGGACCGTGGTCGCCGGGCTCCGCCCGTCGTACACGCCCGACCAGCTGACGGGGCGCGCGGTCGCGCTGTTGGCCAACCTCGCTCCCCGGACGATCCGGAAGATGACGTCGCAGGGGATGATCCTCGCCGCCGACGCCGGGGAGCGATCGGTGCTCGTCGCGCCGCCCGACGACGTCGCCCCGGGCACTTGGCTCGCGGGCAGCTCGGGGGCCGATCGGACGATCTCCTACGACGAGTTCGCCTCGGTCCCGCTCCTGGTCGGTCGCGCCACCGGCCCGGCCGGGTCGGGGAGGACCGCCTTCGAGGTGGGCGGTCGGACCGTCTCGGTCGAAGGGGCGTGGCCGGCCGGTCTCGTCGCGGTCGTTCGGCTCGCCGAGTCCGGCGCGAGCGACGGGAGCCTGCTCTCGTTCGGCCCGGGCCGCGCCGTCGGTCCGATCGCGGACGTTCCGACCGGGGCCAAGGTCCGATGAGTCCCGGTGCCCGGCTCGACCTTCATCTTCACAGCACCTATTCGCCGGACTCCCGCCTGGCCCTCGCGTCGGCCGCCGCGGCGGCCCGGGCCGCGGGACTCCACGGGTTCGCGCTCACGGACCACAATACGGTCGCCGGACACCGGGCTCTCGTCGAACTCCGCCCCAGGTTCCCGGAGCTGCTCCTCATCCCCGGGGTCGAGGTGTCGACCCGAGAGGGCCACCTCCTCGCGTTCGGCGTGGACGAGTCGCCCCCCCGGGGCCGGCCGATCGAGGAGACGATCGGCTGGGTCCGGGCGCACGGAGGCGAGCCCGTGCTCGCCCACCCGTTCCGCTGGACCCACGGGGTCGGGCGTGCGGTGGGGGGTCGCGCGTCGGTGGCGGCGGTCGAGGCGTGGAACGGGCAGAACTCGGCCCGGGCGAACATGGCCGCGGTTCGACTCGCGTCGACGCGGCGCCTGCCAACGACCGGGGGAAGCGACGCGCACACCGAAGCCGGAATCGGGCGAGCGTACACCGTCCTTCCCGATCCGCCGTCGTCCGTCGAGGCGTTCCTCGAGGCGATCCGTCGAGGGGCCACGGTGGGCGAGGGTCGATCCCTCGGGATTCTGGGGCAGATCGGCTGGAGCGTTCGCAACGCCGGCCTCCGGCTTCGTCGCGGGCTCCGAGCGATCTAGGGCCGGCCCCGATCGCTCGACGGCCGCGTGCAGTTCTTTAATCCCGGCTGGTGTGGCCGGGTCGGCGCCGAGGTGGCAGAATGGTTAATGCGACGGACTGCAGATCCGTTTCCTGGGGGTTCGATTCCCTCCCTCGGCTTGACACCCTCGGTCCGCCGGTCCGGCGGACCCGAAAGGTCGCGCGGTGGACGGCCGTGAATACGGTAGACGCGTGACCACGGCCATCGGTCCGCGGCCCGGACCGGGCGCAGGATGCGCGCGACAGATCCTGCGGAACGGGAATTCGCTGGGAGAAGCTCCCTACCGTCGAACCTCCGAACCGTAGCGCCTCCATCGAACCTTCGGGGCCCGCTGGTCCCCGCGCTGGCGAGGCTCCTTCCTCGCAGCGACCGCCCCGGGGGACGAAGGGGTTCGTGCGACGCTTCCATGAGATTCGCCGCCGGCGGGAAAGCGGGCCCGCGCCCTCGGAAGGGTATCCAGCGACCCGCGTCCGCTTCCCGCTCTTCATGTTAATCGATGTCTACATATATGGTGTCGATATGCATCGACACGATGGCGTCCTCCAAGCCCGAAGCGGGCCTCGTCGATCGGCTCGGACGGCTCACCGACTCCGACGGGGACTCGTGCCTGCCTCGCTACCAGAGGATGGGCAGCGAGATCGCGAAGACCAAGCGGTTCGCCGCGGTGCTCGCACGGGCTCGGGCCCTGGCCGATGAGCAGCGATTGACGATCGTCGAGATCCTGCGTCGTGAGGGAGAGCTCTGCGCGTGCGAGCTCCAGGCCGCCCTGGGGGTGACGCACGCGACCGTGAGCCACCACATGGCGGTGCTCACTTCGGCCGACCTGGTGAGCGCCGTCCGCCGTGGGAAGTGGATGTACTACCGACTGGTCCCTGGAGCGTTCGCGGAGGTCACATGAGCGGACCCGAAGGAGCGGAGGGGAGGGTCCACCGGTCCGTCCGAGAGCGGTACGGGGGAATCGCCGGCCAACGAAGCGGTGGCTGCTGCGGCGGCGGCTCGTCCTCGTGCGGGTGTTCCTCGCCGGCCCACCCGGGGAGCACGGGGTGCTGCGCCAGCGGCTACTCCGAGTCGGAGCTGGCAAGCCTACCGGAGGGGTCGAACCTCGGTCTAGGCTGCGGGACTCCGCCGCAGCTCGGCCTTCTTCGTCCCGGGGAAGTGGTGCTCGACCTCGGCAGCGGTGCCGGCGTCGACTGTTTCCTGGCCGCGATGAAGGTCGGCCCGTCGGGTCGGGTGATCGGCGTGGACATGACGCCGGAAATGGTCTCCCGGGCCCGCGCCCTCGCCCACTCGAGCGAGCGGACCAACGTGGAGTTCCGCCTCGGAGAGATCGAACACCTCCCCGTCGAGGACGCATCGGTCGACGTCGTCCTGTCGAACTGCGTGATCAATCTCGCTCCCGACCAGGGGCAGGTCTATCGGGAGGCGTTCCGGGTCCTGCGGCCCGGCGGTCGGCTCGCGGTCGCGGACGTCCTCGCGACCGGCCCCATCCCGGAAGAGATCCGGGACGACCCCCAGCGGTGGGCGTCCTGCTCCTCCGGGGCGTTGACCGTGGACGAGGTGACGGACCGACTGCGGTCGGCCGGATTCGATTCGATCGAGGTCTCGCTCCTCGGAGGGGCTGCGTCCGCCGGACCCGGGCGCGGCCCCGACGAGATCGGGGTCGTGCCGGGCGAGGTCCGAGCGACCAAGCCGGGAGACCCGCGTCGATGACGGAGCCGAGCGTTGTCCTGTTCATCTGCGTCGGGAACTCGGGCCGCTCGCTGATGGCCGAAGCGATGTTCAACGCCCATCCTCCCGAGGGATGGACGGCGACGTCGGCGGGAACGAGTCCCGCCCCGTCGGCGAACCCGCGGACGGGGCGGATGCTTCGCGAGATAGGGTTGGACCTCCCGCCGCACCCACCGCAGCGGCTCACGCCCGAGATGATGGATCGCGCCCGGATCCGCGTCACGATGGGTTGTCTCGATGACGCGGCGTGTCCCGCCCGCCTCAAGTCCCTGGAGCTGAGGGATTGGGCCCTTCCCGATCCGGTACGGCTCGACGACGAAGGCTTCCGACGGGTTCGTAGCCGCCTGGTGGACCTAGTCAAGGGCCTCCGGACCGAGATCGTACTCTCCGACCGTCGCCGGAAGACCCTCGCCGAGGCCGGATCCCCGGCCCCCGCATCGTTGCCTCCCGCGGGACTGCGCTACGAGTCGTAGCTCGAGGACCGCGTGACCCCGTCTCCGCCCAGTGGCTCGCCTCCGACGGCCGCCGGCCCGAGCCGGGAGCTCGACGTGGTGGACCGGTATCTCCCGGTCTGGGTCCTTTCGGCGATGGCCGCCGGTCTCGCCTTGGGCCGTCTCTGGCCGGGGATCGGCACCGCGCTCGGGCTCTGGCAGATCCAATCGGTGTCGGTGCCGATCGCCGTCGGACTGCTGCTGATGATGTATCCGATCCTGGCTCGCGTGCGGTACGGTCGGATCCGCGACGTGACGCGCGGCTGGCGGTCGACGGTCTTCCCGATGGTCCTGAACTGGGGGGTCGGACCCGCCTTCATGTTCGCCCTCGCGTGGCTGCTGCTCCCGGACGCACCCCTGCTGAGGACGGGAGTGATCCTGGTAGGACTGGCCCGGTGCATCGCCATGGTGCTGGTCTGGAATCAGCTCGCCGGCGGGGACGCGGAGTACGCCACCGTCATGGTCGCCCTCAACGCCGTGTTCCAGATCCTGGCGTACGCCGGGCTGGCGGTGTTCTACCTGGTCGTCCTCCCCTCGTGGCTCCATCTGCCGTCCCAAGCGATCTCGGTCGACCCGTCCACGGTGGCGCTGAGCGTGCTGGTCTTCCTGGGCGTTCCGTTGGCCGCGGCGCTGGGCAGTCGGATCGGTCTGGCCCGCTGGAAGGGTCGAACGTGGTACGACCAGCGGTTCGCGCCTTCGGTGAGCCGCCTGACGCTCTGGGGGTTGCTGTTCACGATCGTGGTGATGTTCGCCATCCAGGGCCTGTCGATCACCACCCTGCCGTTCACGGTCCTCCGGGTGGTCGCTCCGCTGCTGGCGTACTTCCTCGGGATGTGGGCCCTGGGATTCCTCGGCGCCCGGTGGCTCGGTTTCGGGTACGAGCGGTCGGTGACCGTGGCGTTCACCGCCGCGAGCAACGACTTCGAGCTGGCGATCGCGGTGGCGGTCGTGGTCTTCGGGGTCGCCTCCCAGGTCGCGTTCGCCTCCGTGATCGGGCCGCTGGTGGAGGTACCCGTCCTTCTCTCGCTCGTGTACGTCGCCCTGGGAAGCCGGCGGTGGTTCGAGCACCGCCCGGTGCCGGGCGGTTCGTTGGGAGCGCCCACCGGGTCCGCCCTGAGCCCCGAAGGCGACGGCCCCCTCGTGCGGTGACGCACGGCGCGATCGCGGCGCACTCCCCGAACCGGGTCGTACGCCGGGACGGACCCCGGGGACCTCTTCGCCGGAGCCCTGCGCCGGCGCTGCAACGCCGGCGGCTGGATCCCGCCCCCAGCCGCCTGGGAGGGCGTTGCCGTCGCCCGTCGGGAACGCAGCTTGGATTACGGACGCTGCGCACATAATATAAATATTTAATAGACGCATCGTTCGACCGATGCGGGTCGAGTCGAGCCTGTTCCGGGAGAAGGGGGAGCGAACCCTGCCCCGGGAGATGCTCTCCCGGTCGACCCGTGGCCGGGGCCGTCCCCGGAAGGAGTATCGCCCCCGGATCCGATCGGTCGCCGACGTGAACCGACTTCGTCGCCACCGGGTCCCGGCGTTCCTCCTCACTTCGGAGTGGGTGAGCCGGTCGGGGTACCCGGTCCAGTTCCGGCCGTGGC
Organism: Thermoplasmata archaeon; assembly: GCA_035499145.1. GTDB lineage: Archaea > Thermoplasmatota > Thermoplasmata > Lutacidiplasmatales > UBA184 > Lutacidiplasma. Next base: position 10,543 of record DATJZK010000009.1, read on the forward strand.
TCGCGCTGCCGGAATCCCTGTCGGACAAGGTCGCCTCCGAGTTCCGGGTCCTTCCCGTAAAGGACGCGGAGGCGCTCCGGGACCCCGGAGTCGAGGAGCTCGTGACGCTGCTGCTCCGATTCGATCCGCTGGCGGCGCGCGTGGTCGCGGTGCGGAACCGCGCCGATCTTGACCCGAACGAACTGTACCGCCGTATCCGGAACGAGGGGCTGGAACGCGCCGCGACCAAGGTCCGCCTCCAGGAGTTCACCCGAGCGCTCCCGGTGGTCGGGGATTCCCTCCCCTTGGAGGAGCTGCAGTGGATCGAGCGGAACAATCCGCCGCTTTCGGGGCCGCCGTGATCGAACCCGGGGTGGCCGCCGCCGACGCGCTGCTGAAGCGGTTGGGGATCCGGTTCGTCGTGATCGGCGGTCAGGCCGTCGCCCAGGCGGCAGCGACGGCGACGCACGATGTCGACGTGATGGTCGCGACCGACGATTTCGGGAAGACGATCCCGCTGCTTCGGGCGGAGAAGGATCTCGCGTTCGACTGGGAGAGCGAACAGCTCGCGCGGTTCCGGATCCTGCCGCTGGGCGGAGTGCCGCTCGACGTGATCAATGCCTCGGCGTTCTCCGGGAGCCGCTCCGGCGAGGAGTTCTACCGATATCTCGTCGAGGAGGGATCGACCGGAGTCGACGGAGTCGCCTACGCGACCCCCGAGGTGGTGTGGTACACCCGGCTCCTGACCAAGCGATGGAAGGCGTACGCGGAGAAGATCGTCACCAACGTCATCGACGGGGTGGACGCCGGCCGGCTCGGACGGGTCGAGGAGATCGCCCGACGATTCGGCACCGAGGAGACGATCCGGCTGCGGTTGGAGTACGTTCGGACGGAGCTATCCCGCCCGGATATCGCCTCGCTCGTCCGGCGTCCGTAACGGTCCCCGGCTCCCGGGGCGCGGCTCGGCGGCTTCGGCCCCTTCGTCGTCCCTACCGCGCTCGGAGCCCAATCATGGCCGACGCCCGCCGACTTCCCGACCCACGTGCCCGACGCCGCGCATGGACGGCCGCCCGCGGTGGCGCGGGTCCGCTCCGCCGGACTACGGAGGCGACGCGAGGTGGCCCCAGGCCGTGTTGAAGCCGTAGGCGAGCGCCGCGGCCCCCGCGAGGACGACCAGGATCAGGAACAGGGCGTTCACGGCCATCCAGAGCATCGGGTAGCTCATCTTCCCCTCGGTCGGCACGGGGGACGTCTCCGGGTGCTCGGGCCCGAGGACGTACATGTCGACGAACATCGTCACGGGGAAGGAGGCGATCGCCACCGCGCCGAAGGCGAGGAACATCAGCAGCGTCTCGAGCGGCTGCAGCGTCAGGGAGAGCGTGTAGCCGCGGTAGCCGTAGTACATGATCCCGCCCCCGACCACGACCCCCAGGATCCCGACCGGGCTGGTCGGCAGCCGCATCAGGACCGCGATCATGAACCCGATCAGGAGGAGCGCGAGCATCGTGAGCGAGTCGAAGAACAGGATGTCGTAGGACGCAAGGACGTTCCCCGAGCCGAAGTTGAGGTAGAGCGGCCAGGTGAACTCGCCCCACAGGGCGAAGGCGCCTAGGAAGATTCCCAGCAGGCCGGCGACGATCGAGCCCTGCCGCAGGTACGCCCGCGCCCGCGGGCCGTCGTTGCGGCTCATCTCGAACCAGACGAGCACTCCCGTGTAGAAGATCGAGACCGCGACTAGGATCAGCAGGTCGAGCACGAGGGTCAGGTCATCCACGAACGTCATCGTCGTTCTTCCCGGGGGGGCCTCTCGCGTGCGGGGGGCGTCCCGGTACATAAGGGACCGGTTGGTTCGGAGTGCGCACGGCCGGGCGGCGACGTCGCGGAGCACCCCCCGGCGACCGGCCCGACGAGGGCCGGGGGCGGGTTCGAGCCGGCGGGCTGTTCAGGTTCCGTCGGAGCCAAATACTCTCGCCGCCCGCGGGGGTCGCGCGATGTTCGGGGACGTTCCGGCGCAGTTCCGGCCCGGCCGATCGTCGGCGCCCGGGAGGGAGTAGCACGATCCCCACGCCCCACGGCAGCCGGCTCGTCCACCGGGTCGCGTCCGACGCCGAGCGCGCCCGCCGGGACGCAGAGCTCGCGGCGATGCCCCGCGTAGCGCCCGCCGTCGATCAGCTGTACGACGTCGACAAGATCGGCATCGGCGCCTACAGTCCGCTCGAGGGGTTCCAGGGGTCGGAGGCGGTCGCGTCGGTCGTGGCGCACGGCCGCCTTCCCGACGGGCTTCCGTGGACGATCCCGATCGTCTTCCCCGTGCCGCCCGCCGCTTCGGGGGCCTCGACGAAGGGGGTCGGGGTCGGCGATGAGGTCGCGATCGTCGACGGCCAGGGCCGGGCGGTCGCGGTGCTCCGGATCGACGAGGAGTTCCCGCTCGATCGCCGGGCGATCGCCCGGGGCGTCTACGCGACGGACGACGCCGCGCACCCGAACGTGGCCGATCTCTACGCCGCGAGCGACCGGGCCTGGGCCGGGCCGATCACGCTGCTGCGACGGGTCGAGTTCGCTCCCGGCCGCGTCGACGCGTCCCCGACCGAGATGCGGGAGGAGTTCGCCCGTCGGGGCTGGCGGACGGTCGCGGCGTACCAGTGCCGCAACCCTCCGCACACGGCCCACGAGTACATCCAGCGGCTCACCCTCGAGCGGGAGGACGTCGACGCCCTCCTCGTCCACCCGGTCGTCGGCCGTCTCAAGAAGGGCGACTACCGGCCGGACGTGATCCTCGCCGCGTACGAGGCGCTCGTCGGCCAGTACTACCCGGCCTCCCGGGTGATGGTCCGGCCCCTCGGCATCACGATGCGCTACGGGGGACCGAAGGCGGCGCTGTTCCTGGCGATCGTCCGCAAGAACTACGGCTGCGGGGTCTACATCGTCGGGCGGGACCAGGCCGGCGTCGGCAAGTACTACGACCCGTACGCGTGCCACCGGATCTTCGACGAGTACGACCTCGGGATCGTCCCGCTCCGCTACGAGGAGTCGTTCTTCTGCCGCCGGTGCGGCTGGATGGCGAGCGAGAAGGTCTGCGCCCACGACCCGTCGAACCGGGTCGCGACCAGCCAGACCCGCATCCGGGAGGCCCTCGCGAGCGGGGCGGAGCTCCCGAACGAGATCCTGCGCCCGGAGGTCGCGGCCGTGCTGCGGCGTCCGAACGTGATCCTGACCGAGTGAACGGAGGAACGAACGATGACGAGGGGGGCCCCGGGGTTCTGCATCTGGATGACCGGTCTGCCGAGCGCGGGAAAGACGACGATCGGTAAGGTGCTCGCCGAGCGCCTCGCCGCCCGCGGCTGGTATGCGGAGCTGCTCGACGGCGACGAGATCCGGCGCGGCCTGAGCGCCGACCTCGGGTTCGACCGGGCCTCGCGCGAGGCGCACGCCGGCCGCGTGTCGTTCGTCGCGAAGCTGCTGGCGCGCAACGGGTCGATCCCGATCGTCGCGCTCATCTCGCCGTACCGCAGCTCGCGCGCCCGGGCGCGGGCCGAGATCGGGCGGTTCGTCGAGGTCTACGTGAACACGCCGCTGGCCGTCTGCGAGCAGCGGGACGTGAAGGGGCTCTACAAGAAGGCCCGCGCCGGGGAGATCAAGGAGATGACGGGGGTCGACGATCCGTACGAGCCGCCCGAGCACCCCGAGATCGTCGTCGACGCGGTGAAGGGGCAGCCCGGCGACTCGGCCGAGTTCGTGCTCCGCGAGCTCGAGCGGCTCGGCTGGCTGCCGCGGTCGCCCCCGTCGGCCTGACGTGTCCTCTCGGCCGTCGGTCGGCCGTACGAGATATCGGGGTCCGGCGTAGCCGAGGGCGATGAAGGCGCTGGTGCTGATCGGCGGGTTCGGCACCCGCCTCCGCCCGCTCACGTACTCGATCCCGAAGCAGCTCGTCCCGATCGCCGGGAAGGCGATGCTGTACCACGTCCTCGACCTGCTGCCGGACGACGTGGAGGAGGTCGCGCTCGCGACGGGCTACCGGTCGGACGACGTCGCCCGGTACGTCCGGGAGCATCCGGCCCGATGGCCGATGCGCACGGTCGCCGAGTCCGAGCCGCTCGGGACCGGCGGCGGGATGAAGAACGCGGGGGCCGGGATGAGCGACCCGTTCTTCCTCCTGAACTCCGACGTGATCGCCTCGGCGGACCTGGCCGCGATGCGCGCGCGCCAGGTGGCGCACGGGGGGATCGGGACGATGGCGCTGGCCGAGGTCGACGATCCCCGGCCGTACGGCGTCGCGGCCCTGGCGGACGACGACCGGATCACCCACTTCGTGGAGAAGCCCGAGCCGAAAGACGCGCCGTCGCGCTGGATCAACGCGGGGCTCGCGGTCTGGCGGCGGAGCGTCCTCGACCGGATCCCGGCCGGCCGCCCCGTGAGCTTCGAGCGCGAGGTCGTTCCGGGCCTCCTCGCCGAGGGGCTCTACGGCTACCGCCTCGCCGGCTTCTGGGACGACGCCGGCACCCCCGAACGGCTGCTCCGCTCCCAGCGGCTCCTGTTCGACGCGGGGCGCGCGGGCGGAACGGTCGCCCTCCCCGCGGGAGCGGAGGGCGCGGGCCCGGTCGCGTCGATCGGTCCGGTCGACGCGACGGGGGCGCGGTTCGGACGCTACGTCACGCTCGGCTCGGGCGTGTCGATCGCCCCGGGGGCCGTCGTCGACGACTCGGTGGTGATGGACGGAGCGAGGATCGGCCCCCGCGCGCGGGTCGTGGGGTCGATCGTCGGCCCGGGCGCGCGGATCGCCGCGGACGCCGAGCTCCGAGGCCGGGTCGTCGCCGCCGACGCCGACGTCCCCGCCCGCTAGAACGCGGGGCCGGTGACCACGACCTTCACCGACTCCTCCGGTCGCGCCGCGAGGCGGAACGCCTCGGCGATCTCCCCGAGGGGGATGCGGTGGGAAACGAGGTCCCGGACCTTCAGCCGGCCCGTGGCGAGGAGCCGGTGGACCTCGCGCACGTCCGGCTCGGTGGTCGCGTACGACGGCAGGATGCGGACACCGCGGAGGTAGAGCTGCTGGAGGTCGACGTCGAGCCGACTTCCCGATTCGGGCAGGCCGAACAGGTTCACCGTTCCCCCGCGGCGGACGAGCTCCGTCGCGGTCCGGGCGACCGCGGGCGGGCCGACCGCCGCGACCGCGAGGTCGACCCCCTGCCCACCGGTCGCCCGATCGACCGCCCGCCGGATCCCGTCCGTATCCCGGGCGTCGAGCGCCTCGTCGATCCCGCCGTCGCGGGCGACCGCGCGGCGCCGCTCCGAGATCTCCGTACCGCCGACCCACCGGGCCCCGAGGGCGCGCGCGAGGCGCGCGTACAGGATCCCGACCGGGCCGAGCCCGAGCACCAGCACCGAGGCGCCCGGCGGAACTCCGACGCGCCGCAGTGCGGTGAGGGCACAACCGGCGGGCTCGAGGAGGCTGCCCGCCTCCCAGTCGACCGAGTCGTCGAGGCGAAGGACCGCCTCCCGCCCCACGTTCTCGGCCGGGACGCGGAACGTCTCCGCGAACCCCCCCGGGTCGATGTTCGTGCGGGAGTAGGTCGGGCAGAACGTGAGGTCGCCCCGGGCGCAGACGTCGCAGCGCCCGCACGGGACGTGGTGGTGGACGAAGACGCGGTCCGCGACCCGCAGGCCGGTGACGCCCGGGCCGACCGCAGCGATCCGGCCGACCGGCTCGTGGCCCAGGACCCCGGCGGTCCGGTAGTTGCCGCGCACCTTCTCGAGGTCGGTCCCGCAGACGCCGCAGGCGGCGAGGCGGACCGTCACCTCCCCGTCCGCGGCCGTCGGCTCGGGCCGCTCGTCCAGCCGGACCGTGCCGGCGTCGCCGAGCCGCCCGAACCTCATTGGCGAGCGCGGGCCGCGCGGATCGACGCGTCGAGGATCTCGACCGCCTCGTCGATCTCCTCGCGGCGGACGATCAGCGGCGGGATGTAGCGGATCGACGAGCGGCCGCACGGGAGCAGGATCAACCCGCGATGGTACGCCTCCTCCAGGATCGCGTCCCGGAACGCGGCGGCCGGCTCCTTGCTCGTGCGGTCCTTGACGAACTCGGTCGCGGTCATCAGCCCGAGGCCGCGGACGTCGCCGATCTCGTCGTGCCGCTGCATCAGCTCGCGCAACCGGCCGAGGAGATACGTCCCCTGGTTCCGGGCGTTCTCGAGGAGGTGCTCCTTCTCGATCACGTCGATCGTCGCGAGGGAGGCGGCGACCGCCGCGAGGTTCCCGCCGAACGTGTTCGAGTGCGCCCCCTGGGTCGGGAAGTCCAGCTCCTTCGGGAACGTCACCGCCCCCATCGGGAGGCCGCCGCCGAGCGCCTTCGCCATCGTGACGATCGGAGGGACGACCCCGTGGTGCGAGATGGCGCACCACTCGCCGGTCCGGCCCATCCCCGCCTGGACCTCGTCGTCGATCAGCGGGATCTTCTGCTCGTCGAGGATCGACACGAGCGTCTGGTGCCAGCGCGGCGGCGGCACGACGTAGCCGCCCTCCCCCATCACCGGCTCGGCGAGGAACGCCGCGACGTCGTCGGGCGGGATCAGCGTCTGGAAGTACAGCTCCTTGAGGATCTTGGCGCAGTACAGGTCGCAGCTCGGATACGTCATCTTGTACGGGCACCGATAGCAGTACGGCGCCGGGATGTGGGTGCCGCCGCCGACGAACGGGGCGTACCGCCCGCGCTGGACCGGCTTCGACGCGGTCATCGTGAGCGCACCCATCGTACGGCCGTGGAAGGCGCCCAGGAGGCCGATGACGATCGGCCGCTGGCGCTGCCAGCGGACGAGTTTCAGCGCCGCCTCGGCGCTCTCGGCCCCGCTGTTCGTGAAGAAGACCTTCTTCTCGAACGACCCGGGGGTGATCTTCGTGAGTCGCTCGGCGAGGACGGTCTGGTTCTCGTAGTAGAAGTCGGTCCCCGCGAAATGGGTCAGGCGTCCGGCCTGCTCGCGGATCGCCCGCACGACCTCCGGGTGCGAGTACCCGACGGCCGCCACGCCGACGCCGGACGCGAAGTCGAGGAGGCGATTGCCGTCGACGTCGGTGATCCAGACCCCGTCACCGGAGGCGGCGACGACCGGCGAGGTCTTCGTGCTGGTCATCAGGAACCGGCGGTCTCGCTCGATGACCCGGCGGGCGTTCGGTCCCGGGATCGGGACCCGAACGGAGACCCCGCGCGCGGGCGCGCCGTGCGGTTCGGTCGGCGAGGCGACCGGAGGAGGAGTGCTGCGCGACATGTTCGTCCGGCGAGCTAGGGCCGAGCGGGGAGTAAAGTCTTCCCGGTCGTCCCCGAGGGCGCGTCGGTCGGCCAGTCGAACGTTTCCTTTTTGAACCGCGCCCGCGGGTCGGCCCGGCGATGTCCGGGATCTCCTCCGGGGGCGATCCGCCCGACCCGGAGCGGCGGGAGCTCAAGGAGGTCGTCCCGGCCCCGGCCGTCCTGACCGAGCTGGCCCGGGGATTCCTGTTGGTCCGTGACTCCGACCCGGACCGGGCGGTCCGGTTCGCCGCGACGTTCCTGCGCGAGCGCGCGGGAGCCCCTCGTCCCGAGCGGGTCGAGACTGTCCCGAAGATCACGCTCGCCCGGCTCGCCCTCGGTCGGACCCCCCAGGGGGCCGTCGAGCCCGGGACGACCCGGTTCGGCCTCCGGTAGCCCCACCGCGCGGGACGAGCCGATCCCGTACCGCTCGGTACGCCTCGAGGTCCGCCGGGAACGTCGGACGGGTCAAGCAGATCCGGAGCCCGTCCGGCTCCCCGAAGTACGCCCCCGGACAGACGAGGACCGACGCGCGCAGCAGGCGGCGGGCCAGCCGGCCGGCGCGCGGCCCCACCCGGTCGAACCAGACCGGTGCCACCGGTGCGGTCGACCCCGGGAACGCCCGAACGAGGGCCCGGCGATTCGTGTCGAGGATCCGGTCGATGCGACGGGAGATCTCGATGTGGTGGGACAGCGCGGAGAGGGCGCCGGCGACCGAAGCGGGCGCCACCTTGTCGGAAACGAGCCCAACGAACCGGGCGAACTCCTGATCGTGCGCGGGGGGCGTCACGACGTACCCGACCCTGAGGTCGTCGCCCGCGTAGTACTTCGTGAAGGACCCGGTGACCCAGACCCCCGGGCGCGGAAGGTCGGCGAGCGACCGCCGGGGACCGAACTCCCGGAACGTCTCGTCGATCAATAGGTGGCGCGCGCTCTTGGCCCAGGCGAGCAGGCGCTCCTTCGGCCACGCATCCCCCTCGGGATTCCGGGGCTGCGAGACAACGGCGAGTTCCGCCGGTCCCGCCGACCGGGTCAGCCGGAACCCTGCGGCCCGCGCCGCGTCGAACAGCGGGGGATACTCCGGATACGCGACCCGGCACGATCTCCGGCGGCCGCCCCGCCGCCGGGCGAGGAACCAGAGCACCCACGCGTTCGCCTCGGTCGCGCCGTGGGTCAGGGAGACGCGGGCCTCCGCCACCCCGAGGCGCCGGGCGAGAGCGGCGCGGAGCGCGTCGGCGGTGGCCGATCGAAGCTCCTGCGGAGTGACGCGGGGACGCGAGATCGAACCGATCATCCCGCTCTGGGCGAGGTCGTGTCGCAGCCCGGCGTGGGAATCGATCCAGTCCGCGAGCGGGAAGCGCACGCGCGACGGAGCCGCGGCCCCGTAAGGCGTGTGCGGCCTCGACCGGTCCCTGCGGGCCGGCCGTCGGCCGATGCGACCGAACCCTCAAGAACGGGGAGCGGGAGCGGGACCCGTGGACGCACCCCGTCGTTCCGTGGAGGTCGGCCCGAACGGCCGCATCCTCGCGCTCTCGGCGGCCTGGTTCTCCGACGGCGCGCGACGCCGGACCGACGCCCGTCGATCCGGGCTCTGCGTCGAGTGCGGCAAGACCCTCCGATCGCACCGGACCCCGTACTGCTCCCGGACCTGCCGATGGCGGTTCCACGGGCACTACTTCTGGGACTCGGCCCGGAGCTACGTCCTGTTTCGCGACCGGTACACCTGTCGGGTCTGCCGGCGTCGACTGAAGGCCCGGGAGCTGGACGTCGACCACATCGTGGAGATCGCGGTCGGCGGCGCGGCCCTCGAGTACTCGAATCTGCAGACGGTCTGCCGCCGGTGCCACCGCGAGAAGACCGCACGGTTCCTCCGATCCCGATCCGGCGCGCAGGGGACCCTGGCGGCGTCGAGTCCGAGCGTGTGATCGGCCCGGGTTCGGTCGAGGCATCCGGCCGACGAACGTGTATATAATCGGGCCGGTCGTCAGAGACCCGATGGTAGGCAATCGCGTTCGCGCCGGCCTCGGTCCGATCGTGGCCGTGCTCGGGATCTTGGTGCTTTCGTCGATGCTCCCGGCGGTCGGCGCGGTCGGCCCCTCCCACTCTTCCGCTCATGCGTCGGCCCCACCGCCTGCCGGGGCCGCGCCCGCTCCCGCTCCCGCGGTCTCATCGCGCCCTTCGGGGCCCGCTCCGGCGAGCTCACCCGCGGTCGAGCGGGTGGCGAACCAGATCGCTGCCCACCGGTTCAACGGCGCGAACGCCTTCCTTCCGAGTCCGTTCGTCTCGCGGGCCGAGCCTGCGCGGGGCGCGACCGTCGCTCCCTCCCCCCTGACCTCCCCCGCCCCGATGGGACTCACGGACCTCGGACTCGGGGTCGGCGGTGCCGCCTACGCGTACAACACGACCGGCTTCGAGGGGACGGTTTCGCTGGCGTCGTTCGCCGCCTTCAGCCCGGGGTACGC
>DATJZK010000010.1:0-8946 GCA_035499145.1 Thermoplasmata archaeon
CCGCCGGCCTCCACGCCGATCAGGCGGACGCGGGAGCGGAGCATCGGATGGAACGTGCCGATCGCGTTCGAGCCGCCGCCGACGCACGCGACCGCCAGGTCGGGGTCGCGGCCGAACGCCGCCCGCGACTGCGCGAGGATCTCGCGGCCGATCACGCTCTGCAGGTCGGCGACGATCGTCGGGAACGGATGCGGACCGACGGCCGAGCCGAGGAGGTAGTGCGTCGTGCGGACGTTCTCGATCCAGTCGCGGAGCGCGGCGTTGATCGCGTCCTTCAGCGTCCGGGAGCCGGTCTTCACCGGGACGACCCGGGCGCCGAGGAGGCGCATCCGGTCGACGTTCGGCCGCTGCCGGACCATGTCGACCTCGCCCATGTACACCACGGTCTCGAGACCGAGGGCGGCGCCGACCATCGCCGTCGCCACGCCGTGCTGGCCGGCCCCGGTCTCGGCGATGAGGCGGGGTTTGCCCATCCGGGCCGCGAGGAGTCCCTGCCCGAGCGCGTTGTTGATCTTGTGCGCGCCGCCGTGGAGCAGGTCCTCCCGCTTCAACCAGATCTCCGCGCCGCCGCCACGTCGGGACAGTCGGCGGGCGTGGTAAAGGGGCGACGGCCGGCCGGCGAGCGTCGTCGAGAGCCGGCGGTGTTCCGCGCGGAACGCCGGGTCGCGCTTCGCCGACCGCCACGCCGCCTCGAGCTCCGCGAGGGCGGGGACGAGCGTCTCGGGGACGTACGCCCCGCCGTACGGGCCGAACCGCCTAGCCATCGCCTTTCTCGAACCGCTCGACGGCGGCGATGAACGCACGCATCCGCTCCGGGTCCTTCTCGCCGGGGGCGCGCTCGATCCCGGAGGAGACGTCGACGCCCCACGGCCGGACCGAGGCGAGCGCCTCGGCGACGTTGTCGGCGGTGAGACCGCCGGCGAGGATGAACTTGCGACCCGGATTCGCGTCGACGATCGCCGCGCACCGCTCCCAGTCGGGCGCGGTGCCGCTGCCGCCGGGCAGCGGCTGGCCGGCGGCGTCCAGGTGGACGCGGGGGTACGACTCGGCCGCGGGGACCGGCGGCACGTCGCCGCCGACGCCCTTCGGGGGGATCGGGACCGACGGCACCAGGTGATGGACCTCGAGGAACTCGAGGCCGTCGGGGATCGGCCCGTAGACCTGGATCCGGTCGACGCCGACCTCCTCGAACAGCCGGTGGATCAGCTCCGCGGACGGGTCGACGACGACCGCCCACGCCTCGGCCTCCGACGGCACCGCCCCGACCAGCTCGGCCGCCCGGTCGAGCGGGAGCGATCGCGGCGACTTCGGCACCTCGACGACGAAACCGGCGGCCCCTCCGCTCGGGACGAGGGCGACGGTCTCGGGTGTCGAGAGCCCGCAGAACTTCACGAACGTCTTCATCGCCGTCCCTCCGGTCGGGTCTCGCGGAGGGAGCGGAGGAACTCCGCCGGATCCGTCGCCCGCGCGACCGCGGTCCCCACGAGGACCCCGTCGGCGCCGGCGTCGAGGAATCGCCGGGCGTCGGCGGGCTTCTCGACCCCGCTCAGGCCGAGGAGCGGGCGGAACCCGCGGCTCCACGCCTCCTCGAGCGTCCGCTCGGCGGCCGGCCGGTCGAGCGCGAGGGTGTCGAGGTCGCGGCAGTTGACGCCGTAGATGTCGGCCGGGGTCTTCTCGGCGACCGCGACCTCGGCCGGGTCGTGGAGCTCGAGGAGGACCTCGAGCCCGCGCTCGTGCGCGGCGCGGCTGAGGTCGGCGAGCGGCGTCGGCGCGAGGCCCTGCGTCTCGATCCGGGCGATCAGCAGCACGGCGCTCGCCCCACAGCGGACCGCCACGTCGAGCTGACGAGCGTCGAGCACGAAGTCCTTGAACAGCACCGCGTGGGGGGTCCGCCGGGCGATCTCGGCGACGTCGGCCGGCGAGCCCTCGAACCGCGGCCGGGTCGCGAGGCACGAGTAGCCTGCGAGGCCCGGCACCTTCGTGACCGCGAGGAACTCGTCCGCCGTCCGCTCGGGCAGGTGGGGATCGGCCTGGCCCGGGGAGACCCGCTTGAACTCGACCACGAGGGCGCCGCGCCGCCGCTCCTGCTCGATCGCCGTCCGCAGGCTCGGCCGCGGCTCGAAGATCGGCTCGGGCAGCCGGTCGAGGTAGTCGGGCCGCGCGACGTCCTCCGCCACGTCGCGGACGACCTCGGCGAGGAATCCCGCGGTCACGCGCTCTCCCCCTCGCGGAAGATCGGTGCGAGCTCCCTCATCGACTCGAGGAGACGGGCGGCCCGCCCGTCGTCGAGGGCGGCCTGCGCCTTCGCGAACCCGTCCCCGAACGACCCGGCGGCCCCGGTCGTCTCGAGGGCCGCCGCGCTCGTCAGCAACGTCGCCCCGCGACGCGCGCCGCCCCCGCCGGCGAGGATCCGCTCGGCCTCGGCCGCTGCGTCGGCCGGCGCGAGCGCCCCCCACGGCCCGCGCCGATCGTCCGGCTCGAGCCAGTCGGTCGGCCGGACCGTCCGCCGCCGGAACGTCGTTCCGGCCCAGACGATCTCGGAGGTCGGGGCCTTCGGTGAGAACTCGTCGCAGCCGTCGGCCGAGGTCAGGGCGACTCCGCGCACGACCCCGAGTCGGGCGAGTACCCTTGAGAAGATTTCGGCGGTCGGGAGGTCGGGGGCCCCGACTACCTGGAACGGGACCGCCGCGGGGTTCGTGAGCGGGCCGAGTCGGTTGAACACCGTCGGAACCCCGAGGAGACGACGGACCGGCGCGACCGCGGCGGTCTCGGGGTGGTAGAGCGGCGCGTGGAGGAAGGCGAGGCGGTGGCGGCGGTAGCTCTCTCGGGCAAAGTCGCGCGACCGGACGACCGGCAGCCCCAGCGCCTCGAGGAGGTCGCTCGAGCCGCACACCCCGCGCGCGCTCCGATTGCCGTGCTTTACCACGGGCGCTCCCGCCGCCGCGACGACGAAGGCGCTCAGCGTCGAGACGTTGAACGACGGGGTCCTCGCCCCGCCGGTGCCGCACAGGTCGATCGGCCGATGGCCGCGCGGCACGGCGAACCGGTGCGCGTGGCGTCGCATCTCCGCGGCGAACCGGGCCAGCTCGGGCACCGAGAGCGACCGCGCCGTGAGGGCGACGAGCACGGCGGCTCGCTCCGCCTCCGCGGTCGCCGGATCCACGAGCGTTCCGAACGTCGCGCGGACCTCCGCGTCGCCGAGCGGGGCGGACGCGAGGAGCCGGCCGAGGAGCTCGCCGCTCACCGTCGTGCCTCCGCGAGGAAGTTGGCGAGCATCCGGGGACCCGCCGGGGTGAGGTACGACTCGGGGTGGAACTGGACCGACTCGACGGGGTACCGACGGTGGCGGAGCCCCATCACGACCCCGCCGTCCCCCCAGGCGCTCACCTCGAGCGCCGCGGGAACGGACGCCGGGTCGACGACCAGGGAGTGGTACCGCGCGGCGAGCGTCGGCGTGGCGATCGCCCGGAACATCCGCCGCCCGTCGTGGCGGACCCGGGTCTGCTCGCCGTGGACCGGTGCGGCGGCGTGCACGACCCGCGCGCCGTAGTGCTCGGCGGTCAGCTGATGGCCGAGGCAGACGCCGAGGAACGGACGCTCGCGCTCCCAGCGCGTTAGCAGCGCCCGGGAAAGCCCGGTCATCCGCCGGTCCGAGGGATGGCCCGGCCCGGGCGAGAGGACGACCGCGTCGGGGTCGAAGGCGAGCGCGGACCGGAGCGGGGTGTTCGGTCGGACACACCGCACCTCGGCGCGGCGGGCGCGGAGCGCCTGCTCGATGTTGTGCACGAACGAATCCTCGTGGTCGACGAGCAGGACCTTCACGGAACGGCTCCCGTCATCGCCGCTTCGAGGTGGTCGAGCTTGGCGAGCGTCTCGTCGAACTCCTGCGCGGGTCGGGAACGGTGGACGATCCCGGCCCCGGCGGCGGTGTACATCCGGTCGCCCGCGGCGAACGCCGAGCGGATCAGGAGCGCCCAGTCGGCTCGCCCGCCGGGCCGCACGCAGCCGACCGCGCCGCCGTACGGACCGCGCCAGGTCCCTTCCTCCCGGCGGAGCAGCTGGGTCGCCCGGATCTTCGGGGCACCGCTGACCGTCCCCGCGGGGAACGTCGCGGCGAGGAGGTCGAGCGGGCCGATCGCCGGCCGGAGCCGGCCGCCGACCACGCTGACGAGGTGGGCGAGACGGGCGTACCGCTCGTGACGCTCCGCGACGAGGACCCGCACCGAGCCCGGCTCGGCGACGCGGCCGAGGTCGTTCCGGGCGAGGTCGACGAGCATCCGGTGCTCGGCCAGCTCCTTCGGGTCGCGCGGCAGCGGGAGGCGCGAGCGGCGGGGGGCCACCGGCAGCGTGCCGGCGATCGGGTTGAGGTAGCCGCGACCGTGGCGCATCTCCACGACCGACTCCGGGGTCGCGCCGACCAGCTCGCGGTCGCCGAATTTGAGGTAGTAGAAGAACGAGTACCGTTCGCTCGCCCGGAGGGCGTCTGCACGGGCGAGCAGGTCGTCCGGCCGTCGCCAGGCCCGACGATGCGCGAGGACGACCTGGAACGCCTCGCCGTTCCGGATCTCGCCGATCAGTCGCCGAACCGCCCGCTCGAACCGGGGTCGGGGCATCGAGTCGCCGTCCGGCCGTCGCGGGCGGCCGGGCGGGAGCGACCTCCGGGGACGCACGACGACCGATCGACGGGGAAGCCGATCGACGAACGCCAGCTCCCCGAGCGGGAACGGGCTGCCGGCCGGGAACGTGGCCAAGGCGGGTTCGAACAGGCCGACCGCATCGAACCCGACGTACCCCACGATCCCGCCCCGCGGGTTCCGGGCCAGGAACCGCCCCGCATCGTTCTCGAGCACTTCGGGATCGGTCCGGCGGTCGAGGGTCCGCACGTCCGCATCGCCCGAGAACCACGATGCGAGGGCCGATCGGTCGCCCGCGGCGGTCGCTTCGAAGTAGCCGGCGACATCGGCGGTCGGGGCGCGGGCGACGAACGACTCCCACGGATCGGTCATCCGGCCCGCTCCTCGACGAGCGCCCGATGCAGCGCGCGCAGGACCGACGTTCCGCGCGCTTCCGGAACGGCGAGCGACAGCGCCCGCGGGGTCGCGCTGAACCCCTCCGCCCCGGCGACGGCCGCCGACGGTAGCCGGTCGAGGTCGTCGAGCACTCCGTCGCCGATGACGGTGACGAGCGCGATGCGGAACGGCCCTTCGACATCCGCCTCGTCGTCGTGCGTGACGGGCACGAGCGCCCGGATCGCGGGGAGCACGCTCCTCGGCTCGAGGACGATCGAGAGGAGCGCGGAGGAGGTGAACAGCTGGACGACGTTCACGTGGGCGTCGCTCAGGCGGTGCGCGACCTCGGCGACGATCCCCGGCCGCTGGCGCCCCCCAGGGACCCGGAGCCGCAGGAGGCGGAGCGGCCGGAGGACGGTCATCGCGCGGTTCCGTCGCGTCGGGCGCGATGGGCCGATCGTCGTGACGACCGACCGGTCCTCGATCGAACGGACGGCGAGCGTAAGGCCCGCGGTGCGGGCCGGCTCGATCGTGAGGGGGTG
Source organism: Thermoplasmata archaeon (assembly GCA_035499145.1). Lineage (GTDB taxonomy): Archaea > Thermoplasmatota > Thermoplasmata > Lutacidiplasmatales > UBA184 > Lutacidiplasma. The sequence goes on from DATJZK010000010.1 coordinate 5,552, forward strand.
GAGCACCCGGGCGCCGAACTGCGCGAGCTCCTCGGCCTCCTCGTACGACAGCGCCGGGATCGGGCGCGCCCCCGGGACGTGTGCCGGGTCCGCCGAGAAGATCGCGACGTGCCGCTTCACGAGCTCGACACGCGACGCCCCGACGATCGCGCCGAGCCCGGCCGCCGCGTAGTCCGACCCCCCCCGGCCGAGCGTCGCGACCCGCCCCTCGAGGCTTCGGCCGAAGTAACCGGTGACGACGGGCAGCTGGCCGCGGCGGAGGAGCCGGCCCAGGCCGCGGCGCACGGCGGCGCGGGACCGGTCGAGGAGCAGGCAGGAGGCGCCGTAGGCGTTGTCGGTGATCAGGCCGAGGTGGTCGGCCTCGACGGGGACCGCCGGGAGCGACGACTCGCGCAGGCGTGCCGCCAGCCAGTGCACCGCGAGCCGCTCGCCCTGGCTGCGGAGCCGGTCGGCGAGAGGCAGATCGACGCTCGGGCTCCGCTCGATCGACGTCAGGAGCGCGCGGACCCGGTCGAGGTGGCGGCGCCCGAGCGGCGGGAGTCCCGGATGGCCTGCGCGCAGCTCCGTCACGATCTCGGCGTGTCGGGCGGCCGATCGGGGATGGTCGAGCGCCCGCTGCAGCAGGTCCGTCACGCCCTCCCGGGCGGACGCGACGACCACCAGCGGGGCGGACGGCGCCCCGAGGCTCCGGAGCTCGTCCGCGACCCGAAGCGGGTCGGCGAGCGAAGCGCCCCCGAACTTCACGACGACCGGCGCGGCGCCCCGGGGGAAGGGGCTCATGCGGCGCCCCGGCGGAGGAGTCCGTCGGCGAGCGCGAGCTCGGCGTTCAGCACGGAGCCGCCCGCGCCGCCGCGCACGGCGTTGTGGGAAAGGACGACGAACCGCAGGAACGGCGGCGACCACCGGAGCCGGCCGACCACGACCGCCATGCCGCGCGCCCGGGCCGGGGCGCCGGCCCAGCGGTCCCGGATCGGTTGGGGTCGATCGGCCTCCGCGCGCAGTTCGATCGGCGGGTGGGGCGCCGTCGGCAGCGCCAGCTCCCGCAGGGGGTCGAACGAGCGCCACGCGGCCTCGACCTCCGCGCGTCGCGGGGTCGCCGTCGCCTCGACCGTCACCGCCTCGAGGTGGCCCTCCCGCGTGCCGACGCGCACGCAGTGGGCGAGGAGCGGGAACGGCGCCGGTCGCACCGACCGGCCGGCGAGGCGGCCCAGGATCTTCGCCGTCTCGAGCGCCATCTTCTCCTCCTCGTCCCGGATGAAGGGGACGACGTTGTCGGTGATCGCGAGCGACGGGACGCCGGGGTATCCGGCGCCCGAGATCGACTGGTACGTGGCGACGTGGACGGCCTTGGGCCGGAGGAGCGGCACGATCGGGGCGAGCGCGACGACCAGGCCGGTCGCCGAGCAGTTCGGGTTCGTGACGAGCGCGCCGCGCCCCCTCGGTCGGCGGGCGAGCAGCCCGAGGTGCGCCCGGTTCACTTCGGGCACGAGAAGGGGAACGGCCGGGTCCATGCGGTGGTCCCCGGCGTTCGAGAATACCGAGACCCCCCGCCGGACGAGCTCCGTCTCGACCGCCGCCGCCGACCCGGAGGGCAGCGCCGAGAAGACGACGCGGACGCCGCTCCGCGCCAGCCGCCCGGGGGAGAGCCGCTCGATCCGGCGCTCGGCGAGCGCGGACGGCACCGGCTCGCTCAACAGCCAAACGTCGGCCAGCGTGCGGCCGACCGACCGATCCCCCCCGCCGAGCCTCGGCGGCTCGAACTCGGGATGGTCGGCGAGCAGCCGCCCGAAATGCTGTCCGATGTACCCGCTCGCCCCGAGGATCGCGGTCTGGAGCGGGGCGGTCACGGAAGGAACCCCCCCGCGAGGGCGAGGTCGGCCAGCGCGAAGGCGGTGACGCCTTCGAGGACCACCACGGCTCGCGGTACGATGCACGGGTCATGCCGGCCGGTGACGAGCAGCTCCGCGGGCGTCCGGTCGGCGAGGCGGACCGTCCGCTGCGCGCGGGCGATCGACGACGCCGGCTTCACCGCGACCCGGAAGACGATCGGCATGCCGGTCGCGAGCCCGCCCAGGATCCCGCCGGCATGGTTCGTTTCCGTGACGACGAGCCCGTCGCGGACGGCGTACGGGTCGTTGTGCTCGCTGCCCCGCATCCGCGCCGCCGAGAATCCGGCGCCGAACTCGACCGCCTTCACCGCGGGGACGGCGAAGGCGGCGTGGGCGATCACCCCCTCGAGGGAATCGAAGAACGGCTCGCCGAGGCCGACCGGCACGCCGGTCGCGCGGACCTCGATCACGCCGCCGAGGCTGTCGCCGTCGCGACGCGCGGCGCCGATCGCTTCCTCCATCCGTGACGCCGCGGAAGGGTCCGGCGTGCCGACCTCGTTCCGGGCGCTCCGGGCGGCGATCTCCGAGAGCGGGAGCGCCTCGGGGACGTCGGCCTCGACCCCGCCGATCGAGCGGGTGAACGCCGCGATCGTGATCCCCTTCGCCTCGAGCAGCCGGCGGGCGATCGCCCCCGCGATCACGAGACCGACCGTCATCCGACCGGAGAAGATGCCGCCCCCCGAGAGGTCGGCCGAGTCGCCGTACCGGACACGCGCCGGGTAGTCGGCGTGACCGGGGCGCGGGGTGTCCCGCATCCGGTCGTACGGCTCCCGCCGCACGTCCTCGTTCGCCACGTGGGCGCGGAAACGGCTGCCGTCGGACCGGCCGTCGACGACGCCCGCGTCGATGCAGAGCCGGTCCTCCTCCTGCCGCTTGGTGGCGAGACGTCGCCCGACCGGCCGGCGTCGGTCGAGCTCGGCCTGGATCCGGTCCGCCTCGATCGGAGTGCCGGGCGGGATCCCGTCGATCGTTACCCCGACCTCCGGCCCGTGGCTCGTCCCGAACAATCCGACCCGGAACCGGCGGCCGAACTCCATCATGCCGGGCGCACCCCCGCCCCGAGCCGAGCGAGCACCGTCCAGAAGTCGGGGAACGATTTCGCCACCGCCTCGCGCTGCCCGATCGTCGAGGGGCCGTCGCCGGCGAGCGCGCCGACCGCGGCGCTCATCACGACCCGGTGGTCCGTCGCGCCCCGGATCGAGAACGCCGTGGGGCGGTCGCGCCCGGTGATCCGGAGCTCCTTCGGCCGCGGCGCGACGTGCGCTCCCATCGCCCGGGCGAGGCCTATTGTCTCGGCCCGACGGTCCGACTCCTTCGCGGCGACATGGGAGGCGCCGATGAGGCGGGACGTCCCCGGAGCGCAGGCGGCGAGGACGCCGGCCAACGGGTAGAGGTCCGGCGAGTCGGTCAGGTCGAGCGAGAACGGCCTCCGGGCCCCCGCCCGGACGCGAGTGCCTTCCCGGGTTCGAACGACCCGCGCCCCGAACCGCCGTAGCAGGGGGAGGA
>DATJZK010000011.1:0-10739 GCA_035499145.1 Thermoplasmata archaeon
TGGGCCGAGATCGGCTCCGAGCTGCTGACGATCTACACGACCGAGGCGCACCTGGACGCGGCGAAGGAAGCGCTGCGCAAGGCGTCCCACAAGCTCCCGGTGCCGACCCGGGTCGTCGTCGTGAACGCTACGGCTTCGTAGCGGTCGGTCGAACGACGAGCACCGGGCACGGGGCCCGGTTCACGAGCGCGGTCGAAACGCTCCCGAGCAGCAGCCGCTGGGCGGTCGAGAGTCCTCTCGACCCGAGGACGAGCAGGTCGACCGGATGCTCGCGGAGGTGCCGAAGGAGCTCATCGACCGGCGCGCCTTCCACGCACACCCCGTCGACCGCCTTGAGCCCGGCCGACTCGGCCTTCGCGACGCCCGCGTCGACCAGGGCGCGGAACCGGGGCAGGTTGCTCTCGGGCAGCAGCGGCGGCAGCATCGGCTCGTTCGCCATGACGAGGGCCGGCGTCACGGGCGCGATCGAGATCACCGTGAGGTGGGCGTCGTAGCGGCGCGTCAGGTCGATCGCGGTCGCGAGCGCGTCCGCGGCGTGGTCGGAGCCGTCGATCGCCACGGCAATTTCGCGGAACATCGATTCCCCCTACCTACGAGGGCACGGCCCGTACAAGGGAGTTGCGTCGACCCCGCTCGCTCTCGGCTCGGCCCGAACTGCTTTGTAGGGGGCGCGAGCATCCTTGCGCGACGGGTGTCTCCCTTGGCTCCGCTCTGTAGCAACTGCGGTGGGTCCGATTTCGTCTGGGTGAACGAGCTCCGCACCGGCACGATCGGGGGGGGAAGCCTGTCGATCCGATCTCGGGGAGAGCTGTCGCTCGGCACCCGGATCTGCCGGAACTGCGGCCACGCCGACCTGTTCCTCAAGGACCCGACGATCCTGAAGATGCCGCACACCTGGCGCCCGGGGGAGTTCGTCCCGATCGTCTCGCGTCCGGCCGCCGGAGCCCCGGGCGCGCCCGGGTCGAGCGCAGCGCACCCGCCCGTGCACGCGGTCGCTCCGCCGAATCCCCCTCCTCCTCCGCCGCCCCCACCGATGGCGCCGTCGGCGCCGCCCGCGGCACCGACGTCCCCCACGTCCTCCCCGCCACTCCCCCCCGAGGCGACTCCCCCGCCGTCGCCCCCGGCCTCGGAGCCGGAGTCCGCGCCCCCGCGGGCGACCGAGACGGCCCCGACGGACGCCGCCCCGGTCTCGAAGCCTGCCCGCCGACGCTCCTCGAAATCGAAAGGGTCGGGCTGACCGTCGGCGCCCCCGCTCGGGGCCCCGCGGTCAGCGGTCCGACCGCCGTCCGCGGGGCCGGTCGATCGGGTCCCGGGGCACCCGCAGCCGGAACAGTTCGTGGCCGGAGGCGCCCTCGGGAACGAACGTCTGGTCGATCACCTCGAAGCCGAGCTCCTCGAACCAGGCGCGGTAGGTGGAGGCGTCGGCGTGGCTCCAGTACATCGTCGCCCCGCTCCCCAGCCAGTTCTCCTCGGTCCCCTCGTTCGCTTCGTGGCCGGTGACGACGACGAGCCAGCCGGGACGGGTCAGCCAGCGCCGGATCCGTGCCAGCAGCGGACGCTGCTGCGGCAGCGGGACGTGGATCAGGGCGTACAGGCAGACCACCGCCCGGAACGCACCCGCGGGAAAGTCGACCCGGGTCATGTCGGCCCGCACGAAGGTCGCACGGGGCACCCGGCGCTTCGCGCGTTCGACCTGGACCTCCGAGAGGTCCACCCCGGTCACCTCGAAGCGGGTCGCGAGCAGTGCGGTGGCCGGCACCCCGATCCCGCAACCCAGGTCGAGGACCGAAGCGCCGGGGGGAAGGCCTTCCATCACCGGGCGAAGCCACTCGCGGTAGACCGCGGAGTCGTGCCCGAACACATCCGCGGCGGTCCCGTCGTCCCGGTAGAACGTCGAGGCGAGATCCCAGCCGTGGCGGACGAGCTTCTTGCCAGCGTTCGGGCCCGGGCGCCCCGGCATGCGGACGGCAGGGGAGACGGACGCATTAGTAGCTGATGAGGGCGCGGGGGGAGCGTCGCTCGGGCCCACCGAGGTTCGGCGACGTCGTCGTCGCGAGACGGACCGGGGGTCGATTCCCCGTGTTCGCCCGGTCCAGAACGGTCCCGCTCGAGCGCCCGGCGCCCCCGGGTCCGTGGACTCGCCGTGACCCTAGCGGGGCATGGATTTGAACCATGGATCTACGGGTTATGAGCCCGTCGGGATTTCAGGACGGCCGGGCGACGCCGACCGCTTTCCTGACTACCCTACCCCGCTGCGCGGCGGCCATGGAGGCCGGCGTATATGAGCGTTGAACGCCGAGGCGGCCGGCGGCTCAGCGCGACGCGCTCTCCGCCGCCGGCGCGGGCCGAGCGAACGGAAGACGCGAGAGGTCCGCGAGCCCGAGGAAGAGCATCACGATCCCCACGAACTCAGCGTAGTACAGGATCACCGGGAACGAGGCGATGTAGAACGCTCCGCCCGCGCCCAGGACGCACGCGCCCGACACCATCAGGAGCCCCTTGGGGCGGAACGAGTGGCGCAGGTGGACGGCCGCGGCGGTGAGCAGGACGATCGTGGCGGGGACCGTCACGAACGAGGAGAGGATCAGCAGGAGGAGGGGCGGGTTCCCGACGACGATGCCGGCGCGCACCATCGAGTCGGGCATCGGCGTGGCGAAGCTGAACCAAGCGACCACCGCCATCGCGGCCGCCTGGTAGCCGACGTAGAGCGGCTCGAACCACCGGTTCCGGAAGCTCTTCACCGAACCGAGCGACAGGACGCCGACGATCGCGGCCGAGAGGAAGACGTACGTCTGCAGGAGCGGGGAGTCGACGAACCCCAGGTACGCCACGAGCTCGACGAGCATGGCGGTCGCGCCGCAGACGAGCCCGAGGCCGAACATCGCCTGATGCCGGGATCGGTCGCGGTACGCCCGGTACAGTCCCCGGGCGGCGAGGTATCCCAGCACTCCGGTCAGCGCGGCGAGCGAAGCGGAGACCCCGACGGTTTCCACGGGCATCTGCGAGGCACCGGACGGACGGGTAGCCCCGGCCGGGAACCATCCCCCTTGCGTACGAACAGTTCGAGTCTCGCGCAGGCACCTCGGGGGTCAACTCGAACTGACGGGGCGAATAAGTGCGCGAAGGCCGCCCACGTAGGGAAGCGGACCTGGGGCCGCTCCTTGATGACGAACGCGGTGGTCCTCTTCGACGCCTGGCAGGGGAGCACCCGGCTCGTCGCCGAGGAGATCGCCCGCGGGATCGCGTCCAGCGGGCGGGTGTTCACGACCGTCGCCAGTGTCCGGGAGTTCGACCCGCCGCGACTCCGGGAATTCGACATCATCGTGATCGGTTCGCCGAGCCGGGCCGGCGTGGCGACCCCCGCGGTCCAGCGCCTGCTCCACCGGGTCGCCCGGGACCGGCTGGACGAGAAGACGGTCTCCCTCTTCGACACGTGCGACTCGCCGCGGCGGGCCGGTGCGACCCGGCGGATGCGGGAGGTCCTGGTCCGCGAGGACCCGACCCTGCACCTGGCCTCTCCGGGGATCTCCGTCGTCGTCGACGGGGTGCACGGCCCGATCCACGAGGGGGAGCTCTCGAAGTGCCACGAGTTCGGGCGACGGCTCGCCGGCGTCGCGCTCGCCTAGCCGGCCGGGAGGTCCGCGCCGCGCTCGGTCCCGTCGGGGCCCCGCCGAGCCGACGAACGACGTCGCGTGGGTTCGCCATTATCTATCGAGCGTGCATCCCCGCGCCGTCGAAGATGCCGAGCCGTCCGCGCCCCCGCCGCCGCTCCGTCGCACCGAGCCGCGGTCTCAATCCGATCCCGCCCGGCTACCCCACGCTGATCCCGTACCTCGCCGTCGCGGGCGGGGTCGCCGCCCTCGAGTTCTACCGGAAGGCGTTCGGCGCGAAGGAGCTCGCCCGCGTCCAGTCGCCGGACGGCAAGCTGATCCACGGGCGCCTCAAGATCGGCGACTCCTTGTTCATGATCTCGGACGTGTTCCCCGGCGCCGGCGTGGCGGCGCCGTCGACGGTCGGCACCACCACCGTGACGCTCCACATCTACTCGAAGAACGTCGACGCGCTGTGGGACCGGGCGGTCGCGGCGGGCGCGAAGGTGACGATGCCCCTCGAGAACCAGTACTGGGGCGAGCGGTACGGCCATCTGCTCGACCCGTTCGGCCACCACTGGTCGCTGTCGATGCGCGTGCGGATGACCCGCGCCGAGAAGGCCGCGAAGCAGAAGGCCGCGATGGAGTCGTTCTCCCGCGGCGAGCATCCGAGCCGCGAGCCGCCGTTCGGCGACGCGTGATCGGACCCCTCGACCCCGCGCCGGCCGAGCGGTGAGCTCGCGGCGGACGGCATCGAACGGTACAAGCCGACCGACGGCCTCGGGGGGGCCGATGGCGGCCCACCAGCTCCGTCTCGAGGACGGGCCTGGCGCGCCGGCGGCCGGCGCCTGCCGTCTCGAGGTGATGGCGACGACCGAGGTACGGACCGGTGCCGCCGGCGTCGGATGGCGGATCACCGGGGCGCTCGGGGCGTTCCCGCCGTGCGCCCGGTCGCGCCTGCGGGTCGGGTCGCGGATCGCGGCCGAGCTCGTCGCCGTGGACGGCGGTCTCCGGGAGGCCGCGCGTCGCGGGGCCACGGACGTACGGATCCGAACGGACGACCCGGCGCTTCCGGGGATCGTCGAGGGGGTGGGGCCGAAGCGGTTCCGACGGGCGCTGCGGGCCGCCGGTCGGCTCGCGGCGACGCGGCGGCGATTCCGCTCGGTCGAGTTCGAGGTCGGTTCCGCGCACGACCCCGAACTCGCGCATGCCGTCGGGGAGGCGCTGGACGAGGGGCTCCACCGGGTCGCCGAGCGCGAGGAGCATCGGGCCCACGCGATCGAGCAGATCCGGGAGCGGGCCCGCGACGTCCGTCTCGAGCGCCGGGACGGCCGGTGGATCGCGAACGACCGGTACGCGGTCTCCCTCGACCCGTTCGACTGCGAGTGTCCGGCGTGGCGCCGACGCTGGGCGCGGGTCCCGCTCGCCGGGCGACGGGCCGAGCGACTCCCGTGCAAGCACCTGGTCGCCCTCGCGGCCCGGTCCGGGCTCGTCGTGCCCGTCGACCTCGCCGAGCTCGCCCGATCGGCGCCGCGCTGAGCCCGCGCCGGTCTCCGCGCCCCCCCGGGAAAGCCCGGCGGGGGGCCGCCGGGCCCGGGGTATCGGTTCGGGCTCAGGTCAGCACGTGGATGTTCTTCTTCGCGCTGATGTCGCGCAGGATCTTCGGCCAGACGGTGACGCTCACTTCGCCGATGTGCGCCTTGCGCAGCAGGAGCATCTGCGTTCGGGACTGCCCGATCCCGCCGCCGATGCTGAGGGGGATGTCGCCGTTCAGGATCGCCTGGTGGTACGGGTAGCGCAGGAACTCGATCTGCTTCGACAGCTCGAGCTGCTGGCGGAGCGAGCGCGCGTCGACCCGGATGCCGCCGGACATCAGCTCGTGCCGGCGCTTCGTGACGGGGTTCCAGACGAGGATATCGCCGTTGAGGCCGTGGAACGTCCGGCCGCCCGCGCCGTGCGTCTCCGTCACCCAGTCGTCGTAGTCGGCGGCCCGCATCTCGTGGGGGAGCCCGTCCTGCAGCGGCCAGCCGATCCCGACGATGAAGACGGCCGGGTGCTTCTGGAGCAGCTGGGTCTCGCGCTGCTTGCGCGGCAGGTCGGGGAACATGTCGAGGATCTCCTCGGCGTGGAAGAACTCGATCTCCTCCGGGAGCTTCGGGTAGCGCGGGTCGCGGAGGGCCGGGAACTGCTCCATCGCGTGCCGCTCGGCGCCGGTGAGGACCTTCCAGATCTTCCGGACGGTCGTCTTCAGGTACTCGAGGTTCCGGTCGGAGGCGGTGATCGCCTTCTCCCAGTCCCACTGGTCGACGTAGGCGCTGTGGTCGTGGTCGAGGAAGTAGTCCTTCCGGACCGCCCGCATGTCGGTGACGAGCCCTTCGCCGGGCGCGAACCCGAGCTCGCGGAGGGCCATCCGCTTCCACTTCGTCGCCGCCTGGACCACCTGCGCGTTCACCGGGTGGACGTCGCGGTCGTTGGAGATGTGGAACTGGATCGGCGTGCGCGACCCGTCCCGGTCGAGCATGTCGTTGACGCCGCTCTCCGCTTCCACGATCAGCGGCACCTGGACCATCATCAGGTTCAGCTCGCGGCAGAGGTGCTCCTCGATGTACCCCTTGACCGCGTAGATCGCCCGCTGCGTCTCGCGCGGGTCGAGGAGCGACCGATACTCCGACGGGAGGATCCGTTCGACGTCCGTGTAGTTCCCGATCCCTGGGCCGGCGAGGTCCGCCCGCTTGTCGCCTGGCATCGTGCTGTACCGCCGGCGGTTCGAGCGGGAACGACGGGGATAAAGCCCCCGTCAACCCCGGTCGACCGCCGGACGCGGGGCGCGGCCGGTCCGCTAGACGTTCGGATGCTGGACGATCGCGGCGACCTCGACCGGCACCTGCGCCCGCTCGAACAGGATCCCGACCGGGCACGTGTGGATAGCGAGGCGGAGGGTCGTCGTGACCTCCTCCTCCTCGGCGCGCGTCCGCACCCGCACCGTGCCGCGGACGCGGGTGATCGTGGGCGAACCGTCCGGGCGCTCGGCCTCGAGGGCGACGGTCAGTCCCTGGAACGCGAGCCGGCGCCGCCGGGCGATCTGCGCGAACGTCGTGGAAATGCATCCGGCGAGGGAGAGGACGGCGAGCTCGAGCGCCGACGGGCCGGCGCTGCGGCCGCCCTCGTCGATCGGGAGGTCGACGACGACCCGGTGGGTCCGCTCGTCGGTGAGGACCGATTCGTACCCGTGGGTCCACTGGGCGATCGCCTGCATGGCCCCGGGCCATCGCCGCCGGGGGGGTTGGTTTCTCGGTGAACCGGGCTTGACGCGGCGATCCGGGTCTCCGCCGGGATCACTCCACCTTCAGGTACCGGCTCGCGACGAGCGTTCCGACCCCGACCATGAGCGCGGCGAACACCCCGAGATAGCCGAGGTACAGCCAGTTCGCCGTCCCGTTGACCACGACCCCGCGCCCGAGGAGCGCCGAAAAGCTGACCGGGTTGACCCGCGCGATCGCCTGCATCCACGCCGGGTAGTTCTGCGCCGGGAACAGCGCGCCGCTCGCGAACATCAGCGGCATGGTGATGAAGTTCGAGATCACGCCCGGCGTCTGCCAGTCGGTGCTCGAGGCGGTCACGGCGAGGAAGAACGCCGAGAACCCGAACCCGAGGAGGATGAGCCCGAACAGCCAGCCGGCCCACATCAGCGGGTCGCCGTGGATGCGCACGCCGAAGACGAGGGCGGCGGCGAGCATGACGGGGATCTGGACCATCCCGCGCGTCGCCGAGCCGAGCGCCTTCGACAGGTAGACGGTGCTCCGCCCGGTCGGCGTGAGCAGGACGCGCTTCATGAAGCCGAATCGCTTGTCCTGGATCGTGCTCATCGAGCCGAACATCCCGATCGTGAGCATCGAGGTCGCCAGGACCCCGGGCAGGAGGAAGTCGAGGTACGGCGTCCCGGGCGGCGCCTTCAGGAGCGCGTCCAGCTGCGCCACCGGCACCGCCGAAAAGCTGCTGCCGAAGAACGCGAGCCACATGAACGGCTGGACGAACGTGATCAGGAGCACGAGCGGGTTGCGGAACGTCTTGATCAGCTCCCGCGCGTACAGCCCGTAGAACTGGCTCCCCTGCGGGACGAAGTCGGACGTCGGACCGTCCCCGCTCCGGGGCCACCCGCCGAACCGGTGGGCGGCGGTCACTGCCGGGCCCTCCGCACGTTGAGGTAGAACTTCCGGAAATCCTGCACGTCGGCGCCCGCCTGGTCGATCCGCTTCCCGGTGATGTCGATGAAGACGCTCTCCAGGCTCGGCTTCTCGATGTTCACCCGCTGGATCGCGCCGTTCGGGAACGCCGCGAAGAGGTGGGGCAGCGTCTCCTCGGCCGATCCGACCTTGAGGATCCACCCTTTCCCCTGCGGATGCGCTTCCACGACGCCCGGGAGCGAGCGGAGCTGCGCCTCGGAGACGTCCGCGGCGGTCTCGAAGTCGAGGAAGTCGTTGCGGATCCGCGCCTTGAGCTCCGCCGGGGTCCCGGCCGCGACGAACCGGCCGCGGTCGATGATCGCGACGTGGTCGCAGAGGGCGTCGGCCTCCTCGATGTAGTGCGACGTCAGGAGGACCGTGACCCCGAACTCCCGGTTCACCCCGGTGATCAGCTTCCAGAGCATCCGCCGTACGTTCGGATCGAGCCCGATCGTCGGCTCGTCCATGAAGACGACCTCGGGCTGGTGCAGGAGCGCGAGGGCGATCTCCATCTTCTTCCGCATTCCGGTCGAGTAGGTGCCGACCCGGTCCCCCTTCCGGTCCGAGAGGTCGAAGTACCGGAGCAGCTCCTCCGCTCGGGCCTTCCAGTCGGTCAGCCGTTGCAGCTTCGCCTGCAGCCAGAGGTTCTCCCAGCCGCTCAGGTCGTCGTCCAGGATCACCTCGGCCGCGACCCACCCGATGCGGCGCTTGACGTGCATCGGCTGGCGGCGGATGTCGAACCCGGCGACGCTCGCCTCCCCCTCCGTCGGATCGCTGAGCCCGGTGAGCAGCTTGATGATCGTCGTCTTGCCCGCGCCGTTCGGGCCGAGCAGGCCGAAGATCCCCCCGCGCCGGACGTTCATGTCGACGTGGTCGACCGCGGTGAGCTTGCCGTAGACCTTCGTCAGCCCGCGCGCGACGATCGCGTCGTCCGGCATCGTTCCCCGGACTCGACGGACCCCGAAGGATAAAGGGGGAGTGAACTCGAGGCCACCGTTCACCGGCCGAGACCGAGCTTCGCCCAGGGGGGATGACGCGAGGTCCGCCGCCGAGGGAAGTCGGCCCCGATCCGAGGAGGGGTGTCGACGCCGCCCGACGTCACGGCCGTTCCGACCCGACCGACGTCGGACAGACGTTCCGGGTCGTAGGGGCGGCTGCGGGTGATCCCGGTCGGCGATCGATTGCTCGGCGTTCCGCCGGCGTTCGGACCGGAGACCGACCGGCGGCTCGCGCGCTCGTCGTCGCCGCGGAGCTGCTAGCCATGCTCATCGATGCCCCGTCGTACTGGGCGCGGTCCGCCCCCGGACCACGACCGCTCGAGGCTGCGCCGTTAGGCTGAGCAACCGCTGACCGCGAAGTCGTCCCCGTTGAACTCCGCGTACCCGTAGTCCTCGTACAGGTCCGTCTCGGTCACGGTGACGTGGTTCACGGGGTCGTAGAAGACGACGACGCCCGTGCCCGCGTTGTACGACCGGATGACCGACGGTCCGAGCATCTTGTGCAGCTGCGTCAACGTCGACACCGGGATCGCCGGATTGTCGTGCGTACAGCCGCCCACGGTCCCTCCTCCCGACCCCACGCCCCCGGGGGGGAGCGCCACGCCGTGGCCCGACGGAAACGCCCCGGCAACCCCCGCGACGGCGACCAGGACCAGAAGTCCCGCGGCGATCCGGCGGCCGATCGACCACCGCGATGAGACCGACCGGGGCGGGGCGGGGGCCCGTGACCGGCGTCCGAGGGATGGGGAGACCGAGCGCGAGGGACTGCCCCGGCGAAGGACGAGCGCGACGACATTGCCGCCCAGCAGAGCGACAAGGAGACCCAAGGTCGGGAAGGCGATCGGAGCGAACGCTCCCGCGATCCCTACGATGGCGCCGTAGAGCACTTGGTGGGCAGGGAACGATGGCGCGGTCCTCGGCTCGGGGACCATGAAGAGGGCGAAGAAGATCGTCGTCGGATCGAGCGTCTGGAGCAGCAGTACGCGAGGGTCGAGGGTCGCCCCGAGCACCGCATGCTGCAAGGAGGCGAAGATCCCATAGGCCAGGACGAACGCCAGCGGAAGGCGCCAACGGCTCGCCCCTCCCGCTACGAGCGTGAGCCCGAGGACGGGGCCGAGGTATGGGCCGTACGGTCCGACCGCCACCCACCACGCGGGGGCGAGCGCGAACAGTACGGACCCGGCTACGACCCCGAGGGCCGCTGGGTTGAACCAGGGGTGACCGCCCGATCGAAGGACGTGCTTCGCGGCGATCGCGGCGACGACCACGGTCGCGGAGAGGACGAGGGACGCGGTCGGCGGGAAAAGCAGGGCGAGGAACAGCCCGGTCGCGATCGCCGAGTCGGGGGTTCGGAGGCGGGAGTACCGGACGGCCTGGAAAAGCAGGTCGGCCGCCACCGCCACGATCGGCAGAAGGAACAGGGAGGTCAGTCCCAGACCCGCGAGGTAGTAGACTCCGTACCCTCCGAGGACGGCCAATGCCAGCCAGAGCTGACGAGCGGGAGGAAACGCGCGCCGCCAAGCTCGGAGCCGGCGCTCCGGGGCGGAGGGCTGCCCGGCTTCGGGGCCGGGAGCCGTCGGGACGGTCACCGGCTGGCGACCGGTCCAGCCAAGATATAGTTGAGCGGCGCCGCCCCTCTCCGAACCCGTGCCGGGAGCCCACGCGTCGGAGTAGTCCCGGGGGTCCGGAACGCGCTCGGAGCCTAGTGAGAGACTACCCCGATCCGAAAGAACTCGTCCGAGCGGGGAGCAGGCCTCGTTTACGTCACGCTCGAGTCGTGAAGATGCAGAGCCGCGGGAGGGATTTGAACCCTCGGCCTGCTCCTTACCAAGGAGCCGCTCTGCCAGCTGAGCCACCGCGGCGTCAGCCCTGCGGCGGCCCCGCGCGCTTATCGCCCTTTCGACCGCTGGGCGGGGCGGCGTCGGCCG
>DATJZK010000012.1:0-16068 GCA_035499145.1 Thermoplasmata archaeon
CGGGCCCGGTCGACCCCCGCGTCGTCGGGACGCTCGCTGCACGCGAGGGCGGCGACGACGGGCACGTCGGTCGGCAGGCCGAGCCCGGCGCGCGCGTCGTCCCGGGACGGCGGAGGGGGCCCGACGGCGACCGGCGGCACCGTCGGCCGGATCCGCTCGGGGGGAATGCGATACTCGTCCGCGAGCGCCCCGGCGAGCGCCGGGGCGTCGCAGTAGATCCCCTGGGCCTCGGTGAGGGCGATCCGTTCCAGGCGCCGGACCGCGCGCCGGTCCCGCCAGGCATCGACCCGGTCGAGGAGGTTCGCCGACCGCCGCCCGGACCGCTCCCGGTCGAACTCGGCGAGCTGCGTCGCCCGGACGACGGCGGCGATCCGGTGCGCCCCGGCGCGATGGCCGAGGCCGAGGGCGCCGAGGCCGGACGGGTCGCGGAGGACGAGCTCGGCGTCGATCCGCACGCGACGGCCCGCCGCGTGGGCGTAGTCCGCCGGTTCGATCGCCGCCCCGGGTCGGCGGATTGCGTGCGCGACCGGAACCGACTCGATCCCGTCCGGCGGAGCGAGGGGGTCCGCCCCGGCGGGAAACAGCACCCGGACCGAGACGCCCCGGTCGCGGAGGCCCTCCGCCAGCGCCCAGGCCGGGGCCGCGGGATCGTACGGGTCGGCGGGCGCCGGACCGGCCGCCAGGACGTCGACCGACCGCGCCGCCATCCGCGCCGTTTGAACCGGGCCGAGGCGTTAAGGGTTCCGGCGGAGCGGCGCTACGCGGCGAGGCCCAGCTCGCGGGCCATCGAGCGTCCGCCCATGCCGGGCGGCGGCGGGACGCCCATCCCCTCGAGGACGGTCGGGGCGATGTCGAGGAGGCTCGGCGTCCGGTCGATCGCGTGCGGGGTGATGTCGTCGCCGGCGGCGATCAGGATCCCGTCCATCCGGTGCGTCCCCGTCCCGTAGAAGAAGCGGGGGCGGTCGCGGATGAACGGCTGGGGGTAGGCGAAGTCCATCCGGGGCTCGGTCCGCATCCCGTCGACCCGGATCAGGAGCGCCGGGGCGTTCTCGAGCTTCGTCCCCCGGTACAGCTCGGCGGGGTCGAACACCTCGATGTGGGCGTCCGGGAACCGCTCCAGTCGGGCCCGGATCTCGCGGGTGAGCGCCGCGCGACGTTCGGGCGTCAGCTCCGGGTTGAACGGGTTCAGGTAGATCCCTTCGGGGACGGGGTAGGAAAAGGCGACGGTCTTCTCCCAGTCGATCCGCTCGGCCGCCCGCTCGAACGACGGGTCTCCGCTCAGGAGGTCGGCGATCGCCGTGTGGCGGCTGTCGCGCAGGAAGTCGGCGATCCGTCGGGCGATCGCCCCCGCGAGCGGCAGCTGCTGCGAGCGGAGCGCGAGGCGGGCGATGACGCTCCGCCGGCCGAGCGTCGCGCCGGGCCGGAAGACGAGCAGCTTCTCGTCCGCCAGCCAGCGGTTGGTGAGGAAGTCGGAGGCGATCGGGCCGTGCCCGTGGTCGCTGATCACGAGCGTGACGGCCGGTTCGCCCCCGGCCCGGAACGCCGTGTCGACGTCGCGACACGCCCGGTCGACTGTCCGCCAGAACCGGAGGAGGTCCGCCGGGATCTCGGGCACCGGGCGGGCGAGCTCCTCCCAGAGCTGGTGCTCCAGGCGGTCGGTCTCGCGGAACAGCGCGAACAGGAACCCGGGCGCGTGCCGCTCGGCGAGCGTGGCGGCGACCCGGGCGCGCTGGGCGACGGCGTCGGTCGCCCGCGCGACCCAGGCGTCGCGCTCCGACTCCCGGTACAGGGGGAGTTCGCCCGGGTACTCGGCGCCGATCGCGCTCGTCACCTCCGCCCGGAGGCTCTGGGGGTAGGTGGCGCTCGTCTCGGAGAACATCCCCGGCAGGATGAACCCGTGGAGCGGGTAGCCCCCCGTGATCGGGAAGTTGAGGACCCCGACCTTGACGCCCCGGCGGGAAAGGCGGTCCCACAGCGCCTCGGCGGGCCGGAACGAGCGGACCGTCCGCGAGCGGCCGGGCCGGCCGTCCGGTTCGGTGAAGCCGAAGATCCCGAGCTCGCCCGGGTCGCAGCCGGTCGCGAAGGAGAACCAGGCCGGGATCGTCTTCGCGGGGTAGACCGACCGGAGCGGGGCCCGCACGCCCCGGTGGACGAGCGCGCTCAGGAACGGCAGCTCCCCGGCCTGCATCAGGGGGTCGAGCAGGTCGAACGTGCCCCCGTCGAGGCCGAGGACCAGGAACCGACGGGACGAACCGGCCATCGGAGAACTCGCCGACCGATCGGCGGGCGTTCCACCGAGCCCGGGCTATTTTATGTTTGGTCCCGGGGCGTCACATCAGGCGGACGGTCTCCAGGTTGTACGGGGCCCGCGACTCGACCCCGAACCGCTTGTACAGCGCCGAGCAGAGGTCGAGCGTCTTCGACTCCTCCCCGTGGTTGAGCAGGATCCGCTGCGGCCGCGGGTCGAGGGAGGCGACGAAGTTCATCAGCTGCACCCGGTCGGAGTGGCCGGAGAACCCCTCGATCGTCGCGATCTCGAGCCGGATCGACACCGACCCCTGCCGCGGACCGTCCAGGAACGACGCCTCCGACATGCCGCGCTGCAGGCGGCGGCCGAACGTCCCGTCGGCCTGGTAGCCGACGAACAGGAGGCCGTTCTTCTCGTCCGGCGCCCAGGCCCGGAAGTACTCCATCACCGGTCCGCCGCTCATCATGCCGCTCGTCGCGAGGACGATGCAGGGGTCGCGGGCGTCCAGGATCTCGTTGCGCATCTGGCCGGAATCGACGCGGCGGAACATGTCGGCGAGGAACGGGTTGTCCCCCTGCTGGAAGATCTGGGTCCGCAGCTGGCTGTTGAGGAACTCCGGGTACGCCGTGTGGATCGCGGTCGCCTCGAAGATCATGCCGTCCAGATAGACGGGGACCTTCGGGATCTTGCCCGCGCGCATCTTCTCCTCGAGCGCGAGCATCACCTCCTGCGACCGGCCGACCGCGAAGACGGGGACGATCAGCTTGCCGCCGCGGGAGAGGACCTGGTTCACGAGGTGCGTGAACTCCTCGGTCGCCTGCTGGCGGCTCGGCTGGATGTCGCGGTAGCCGCCGTACGTCGACTCGAGGACGAGCGTCTCGAGCCGAGGGAACCGGTTCGTCGCCGGGTTGAACAGCCAGCTCCGTTCGAACTTGATGTCGCCCGAGTAGGCGAGGTTGTGGTCCCCCTCCCCCAGGTGGAAATGGCAGATCGACGACCCGAGGATGTGGCCGGCGTTGTGCATCGTGAGGCGGATGTCGGGGGCGATGTCGGTCGTCTCGCCCCAGCGCAGCGGCACGGTCCGGGTCACGAGCTCCCGGACGTGGGAGGAGTCGTAGAGCCCGCGCCGGGCCTCCTGGTTGACGACCTTGATCGCGTCGAGCAGCATCAGGGTCATCAGGTCGCGCGTCGGCGCCGTGCAGTAGATCGGTCCCTTGTAGCCGTACTTGAGCAGGACCGGCACGAGGCCGCAGTGGTCCA
Organism: Thermoplasmata archaeon; assembly: GCA_035499145.1. Taxonomy (GTDB): domain Archaea; phylum Thermoplasmatota; class Thermoplasmata; order Lutacidiplasmatales; family UBA184; genus Lutacidiplasma. The sequence goes on from DATJZK010000012.1 coordinate 3,509, forward strand.
GGTGGGCGTGCGTCACGACGACCGCGTCGAGCGAATCGAGGGGGAGGAGCTCGGGAGCGTTGAAGAACGGGGTCCGGTCGGAACCGGGATCGATCCCGCAGTCGATCAGGACCTTCGAGTTCTGGGTCGTGAGGAGGTGCGCGCTGCGGCCGACCTCGCGGTAGCCTCCGAGCGCGGTGTTCCGCACCCACAGCTTCTCCGGGAGCGGGTCGCGCGCGATCCGGATCCCGACCTTCTTCAGGAACGAGCGCCGGTCGTCGAACGAGTTGCGGAGATGGATCCGGACCTCCTCGACGGTCTTCGAGGGGATCGGCGGGGTCCGGACGACCGTCGGCACCCAGCCGATCTTCCGCTTGAGGTCGTTGAGGACGCTCCCGCCCCGGCCGATCGCGGCGCCGGGGTTCGCGGCCTCGATCGTCACCTCGCCCGTCTCCGGCTCGAAGAACAGCTGGTTGACCTCCGCCTCGGGCGGGATCAGCTCGCGGATGACCTTCTCCGCCTCCTTCGGCTCGGCGAGGACGCTCGGGTCGGAGCGGACGACGACCCGTCGCCGCAGGCGCTGGGCGATCGAGCGGAGGTACTCCCCGCCCGACAGGAACTGGTCGAGCTGCTTCGTATAGAGGACGATCTGCGGGCCTTCCAGCTCGATGTCGGTGACCTCGATCGTGTCGGGCAGGACCTCCTTGAGGGCCGCCCGCGCTTGTTCTAGCAGAGAGTCGAAACTCATCCACACTCGAGAAGGGGTTCGGTCGAAGGGGTTGGGCCGCCCGGCCCCCTGCCCGCGCTACGGGGCCGGGGGAGGCAACGGAATCTTGAGCGCCTTCAGGCGTTTATTGATTTCGTCGTCGGTGAGCTCGCGGTACTCCTTCGCGGAAATGACGTGCGCGAGGTATCCGTCGCCGCTCGCGCTGTCGCGGCGCATCGCGGCGGTGAGGCCGCGGAGCGCGAGGTCGACGGCGTCCGAGCTCGAGAGGTCGCGGGAGTACCCCTCCTCGACGATCCCGTAGGCGAACGGCGAACCGGAGCCGACCGAGACGAACTTGTCCTCGACGCACCCGCCGGCCGGGTCGACCGAGAACAGGTGGCCGCCCTTCGGGTCGGTGCCGCCGAGGATCAGCCAGGCGTAGTACGGGTAGTAGCGGTTGCCGCTCAGGATGTTCGCGAGGAGCGTCGCCGCGCCCTCCGCGCCGAGCGGCGCGTTCCGCCGGAGGCGGTACAGCGACACCTCCGCCTTGAGGTAGCGGACCAGGACCTGAGCGTCCCCGACGAGGCCGGCGATCGTGAGACCGATGTTCTGGTCGATCTTGAACAGCTTCTGGGCCGCCTTGTTCGAGATCATCGAACCGGCGGTCACGCGCCGCTCGGTCGCGAGGACGACCCCGTCCTTCGCCACGATCCCGATCGTCGTGGTCCCGGTCAACAGCCGATCTTCGCCGCTCCCGCTCGACCCACCGTGCATCCGAAGACCTCCGTCCCTGGAAACGCGGACGGCCGACCCGGGGTCGCTATATAAGGGCGTCCCGAGCGATTACGCCCGGACCACCGAGGAACCGTAGGGGAGCTCGTGGCGGCCGTTCCCGGCCGCCGGCCGGGGGCGCGGGGAACCGATTAATCCCCCGCGTAGGTCACGGCCTCCCGCCCATGCGTCGTCACGAGGTCGTCGTTGTCGGGGCCGGGCTCGCCGGGCAGCGCGCCGCGCTCGCGGCGGTCGACGCCGGGCGCGACGTCGCGATCGTCACGAAGCTGCACCCGCTCCGCTCGCACTCGGGCGCGGCCCAGGGCGGGATCAACGCCGCCCTCGGGGCGGAGGACTCCGTCGACACCCACATCTACGACACGGTGAAGGGGTCGGACTACCTCGGCGACCAGGACGCGATCGAGTTCTTCTGTCGGGAGGCCGGCCCGACCGTCATCGAGATGGAGCATTTCGGCACGATCTTCAGCCGCGGGCCGGACGGCGCGCTGGCGCGCCGGGCGTTCGGCGGTGCGGGGTTCCCGCGCACGATCTACGCGGCCGATCGGACGGGCCTCGCGCTCCTCCAGGGCCTCTGGGAGCGGCTCGGGACGTCCCGATTCACGCTCTACGAGGAGTGGGACCTCACCGACCTCGTCGTGCGCGACGGCCGGGTCCACGGCGTCGTCGCCTTCGACCGCAAGAGCGGCGAGTTCGACGAGATCGCGGCGAAGAGCGTCGTGCTCGCCACCGGCCCGTTCGGGCGGATCTACGGGCGGACGACCAACGCGCACAGCTGCACCGGCGACGGCGTGGCGGTCGCCTACCGCGCCGGAGCCGTCCTCAAGGACATGGAGTTCGTCCAGTTCCACCCGACGGCGCTCCTCGAGACCGGCATCCTGATCACGGAAGGGGCCCGCGGCGAGGGCGGGATCCTCAAGAACGCGAGCGGGGAGCGGTTCATGAGCCGCTACGCGCCCCGCGTCCTCGAGCTCGCCTCCCGCGACGTCGTCTCGCGCGCGATCTACACCGAGGTGAAGGAAGGCCGGGGGTTCCAGGGACCGTACGGCGGCTACGTCCACCTCGAGCTGATGCACCTGGGGAAGGAGAAGGTCGAGAGCCGGCTCCAGGAGATCGTCGACTTTTCGCGGAACTTCGCGGGGATCGATCCGGTCACGCAGCCGATCCCGGTGTTTCCCGGCCAGCATTACATGATGGGCGGGATCGGGACCGACATCCGGGGCGCGACGAACGTCCGCGGCCTGTTCGCCGCCGGCGAGGCGGCGTGCGTGTCGATCCACGGCGCGAACCGGCTCGGCGGGAATTCGCTGCTGGAGACGCTCGTCTTCGGGAAGCAGGCGGGCCTCGCCGCGGCGGCGTACGCCGAGACCGCGGCCGCGCCGGAGATGCGGGCGACCGACCTCGACACCTCCACCGCGCCGCTCCGCGCCTGGTCGTCGCGCACGGACGGGGAGGACCCGACCGCGCTCCGCACCGAGATGCAGGAGGTGATGGACCGGTACGTCGGGATCTACCGCGACGAGCCGACCCTCCTCGAGGGGCTGAAGCGGCTGCGGGCCGTGAAGGCGAAGTTCGCCCGGATCCGCGTCGTCGACCAGTCGAAGGTCTACAACGTCAACCTGTCGGACGCCCTCGAGACCGGCCACATGCTCGAGCTGGCGGAGACGATCGTCGTCGGCGCGTACGCGCGGACGGAGAGCCGGGGCGCCCACGCCCGGACCGATTACCCCAAGCGGGACGACGCGCGGTGGATGCGCCACACCCTCGCGCAGCGGACGCCCGACGGCCCGTCGCTCTCGTATGCGCCGGTCGCCTACACGCGGTGGGATCCCAAGGAGCGGGTGTACTGATGGCCGAGACGGTCCGGGCCGCCTTCGAGGTGTACCGGTTCGACCGGGCGAAGGACGCCGCGCCCCGCTACGACCGGTTTGAGCTCGACCTCGCCCCGCACACCCCGGTGCTGACCGCCCTCCTCAAGATCCGCGGCGAGGTCGACCCGACCCTCACCCTTCGCTACTCGTGCCGCAGCGCGATCTGCGGGTCGTGCGCGATGCAGGTGAACTCGAAGAGCCGGCTCGCCTGCCAGACCCCGATCGGCCCGGAGCTCGCGCGCCACGGGCGGATCGTGGTCGAGCCGATGCGCAACCAGCCGGTCCTCCGCGACCTGGTCGTCGACCAGGCGCCGTTCTGGCAGCAGTACGACCGGATCCAGCCGCACCTGATCCTCGACTCGCGGCACCCGATGCCCGAGGGGAAGGAGAACCCGATGACCCCGGAGCAGGTCGACCGGTTCAAGGAGACGCCGCGCTGCATCGCGTGCGCCGCCTGCTACTCGGCGTGCCCGGCGGTCGAGGCCGACGCGACGTTCCCCGGCCCGATGGCCCTCGCGAAACTGTACCGGTTCGTCGTCGATCCGCGGGACACGGCGCACCAGGACCGCCTGCTCGCGATCCAGCCGGGCGGGCTCTGGACCTGCCTGCGCTGCCACCTCTGCACCGAAGCGTGCCCGAAGGACGTCCGGCCGTCGGAGCGGATCCGGGACCTGAAGGAGATGGCGGTCCGGGTCCAGGGCGCGACGGAGCTGGGCTCGCGGCACGCCGTCGGTTTCAAGGAGAACCTGCGCGACCGCGGCCAGTTGAACGAGATGAAGCTCGTCCGGCAGACGGCCGGGCTCACCGGGATGGTGGGCGAGATCGGCCAGGGGATCCGGATCTTCCGGAAGAAGCCGGAGATCCTCCACCGCCCGCGAAAGATCGAGGGGATGGACGAGGTGGAGAAGATCTACGCGGCCCTCGACGACGGGAAGGAGGCGCCGCCGTGAAGATCGCCTACTATCCGGGGTGCGTCGCACAGGAGTCGGGGAAGGAGCTCGACCTCGCGACCCGCTGGGTGGCGAAGTCCCTCGGCATCGAGCTCGTCGAGTTCCCGACGTTCTCCTGCTGCGGGTCGGGGTTCGTCGACGAGGCGAACGAGGTGCTGAACGTCGCGCTCAACGCGCGGAACCTCGCGATCGCCGAAAAGGCCGGGCTCGACCTGCTGACCGTCTGCTCGACGTGCCAGGGGATGCTCACGCTCGCCAACCTCCGCCTCGGCGACCCCAAGGTGAAGGCGCGGGTGGACGGGGCGCTCCGTCCCCTCGGGATCGAGTACCGGGGGACGACGAAGGTGAAGCACCTCCTGCAGGTCCTCGTGGAGGACATCGGCCTCGCGGCGATCCGCGCGAAGGTGACCCGCCCCCTCGCCGGCCTCAAGGTCGGCGCGTTCTACGGCTGCCACCTGCTCCGCCCCGCCGACGAGATGCGGTGGGAGAACGCCGAGGAGCCGCACGCCTTCGAGGAGCTCCTCACCGCGGTCGGGGCCGACCCGGTCTACTACCGCGGCCGCGTGATGTGCTGCGGGTTCCCGATCCAGTTCGTCAAGCCCGGCACGGCGAGCGCGATCGCCGGCCGGCAGATCGACGACGCCCGGGCGCACGGGGCGGACGCGATGGCGACGCCGTGCCCGCTCTGCCACATCTCGCTCGACGGCTACCAGAACCGGGCCGAGAAAGCGGTCGGCCACCCGCTGAACATGCCGGTCTTCCACCTCCCCCAGGTCGTCGGCCTCGCCCTGGGCGCGACGCCCGAGGAGCTCGGCCTGCCGCGCCACCTGGTGCCGACGGACGCCGCGCTCGCGAAGGTCCGAGCGCCGGCCCGCGCCTAGTCGGCGGGGGGGTCCGCCGTCGGGCCCCTCGGCCGCGGGTCCCCCGTGAGGAGCTTCGCCCCGTCGCCCTTCGTCACGTAGACGTGCAGACGGTCGCACGTCCCCCGGAAGTAGTCGCGCCCGGAGGCGCCGAACGTCGTCCGGAGCCGCTCCGCGATCTCGTCGTCGGAGAGCGCCGGGTCGACCTGCGGCGAGAACATGCATCCGAACACCAGGAACCGGGACCCTTCGAGATCGATCCGGGCGGTCTCAGGGGCACCGCAGAACGGGCAGCGGATCACGCGGTGCGGAGCGGGCGCGGGGGCAAAGCGTTGGCGCGCGGTCAGTCGATGTAGCCGAGGGAGCGCAGGCGCTCGCGGAGCGTCCGCTCGTCGTCCTCGCTGAACCCGTCGTGGGACGGCGTCTCGAGCAGGCGGGCGAGGACGAACGCCACGAAGGCGTCGGGCGAGTCGAACCCGGTCCCGCGGATCCGGGCGGTGATCGCCTGCACGATCTCCGCCGGCAGGCGGACGGCGACGGTCCCGTCGGGCGCGGTCGGCTCGGCCATCGCGCGTCCGGACGACGCCCCCGACAGATAGCCCCTTCGCGGCGCCGGGCGGGTTACTCCCACTCGATCGTCGCGGGCGGCTTGTCGGTGATGTCGTACAGCACGCGCACGACCTGGCCGGCGAGCTCCCGCGTGATCCGCTCGGCGATCCGCCGCAGGAGCTCGCGCGGCAGCGCCATCGCCGCGGCGGTCATCGCGTCGATCGACTCGACGGCCCGCACGGAGACCGCTTCGCCGTGGACCCGGTTGTCGCCCGTCACCCCGACGGTCGGGGAGGCGAGCAGGACGGCGAAGTACTGCCACGGCGCCGGGATCTCCTTCGCCGCGACGGCCCGTTCGATCTCCTCCTCGACCACGGCGTTCGCCACCCGGGCCCGCCGGACGCGTTCCGGGGTCACCGGTCCGTTGACCCGGACGGCGAGCCCCGGGCCGGGGAACGGCTGCCGGTCGAACGCCGGCACCCCGAGCTCCTTCGCCACCGCCCGCACTTCGTCCTTGTAGAGGTCCCGCAGCGGCTCCACGAGGACGAGCCGGCTGTCGCCGGGGATCCCGCCGACGTTGTGGTGCGTCTTGATCGTGTCCCGCATCCCCCCGCCGCTCTCGATCCAGTCGGGGGCGATCGTCCCCTGGACGAGCCGGTCCGTCCCGGTCTTCCCCGCCTCCTCCTCGAACAGCCGGATGAAGGCGGTCCCGATCCGCCGCCGCTTCTCCTCGGGATCGACGACCCCGTCGAGCGCGGCGAAGAACCGATCGGCGGCCGGCACGACGTCGTGACGCAGTCCGCTCGCCCGGAAGTAGCCGGCGACCCGCTCGACCTCGCCCGCGCGGAGCAGTCCCGTGTCCACGAACACCGCGCGCGCTCGCTCGCCGAGCGCGCGCTCCGCGAGCACGGCCGCGACCGTCGAGTCGATCCCTCCGGAGGCGGCGATGATCGCGCGCCCCGGGACCTCCGACCTCAGCCGCGCTTCGGCGGACCGGACGAACTCGGCCGGATCGTTCACGGGGCGCTCCCGCCCGACGGGGCGGGCTCTTCGCGCCACTTGGCGCGGTACGCCTCGAGGCGGGGCGTGATCTCGGGGTACTTCAGCGACAGGATCTCGGCGGCGAGCAGCGCGGCGTTCTCGGCCGCGTCGAGGCCGACCGAGGCGACGGGGACGCCGGGAGGCATCTGCACGACCGACAGGAGGGAGTCAAGGCCGAGGCCCCGGTGGAGCGGAACCCCGATGACCGGCTTCAGCGTGCGGGCGGCGACGACCCCGGGGAGCGCGGCCGAGAGTCCGGCCATCGCGACGAAGACGTCGGTCGCCGGATCGCGGACGAGCTGCTCGACCTTCTCCGGAGTCCGGTGGGCCGACGCGACGTGGACCTCGCACGGGATCTTCAGGTCGGTGAGCCGCTGCGAGACCTTGCCCGCGAGTTCGAGGTCCGACTTGCTCCCGACGAGGACGGTGACCTTCACGTCGGTCGCCCAGCGCCGGGGCCACAAAGCGTTTCGCCGGCGGTGGGGCCGCCGCCCCGGCGGCGAGGTCGAAACGCTGAAGAGCGTCCGCTCCGCCCCGGCGGGGATGGCGGGGGCGGCAGTCCGGCACGTCGGGTCGCTCGCGGCCGTCGCCCGGCCGCGGCCCCGCGCCGTCCGGTGGTCGTGAGGTAGCGCGTGCAGCTCCGCCTTCACCGCGGCGGCCGGTTCCGCCGCTGGCTCGGCGGGAAGCTGGGCGGCGACGAGGCGCTCGGCGACCGCGTCTGGCGTCGGGTCCTCCACGCGATCGTGGGGATGATCCTCGTCTACTACGCCCTCCCCGACGGCGTCTTCGTCGTCGCCCCGAAGCGGACGGTGCTGCTCGCCGGCCTCGCGGCGATCCTGCTCCTCGAGCTGCTCCGGCACCTCGGGCTCCTCGAGCTGCCGACGATCCGGCCGTACGAGCGCGGACGGGTCGGGAGCTACGCCTTCTACGCCCTCGCCGTCGTCGGCGCGATCGTCCTGTTCCCCGAGCCGGTCGCCGCGGCGGTGGTGCTCGGGACGGCGCTGATCGACCCGCTCGCCGGCGAGCTCCGGGACCATCCGCGGTGGGCCCGGGCCTACCCCGCGCTCCCCGTCGCCGCGTACTGGGGGCTCGCGGTCGTCGGCCTCGTCGGGATCGGGCACTGGCCGCTCGTCGACGGCCTCGGGCTCGCGCTCCTCGCCGCGCCGATCGCGGTCGCGGCGGAGTGGCCGACGATCGCCTGGTTCGACGACGACCTCGCGATGACGTTCGCCCCGGCGATCGCCCTCTACCTCGTCGGGGCGGTCGCGCTCGGACTGTCGCGGTAGGCGCGTCCTACACGACCGGGGTCAGCGTCGCGTGCGGCGCGCCCTTCTCCGGGTCCGGCGAGATCGCGTAGATCGTCGTCCGGGGTCGCACGCCGTAGATGCACGGCGCGTTGTCGACGTTGATGATCCGGAAGTACGTGTCCATCATGTTCAGGATCTCGCTCGAGACGAGCAGCCCGGGTTTGAGGAGGCCGATCCCGAGGTTCCCGACGTGCTTCGTGCGCGAGACCCCCTGGAAGTACATCCGGATCGCCACCTGGTCGCCCATCAGGCTCTCGAACGTGTCGAACGCCTGGTACTCCACGAACGGCTTGCGGTCCGGTCCCATGACCGCCTTCTCCGCCGTCACCATCGCCCGCATCGCCTCCTCGCGGCCGAACCGGCCCATCGGGAGGATGTACGGGTCCTCGGTGTCGTTGACCGTGTAGTCCGGGATCCGGACGCGGGTGTCGAAGACGTTCCCCGGGACGTGCCGCACGAGCGTCTCCCGCAGCTTCTCCGGCGACTCCCCCGCGGCGAGCACCGCGAGGATCCCGCGGCCCTGCGCGAGGAAGTTGAGGAACGTCGGCGTGAACAGCGTGTAGTAGTCGTCGATCCCGACGTTGACGTCGACCTCGAAGGCGTTGAAGCTGCCGCGCCGGAACCCGCCGCCGAGCAGTTCGTCGAAGTCGGGGATCCCCGTCGAGTAGAACTTCTCCTGGTCGGGGATCGGCTTCCACGCGGCGGTGGACGCCTTGCCGTCGTGGCCGTTCCCGATCCCGAGCGCCTCGAACCGGCCGCCGTCCAGCGTGACGGCGTAGCGGGCGCGCCCGATGATCGTCGCCCGGAGCTTCTCGAGCCGCAGGTGGCGGACCCGGCGCTCGTCGAGCTCCTCGCGCTGGATCGAGATCAGCCCGTCGACGAGGTACTCGATCCCGCCGGCCTCGGGCTTCTCGAGGATCATCACGACGTCCGTGCTGGACGCCTCGACGAGGTCCTTCTGGAGCGCCATGACGAACTCTTCCATCTCGAGACCGTACTTGTGGGTCACACCCTCGAGCGAGTCGATGACGAGGAGCGACTTCTCCGGCAGGCACCGCTCGATCCGGTGGTAGACGTTCTCGACCTCGGGCATCGGCCCGCGCTTCAGGAGCGCGGCGAGGTGCGTGCGGTCGACCTTCGTCGGAGGCCCGCGCTCCTGGCCGAAGCTGCCCAGCACCTCGCGCCCGGCGCGGATCTTCCGCTGCTCGGTCTCGGGGAGCTCGGCGTCCTTGCCCTTCGCGCCGGCCTGGATCGCGTCCAGGAACAGCTTCGCGGCGTCGAGGACCCGCGAGCGCATCTCCGTGGTCTTCAGCCACGGGAACTGCCGGTAGAGCGCCTCGTCGCCGACCCGGGTCGAGAGGTAGAACGAGCGATTCGGCTGCCCGACCCGTTCGAGCAGCTCGAGCCCGAACGTCGTCTTGCCGGTGCCCGCGCCGCCCTTGACGATCAGCGACCGGCCGCCCTTTCCGCTCAGGAACGAGACCACTTCGGGGGGGACCCCCCCGATCGCGCTACCGTTGTTCGTGCTCATGGCGAGCTTCCCTGCCACGAACGGACCGAGGGTCCCGGAGCCCAGCGAGCCATTCCGTGTACCGCTGTCGAATGGGGAAGGTCATAAAGTAAAGCTTTCGCCGGTCTCCGCGGGGCCGTCGGGTCACGGCTGAGCGGCCCGGCGGGCCGCGGCCCGGGCCTTCTCGAGCGCCGCCACGAGCGCTCCACCGGCCTCCCCGACGGCCGTAGCGCTCGACGGGTTGCCCCCGCCTTTCCCGCCGAACGCCTCGCGGGCCGCCTCGACGACCGCCTGGGCCGAGACCCCCGGGGCGGTCGAGCCGACGAACAGGATCCCGCGGCCGTCCTTCTCCCCGGCGAGCACGGCGACCCGGTCGGGGGCGCGGCCGATCAGCCGCGACAGTTCCATCAGCTGCGCCCGGTCGAGGTCGAGCCGCGCGGAGACGACCGTGACCCCGCCCACGGACTCCGCGCTGGCGGGATCGGCGAGGAGCCGGCCGGCGGTGACGGTGAGGTCCTCCGTCTGCCGGTTCCGGGCGCTCTTCCGGCTCGCCTCCACCTCGGAGAGCAGCCGGTCGATCCCGTCCGGGAGCTTCGCGACGGGCACGCCGATCCGGCGCGCCGCCTCCTTGAGGATCTCCTCGTGCTCCTCCCGCAGCTCGAGCGCACGCTCGCCGCTCGCGAACGTGAGCCGAACGACGCCGTCCTGGATCCGGTCGACGTCGAGGACCGAGATCGCGCCGACCTCGCTCGTGTGGGTGCAGTGCGTGCCGCCGCACGCCTCGACGTCGAACCCCTCGACCTCCACGATCCGCAGCTCGCCGCCCGGCACGGCGCCGCCCTGGTAGAGCGTGAAGCCGAACCGACGCTCCGCCTCCGATCGGCGCTCGAAGTAGCTCTTCACGGGTCGGTCCTCCCGGACGATCTCGTTGACCCGCCGGTCGATCCGCCGGAGCTCGTCGCGGGAGATCGGCCGGTAGTGCGTGACGTCGATCCGCGCGAACTCGGGGCTCTTGTAGGCGCCCGCCTGCCAGACGTGCGGTCCCAGCACCTCCCGCAGCGCCCCGTTGAGCAGGTGGGTCGCCGTGTGGTGCTGCATCAGCTGCGTCCGCCGGACCGGGTCGATCTTCCCCCGGACGCGGTCGCCGACCGCGAACGAGGCGTCCCGGTCGAGCCGATGGAAGACGTGCGGGCCGCGGCGCGCCACGTCCACGACGGCCGCCTCGCCCAGGTGGCCCCGATCGGCGAGCTGACCGCCGCCGGTCGGATAGAAGTACGTGTGGTCGAGGATCACGAACGGTCCCGTCGTGTGGACGACCCGCGCCTCGAACGAGACGGTGTGCGGGTCGAGGTAGTACCGCACGTCGGTCGCCGGGACCTCGGCCGGGACGGCCGGCAGCGCCTCGGTCGTCTCCGCGTTGTCGGGCGCGGGCCGGTCGGACTCGTGGCGCGCCGCGACCCGCGTGTAGAAGTCCTCCGGGATCGCGGGGGGCGACTCGAGCTCCTCCGTCGCCACGTCGGGGGGGACGCCGAGCGAGTCGTACCACTCCAGGAGGTCGTCGACCCCGATCGCGCCTCCGCTCGCCTTCGCCCGCTCCTCCTGGCGGCGGATCGTCTGGCGGGCCCGGCCGATCGCATCGGCGTACCGCTCGATCTCCGCCTCGACGACGCGGTGGAGGTCGTCGCGGTGCTCGCCGACCTCGGGGAAGTCGTGCGCGATCTCGCGGGCGGCCCGGTCGAGGATCGAGACGAGCTCCGGCGCCTCCGGCGTCTTCGACAGTAGCCGCAGGGACCGTCGGAGGAGCAGGCGGGCGAAGTAGCCTTCCTTGCTGTTCGACGGCACGACGCCGTCGGTGAGGAGGAAGTTGAGCGCCCGGGCGTGGTCGATCAGGATCGCGGTCTCGCGCGGCGGGAACGTGCGGCGGAGCTCGTCGTACTCCCGCCCGAACACCGCTTCGTAGGCGGTCCGGGTCCCCTGGCTCGCCCAGACGAGCCGCTCGAGGCCGTAGCCGGTGTCGACGACCGTGAGCGGCATCGGCTTCATCCCCGCCCCGTCGCGGACGTACTCCATGAAGACGAGCGTCGCGACCTCGAGCCCCGCGATGCCGACGCTCAGCGACGGGCCGAGGTTGCCGCCGCCTTCCCAGACCTCCTCCTTGTAGGTGATCGAGGTCGGGTCGGCGCCGAGCTCCTCCGCGAGGAGGGCGTGGCAGAGCTCCACGGTCCGGTCCTTGAAGTAGACCTCGTGGTCGGGCCGGTTGAACGCGTGGTGGGCGAGCATCTCGAACAGCGTGAGATGTCGGCCGCTCCGGCCGACCTCCTCGATGTCGATGAACCGTAGGACCGGCTGGCTGATCGTGAGCGGGTTCGCCGGCGGCGGGATCGCGCCGCTCGTCACCCACGGCTGGAAGTCGTAGATCGACGCCTGGGTGAAGAAGACGTCGTTCCGCCACCGGGCGACCGTCGGGTACCGGCGCAGCCGCGTGTGCCCCCGTCGCTCGAAGAACCCGAGGTACGCCTCCCGCATCCCGCGCAGGTCGTACGGGCGCGCGAACACCGGGTGCCCGAGGAACCCGTACTCCCGGCACGGCGCCTCCTGGCAGCGGTCGTGCGCGCCGAGCGTCCAGAACGCGGCCCCGCAGACCACGCAGGCCCGTCGGTGGAACCCGCCCCGATGGAAGAACGGCAGGTCGTACTCGGCGGCGTCCATCGGCGCCGCGCCGACGCCCCCCTCGGCTTAAACGGTTCGGTCGATGGCGTCCGCCGGCGGAGCCCGCACGGTCGGCGGCCCGCGAGGAACCCCGATGCCGGTCGGTCCCCCCACGGCGGCGACGCCCCCGTCGCCGGCGGTCGCGGCCCGCTCGACGTGGGTGCTGGTCGCGATGCGCGTCGGCTACGCGTACAACTGGTTCGACATCGGCCCGTCGCTCCCCGGGATCGGCGCGACGTTCCACGTCGGCCCGGCGCAGTTCGGGCTCCTCGTCGGCGCGTTCCTCGCG
>DATJZK010000013.1:0-5874 GCA_035499145.1 Thermoplasmata archaeon
CTCGGCGTTCGGGATCGGGTCCGCCTCGGTGAGCGGCGGGATCTCGTTCTGAAGGTCGGTGCCAGCCCCCCGAGAGCCTCGGGTCCCGGCGTCGACGCCCGTCGTCCGTCCCCGGTCGGCTGCGGTCCCCAGCTCCAACGATAAAGCGATACCCCGGGACCACCGTAGGTTCCCCTGAGCATGGCCGATCGGCCCGACCCCCGGCGTCTCCGACTTATCGCGGGGTGGAGCGCTTCTCGGGACGGTTTACGGACGCACGACGGGGATCTCTCCCGCTCGGCCGGGATCTCGACGGGAACTCCCGAGTTCCCGCTGGTCGAGGTCTCCCGCCGGGTCGCCCAGCTCCCGGCGGAGGAGCCGGCGCCGGCCCCGCCCGTGCCGCCCCCCGAGGAGAATCCCGGGCTGTACGACCTGCCTCGCCTCCTCGCCCGGATCTGGTCGGTCCCCGCGGCGAAGCTCGCCAGCAGCCGGGCGTATCCGGCGACGCCCCGGGCCCCGACCGGCCCCGAGCCCGCGCGTCCGCGGAACGACTCGGACCCGCCGCCCCGCCACGGCCCCGCGACGTCGCCGTGGTCGATCGGGTCGTTCGGAGAGGATTCGTCGTTGCCGCTGGCCGCGGTACCGTCGCTCACCCTCGCCCCGTTCGGCGAGCCCCCGGCGACCGCGCACCGCCCCGAGCTAGACGGACCCCCCGCCCCGGCACCGTGGGTGCTCTCCCCCGATCAGTACATCGCCTGGCGGCACCCTCCCTGTCGGCGGCTGTACGACACCCGTCCGCCGCTCGGACGTCACTGCACCCGCGGGCCGCTCTCCGGCGAGGCCGCGGGCGGGCTCTACGCACCGACCCGGATCCCCACGTGGAGCCGTCGGGAGATCATGATGCGCCCCGCCTCCGCCGCCGCGGAGCTCGAGCGCGAAGCGCACGTCGCTGCGGCCGGCGAGTGAACCCGTCGATCGCTGGTCACGGCCGCCGTACGGTGGTGCGTCCGCCATCCCGCGCTTCGAGGTCCGGTGCAGGCGCTGGCGGTCGCTTCGCGCGGGTCAGCAGCGTCAGGCCGATGAGCACCAGCCCGAATCCCGCCAGCTCCCACCACCGGAACGGCTCGGCGAAGACGAGGATCCCGATCGTCAGCGCCGCGATCGGGTTGACGTACGCGACCACGTTCGCTCGACCGGGGCCGACCCGATGGTGGAGGTAGAAGTACAGCGCGTAGCCAGCGACGGACGGGAGGGCGACCAGGTAGGCCAGGCTGAGCAGCACCGACCCCGTGAGCGGCAGTCCGGCTCCCGGTTCGAGCAACGGAAGCGTGATCCCCAGGACCGCGGCCGCCGTGAGGAACTGCACCGACACGCCCCACAGGGTCTCCCCCTCGGGTCGGATCCGGCGCAACACGACCGAGCCGGCGGCGAAGCTGATCGCCGCCCCGACGACCTCGACCGGACCCCAGACGCTGCTGGCCAGCCGTATCCCCGGCGGAGGCACGACCAGGACGAACGCGCCGACGAAGCCGACGACGAGCCCAAAGTAGCCGAGCCGCGGCAGCCGCTCGCCGGGCAGAGCCGGGAGCGCGAACAGCGCCGTCAGGAGCGGCGTGGTCGCGATGAGGATCGAGGCGAGGCCGCCCGAGGTCGTCCCTTCGCCCACGTACAACAGCAGGCCGTACACCCCCACCACGGGGATGCCCAGGAGCGCCGACGTCCCGAGCGACCGCGCCGACGGCCGTCGGACGGCCAGGAGGATCGCGAGCACGGCCATCGCCGCCGCGCTGAACGCGTACCGCACGGCTGCGAAGGTGATCGGGGTCGCCCCCGACACGATCCCGAACCGGATCACGGGGTACGCCGACCCCCAGATCAGGCCGACCACGATCAGCAGCAGGAGGGTGCGCCGGGCGTCGGGCTCTCCGTCGGCCCCCGGCATCGCCGGCGGACGAAGCGGGGAGGTTAAAGGCGGGACGGAGGCCGAGCCGGCCGCCGCCCCATGGGCTTATCCCGCGGAAGGCGGTGGGCGGTCTTCTCCGCCCGAGGAGGGATCAGATGGTACGCAAGCCTCGAAGTCGCCGGTCGGCCGCCGGAAAGAAGCGTCATCGGAAAGTGCGGCAGATGCGGATCGCCGCCCGGCGTCGCGCCGTTCCGTTCGGCGGGAACCGCGCCAGCCGCTGAGCACCGACCGCTCGTCCCGCCCCGGGCGAAGAGTGGCTCGGCCGCCGACGTCGGCGACGAGCCGTTCCGCGGTTTCGGTACGCTCCGTCCGCACCGCTCGGGAGATCGCGATCGCCCGAGCGCTCATTCGGGAGTATGCGCGCTCGATCGGGGTCGACCTCGAGTTCCAGGGGTTCCGAGAGGAGATCCGATCCCTGCCCGGGGAGTATCGCCCACCGTGGGGCGGGCTCTGGATCGCCTGGACGGATGGCCGCCCGATCGGATGCGTAGCGCTCCGGCGGTGGGCCCCCCGGAAGGGCGAGATGAAGCGCCTCTACGTCCGGCCCAACGGGCGACGGCACGGAACGGGACGACGGCTCGCGGAGACGGTCGTACGGGCGGCCCGGCGACGGGAGTTCGAGTGGATCTACCTCGACACGCTGGGAACGATGTCGACGGCGCTTCGCCTCTACGCGTCGATGGGGTTCCGAGAAACCCGTCCGTATCGGCCGAACCCGATCCCCGGATGCCGGTTCTTGAGGCTCCGGCTATCCGCCCGCGGTCCCTTCGTGGGCCGGGGCACCGGTCCGATCGGACGGGCCGCTCAGTCCGGCCAGCGTCCGAGGAACCGGAGCCCGTAGGAGATCCACACCGAAAGGAGAACCCCGCCGAGGATCACCAGCGAGACGACCGCGACCACGATGCTCTGCAGCAGCGAGAAGTGCGGGGCCCAGAAGGCGAGGTACAGGAGCGTGGCGCTGATCCACGTGACGCTGGCGCCGATCGACAGGACGACGCGGTGTCGGAGGTGGGTGAACAGGTCGGACTCGCGGGAACGCATCGGGGTGGACCACGACGACGACATGGCCCACCGACCGAATCGTTGCGTTAAGAACGTAGCACACGCTCGGTGCGCACCGGCGGTCCACCGCGCGGGCTGGGCCCCCCATCCGTCCCGGCCCGGGGCTAAAGGTCAACTAGGGGCTCCGGAGTAACTGGCACGGAGTGCCCATGAAGTGCGAAGGGTGCGGAGCGGAGCTCGCCGCGGGCGCGAAGTCGTGCACCGCCTGTGGACGGGCGGTCAGTTTCGGCCACCGGGCCGAGGCGGAAACGGTGCACGTCGCGGAGAAGACCGGCGAAGTGGCGGGAAAGATCGGGCACGGCCTCCTCGGTGGGGCGAAGGGACTCGTCTCGGGCGCCAAGAAGGGCTTCAAGGGCGACGAGACCGAAAAGAAGCAGTAGGCTTCGTCGCGCGAGGCGGCCGGCGGGCTCGGTCCGATCGCCGACGACCTCCTTCTCGATCGGACGTCCGACCCCATCGGATCCACCGGGCGCTACAGCGCTCGCCAACGGGGTTGCGGACTCGACCGTCCGCCGGGCCAGGCCGTGCGCGAGGGGTGACGGCACCCCTCGCCGTCGGCCCAGAGCCCGGCGCGCGGACCGACGGCCCCTTGTCGGGGGCTCACTGACCGACGCGCGCCATCGCCTTAACTCGGGCGCCGGTGGGAGCTCGCATGGCGCTGGCGCGGGTCAAGGTCGAGTTCGTCTACAGCGGGCTGCGGGTGCGGAACCTCGCCCGGTCGCTCCGGTTCTACCGGCGGCTCGGGTTTCGCATTCATCGACGGGGTCGAATGGACCACGGCGGCCAGTGGGTCCACCTATCCTACCCCGGGGCGGCGCAGCGGATCGAGTTGAACTACTACCCTCCGTCCAATCGGTTCTATGAGCCGATGCGGCGGGGAACGGAGTTCGACCACTTCGGATTCCGGGTCAGCAACGTCGAGCGATGGGAGGCGGAACTGAAACGTCGACGACTGCCGATCGTCGCCCGGATCCGGGAGCCGCACGAGAACCTGGTCTACACCCGGGACCCGGACGGCAACTGGCTCGAGTTCTTCGGGCCGGTGCCAAAGACGGACTGACCGACCGACGTTCCCGCGCCGGTCGCCCGTTCGTCCGGGGGCCGGACCACCGTGGTCCCGCCCCCCGTGGTCGGGACCGGATCGTGCGAAGTATGGGGCACTGCCGCCCCGACGTCGCGAGAGCATCGACTGTGGGTGCGAGGAGCGATGCGGCCCCGACGGGCGGTGGACGAACCGCATTCGAGGCGCTCTCCCCCGCGGCCGCCCTGGGAGACGGGCGACCGACGGCTGGTTCGACGCGCAGTCATCGGTCGGCTACGAACTCCCGCGCCGTGTCCCCCTCGAGCGGGGGCCGCGATCCGGGTACCGGGGGTCCTCGCGGGCGGGCTCGAGACCTTATCTCTCGGCGCGTCGATTCTCGGCCTCGGGGAGGGACGATGGTCCCGACGGGGGACAGCCTGAATCCGTTCGAACGGCCGACCTCCGTGTTCCTGGGCGGCAGTCCCCGGCCGCTCGTGAACTGGGTCGCCTTCGCGGTGGTGCGCTGGGCCCGCGCGGACTACTTCTGGACGGACGTTCGGCAGGCGAACCAGCCGCCGGACCTGCTCGATCCGGTCACCCTCGGCCGCATTCCGGCGCCGCAGTTGCACGTCGTTCCCCCCGACGAGTTGCGACGGAACGAGCCGCCGAGCGACGCCGCGCTGGCGCGACTGACCCACCGGGACGAGCCGTCCGACTCCCGGCGACGGCTCGGCGATTTCCTCCGGCTCTCCACGCACACGCAGGAGGTGATCGCCCGGCACCGCCCCGAGGACCGCCCGTTCCTCCTGATCCTCTCCAACGCCCAGCGGATCGCGTCGTTGTACCCTGCCGACGTGGTCCGACCGGTGGTCGAGGCGATCGTCGGCTCCGGCTTTTCGCTGCTGCTCACGTTCGCGGACACTCCGCCGGAGGGGCGCCGGGAGTTCGACGTGGTCCTCTCGGTGATCGGCGGGGAGCCGCCCGCGTGGCGGGACGCGACGTTGTCGGCCGAGCGGGGCGGACTCGCCGGTGTGCTCAACGCCGGGGAAAGCGCCCGGCTCCACGAGATCCCGTCGCTGGCCCGGATCCTGGAACGGGAGATCCCCCACGCGTAGACCCCACCCTCGGTCGGATCCCGCCCGTCCTCACCTACGTCCGCATCGGCTCGGTCCCGGGCTCGAGCTTCCGCGTTCCGCTGTCGAGGAGCGCCGCGAACGACGGGAGGTCCCCCCGCTCGACGATCCCCGAGAGACGGTCGAGAGCGCCGCGGAGCTCCCGGTACATCCCCCGGGAGTGCGGGTTGAGCGCCTGGATGTCGAGGTACAGCTCCGCTCCCTCGTCCGCGACCGTCCGGGCGAGCGACGACTGGCGGTGGAAGGTCGTGCTCGCCGCCTGGGCCAGGTCGTGGGGCGAAGCCGGGTCTGCGGCGAGCGCCGCCAGGAACAGCAGGTTGACCGCGTGCGCGAGCCCGAGGGATTCGGCGATCAGTCGGTCGTGGCGGTCGAGCGGTACCTCCGCGATCGAGAGCGCGGAGCCGGCGAACAGCGCTCGGGCCTCGCGGTCGGCCTCGGGGCATCCGCAGGAGACGATGAGCAGGTTCCGTCCGGAGAGGGTGCGCGAGGACGGGCCGAACATCGGGTGCAGGCTGGTGACCCGACGTCCGTCCGCCGCCGCCCGGCGCAGCAGCTCCTCGATCGGCGCCTTCACGCTGAGCACGTCGCCGATGAGCGCCCGGCTCGGCACCGCGAGCGCCCGACGGAGCAGCGGGGCGGTGCCCCGGATCGGCGTCGCGAACAGTACCACGTCCGACCGCGCCACGGCGGTCTCCACGTCGGGGTACGATGGCCGG
>DATJZK010000014.1:0-11070 GCA_035499145.1 Thermoplasmata archaeon
GACGTTGGCGTAGACGCTCGTCACCTGGAACAGCGATCCCTCGGAGAGGCTCCACCGCGTCTCCTGGCCGACCGGATAGCCGTTCGTCTGCGGCCCGAGGCCGGCCACTCCGGAGAGCAGCGGGTTCGCGGCGGCCTGATAGGCGATGAACAGTCCGACCGCCACCGCGAAGACGATCACGATGACGGTGAGGTACGTCCACGCCTCGCCCCGGCGGCGCACCATCGTGCCGAACGCGAACGGGGTCCCGAACGGGATCAGCATCATCACGAACGTGCCGAACAGGTTGGAGACGGCGGACGGGTTGGCGAGCGGGCTCGCCATGTTCGCGGCGTAGAAGCCGCCGCCGTTCGACCCGAGCAGGCTGATCGCCTGGTAGGAGGCGACGGGACCGAGATAGATCTGCTGCAGACCCCCCGTGATCGGGTGGCCGATCACCGTCGCCGTGTACGTCTCCGGGACGCCGAGGAGGACCATCGCGACGGCGATCAGCCCGGCGAGCGGGAGGAGGAGGCGGGTGAGCGAGCGGACCAGGTCGACGTAGAAGTTCCCGACCGTCCCGTCCTTCCGCACGAACCCGCGGACCATCGCGGCGGCGGCTGCCAGCCCGGTCGCGGGGGAGACGAACAACGCCAGCGGCCAGGCGACCGTGAGGGAGGCGAGGCTGACCTGCGACTCGTTGGTGAAGTGCGTGAAGTCGGTGTTGGTCGTGAAGCTCGCGGCGGAGTGGAAGGCGAGGTTCCACGACATCCCCGGCACGCGGGTCGGGTCGCCGGGCAGGTTCGCCTGCAGGTAGAAGACCAGGAACAGGAACAGCGCAACGCCCGCGTTCACCAGCAGCAGGGCGAACATGTACTCCCCGGCGCGCATCGACTTCCGCGGCGAGGTGCCGAGGATCCGGTAGACCGCCGATTCGATCGGGGCGAGGAGGCGGTCCCCGACCAGCGGGAGGTCCATGTAGACGCGGCCGAGGTACCGCCCGAACCAGGGCGCGACGGCGAGGGCGAGCCCGACGAGGACGAGGACGTCCCAGAGCGACTGGAGCTCGAACCCCATGGGCCCCGGCTCAGAACCTCTCGGGGTGCAGCATCACGTAGATAAGGTAGAACGTCAGCGCGGCCGAAAGGACCGAGAGGACGGTGAGGCCAAGATGCTGGAGAACCCAGTCCACGGACCCTTCCGCGCGCCGGGGCGTTCGACCCGGAGGGGCGTATTTAGCCTCCCGGAAACGGTCGACGGGCTGCCGACCGGACGCAGGGCTTATACGGAGCCGGGCGCGGGAGCCGCCCCTCCCGCTCCCGAGTCCGCGGCGCTCCTCCGGCGGGCGTCCGCCGACAGGCGCCGGACGATCCGGCGCATCGACTTTTCCCGACGCGCCTCGGCCTTCTGGTAGCTCACGTCGCGCGTCGCCCGCGTGAGCAGCACCGTGACCCGGCCGAGCGACGAACGGCCGGTCCGGCCCCGGCGCTGGATCGCTCGGATCTCGCTCGGCACGGACTCGAAGAAGACGACGAGGTCGACGTCGGGCACATCCAGCCCTTCCTCGGCGACGCTGCTCGCGACCAGGATCGGGAACTGGCCCGCCCGAAAGCCGGCGAGGACCCGCCCCTGCTCCCTCTGGTTCATCCCGGGGTCGTCGGCGTCCCGAGTCGCCTGGCCGACGAACCGCCCGACCTTCCACTCCTGCCGCTCGAGGATCGACTGGATCGTCTGGATCGTGTCGCGGTACTGGGCGAAGACGAGAATCCGCGGCGGACGCGCGGACGGCCGGTCGAGGGTCTCCCGGACCAGCTCGACCAGCGCGTCGAGCTTGGGGTGGGACGCCTCCTTCGTCGATCGCTGCGACTCCTCGCCGATCCGACGGGCCTCGACGACCTCCGGGATCTTCAGGAAGGCGAGGTCCCCCCGGCTCGGCTTCTCCTTCGCCCCGACCCGCTCCGCGTACTGGAGGAACGGGGCGATCCCCTGCGTCTCGAGCCGCTCGAGGGCGTGGTGCAGGTGCAGGAGCACGAGCTGATGGAACAGCGGCCCGAACCGCCGGACCATCGGCCCGGGTCGGGCGAAGATCTCGGCGCGGAGCGCGATCAGGTCCTTCACGGAGAGCGAGGCGAGCGGCTTCTTCCGGAGGTAGCCCATCTTCTGCAGCTTGTGCCCCGTCGCGCGGGTCGCCGCCTCGAGGAGCTCGCGGATCCGCTCGGCCGTGGGGGAGAGGTCGACCCACCGGTAGTCGACGTCGACGGGCTGGACGTACTCCGCCACGCCCTCGTCCTCCCGGCTCCGGGCTTCGATCCGATCGACCCCGAGCGCGCGGACGACCTCCTCGACCCGCTCGTCCTGGCCTCCGGGCGAGGCGGTGAGCCCGAGGACGACGCCGTCGACCGGCCGCTCCGCCCGGTAGCGCTCGGCGATCGGCACGTAGGCGTACTTGCCGACCGCGTGGTGGGCCTCGTCGAACACCAGCAGGTCGACCTCGTCGAGGCGATACCGGCCCGCCGCGAGGTCGTTCTGGACGATCTCGGGGGTGGCGAAGACGAGCTCCGCGGTCTCCCAGCGGCCCTCCCGGACGGGCCGCTTCACCGTGCCCGTGAACCGCGCGGTCGGCCGGGGCCGGAGCCACCGCGCGAACGACTCGGCGTGCTGCTGGACGAGCGGGCGCGTCGGGGCGAGGACCACGACCTTGCCGTTCCCTCGACGGAGCACTTCGGCGGCGACCAGCGCCGCGATCACCGTCTTTCCGAGGCCGGTCGGGAGGACCACCAGCAGGTTCGCGCCGATCCCGATCCGGGCCATGTCGAGCTGGAACGGGAGCGCCCGAACGGTCTCGGCCCGGAGGAGCGGATGCTCGACCCAGCCGTCGGCGACCCGCCAGACCCCGGGAAGCGCGGCCGGATGGGGGCGGCCGAGCCCCGCGACCTCGGCCGGAGCGCTGCCCGACTCGAACTCCTCGAGACGGCGCTGGGGGCTCATGCTCGGCTCCCGGCCCGCCGGACCCCGGGCGGACCGCCCGGCGTCGGCCGGCGCCGCCCCCCCGATCGGCCGCTCACGCGCCGGTCCGGGGGGGCTCGATCGTCGCGAGCCCTCCCAGGTACGGCCGCAGGACCGGGGGAACCGTCACCGAACCGTCCGGGCGCTGGTACTGCTCCAGCAGGACGGCGAGCCCCCGCGAGGTCGCGACCGCGGTCGAGTTGAGCGTGTGCGGGACCGTCTTGCCGGGCCGGCCCGCCTTCCCCATCCGGATCCCCAGCCGTCGGGCCTGGTAGTCGGTGCAGTTCGAGCAGCTGACGACCTCGCGGTACGCCTGCTGCCGCGGGAACCACGCCTCGATGTCGTACTTCTTCGCGGCGACCGAACCGACGTCGCCGGTGCAGACGTTCACGACGCGGTACGGCACCTCGAGCCGGCGGAACACCTCCTCGGCGTTCGCGCGGATCTCCTCATGGATCGCGGGGGACTCTTCGGGCCGGCAGAAGACGAACTGCTCGACCTTCTGGAACTGGTGGACCCGGAACGTCCCCTTCTGGTCGACCCCGTGGCCGCCGATCTCCTTCCGGAAGCACGGGCTGATCCCCGCCAGCCGGATCGGAAGGTCGCCCTCGTCGATCAGCTCGCCCCAGCGCATCGCTCCGAGAGGGTGCTCGCTGGTGGCGATCAGGTAAAGGTCCTCCCCTTCGACCTTGTACATCACGTTCTCGAAGTCGGCGAGGTCGGTCACCCCCTCGTACGGCTCCCGGCGCAAAAGATACGGTGGGACGACCGGCGTGAACCCGCGGGCGACGAGCAGGTCGAGCGCGAACCGCTGCAGCGCGAGGTCGAGCAGCACGACCGGGCCGAGCAGGTAGTAGAATCCGGCGCCGCTCGCGCGCCGGGCCCGGTCGAAGTCGGCGCCACCGAGCGCCTCGAGCAGCTCGGCGTGGGAACGGAGCGCGTTCCCGCCGCGCGCCGGGGTCCCCCACGTGGCGACGACGACGTTCTCCGAGTCGTCCTTCCCGTACGGGACCGACTCGTCGAGCAGGTTCGGGATCCGGCGGAGGAGGGCGTCCCGGGCCACCCCGAGCTCTCGCTCGCGCTGCTCCGCTGTCTTGAGGGCCTCCGGGAGCGCGCGGGCCTCCGCCTCGATCTCCCCGCTCGGCCGCCCGGCGGACTTCGCCTCGGCGATCCGCCGGCCCGCCTCGTTGCGCTTCTGCCGCAGCCGGTCCGCCTCCTGGACCGCCGCACGCCACTCGGCGTCGCGGGCGACGACCTCCGCGAGGCGGCGGAGCGCCTCGGGGTCGCGCCGACGCCCGAGGTTCGCCTCGACGCGCGCGAGATCCTTGCGGACCAGCTCGATGTCGATCAACGGCGCCCGGAGCCCGACGGGGCGAAAGAGCTTGCCGTCTCGTTCGACGGCGGCCCGCGGGGGCGCCGCCAACGCCTAAGTACGCTCGGCGCCGGTCCGCCCCCCGGCGCTCGTTCGGAGGAGCCGATGGTGCACGAGTACGGGCTGTTCATCGACGGGACGTGGGAGACCCCGGCCGGGGCGAAGCGGTTCCAGACGACCAACCCGGCGACCGGCGAGGCGGTCGGGTCGTTCGTGGCCGGCTCGGCCGCCGACGCCGAGCGAGCGATCGCCGCCGCCGCGAAGGCGTTTCCCGCCTGGAAGGAGACCCCCGCCCCCAAGCGGGGCGAGCTCCTCCTTCGCGTCGCCCAGCGGATGGTCGAGCGGAAAGCCGACCTGGGCCGGATCGTCACCACCGAGATGGGCAAGGTGATCTCGGAGGGCCTCGGCGACGTCCAGGAGTCGATCGATTTCATCCAGTACATGGCGGGCGAGGGCCGTCGGCTCGCGGGGGAGACGATCCCCTCGGAGCTCCGTTCGAAGTTCTGCCTGACCGTCCGGCAGCCGAAGGGGGTCGTGGCGCTGATCACGCCGTGGAACTTCCCGACCGCGATCCCGAACTGGAAGATCGCCGCCGCGCTGATCACCGGCAACACGATCGTGCTGAAGCCGGCCTCGGCGACCTCCCGCTGCGCCGCCGAGGTCGTCCGCGTCTACGAGGACGCCGGCATCCCGCCGGGGGTCCTCAACCTGGTCACCGGGTCGGGGACGGTCGTCGGCAATGCGCTCGTCTCCGACCCCCGCGTCCGGGCCGTCTCGTTCACGGGGGGCGTCGAGACGGGACGGGAGGTGTACGTCCGGGGCGCCCAGGGGCTCAAGATGGTCCACCTGGAGCTCGGCGGGAAGAACCCGCAGATCGTGATGGACGATGCCGACCTCCCGCTCGCCCTGGAGGGGATCCTGTTCGGCGCGTTCGGCACCTCAGGGCAGCGGTGCACCGCGACCAGCCGACTGATCCTCCACGAGAAGATCTACGACCGCTTCCTCGCGATGCTCGACGAGCGGCTGGACGCGTTCGTCGTCGGGGACCCCCTCGACCCGAAGGTCGGGATGGGGCCGGTCGCCTCGGCCGACCAGGAGCGGAAGATCCTCGAGTACATCGCGGTCGGAAAGCAGGAAGCGAAGCTCCGGCGCGGCGGCACGAAGCTCACCGGCGGCGCGTACGACCGCGGCCACTTCATCGCCCCGACCGTCTTCGAGACGAGGCACGGCAGCCGGATCTCGAAGGAGGAGATCTTCGGCCCCGTGCTCTCCGTCCTCAAGGTCGCCGACTACGCCGAGGCGGTCCACGTCGCGAACGACGTCGACTACGGGCTCTCCTCGTCGATCTACACGAAGGACGTCGGCCGGGCGTTCCGCGCGATCCAGGACCTCGAGGCCGGCATCACGTACATCAACGCCCCGACGATCGGGGCCGAGGTCCAGCTGCCGTTCGGCGGGATCAAGAACACCGGGAACGGCGGTCGCGAGGCCGGGAGCGTCGCGATCGAGGAGTTCACCGAGATCAAGAGCGTCTTCGTCGACTTCTCCCAGCGCCTGCAGAAGGCGCAGATCGACACCGAGTGACGGCGATGACCGGCTTCCGAGGAACGGACGAGCAGCTCGACCGGGAGATCGCCCAGGTCGAGCGGATCGCCCGCCTCCGCCTCGCCCGGGCCGCCGCCGAGATGCGCGAGCTCGACCGCGATCTCAAGGAACTGCGGCGGGTCCGCGCCCGACGGAAAGCGGACGCGTCCGTTCCGGCGGCGTCCGAGTCCGTCGCTCCCGTGGTCGCCTAGCCGCGCGGGCTCAGAACGAGCCGGTGCGGCCGGGGTTGTCGAAGTTCGTGAGCAGCATCTGCCCGCGGGTGCGGGGGCGCCCGACCGGGGCGAGGAGCGGGTCCTCCTCCAGCGCCGGCATCGTCTCCGAGATCGGGACGTCCACGATGATCTCCCGCGTGCGGCCGCCGCGTCCCCGCGAGACGATCGTCGCGCGGATCAGCCCGAGCGTCTCGAGCTCGGAGACGTAGTTGGAGATCGAGCGGGCGTGGAGCGGCTGGAGCCCGAGGCGCTCGGCGAGCCGGCGGTAGCTCTCGTACACCTCCCCCGTGAGCACCCCGTTCCGGCGGCGCTCGTACGATTGGAGGATCGCGTAGAGGAGGACCTTGCAGTGGGGCGGCAGCGTACGGCAGCAGTCGACGATGATGTCCTGTTCGAGCCGGTTCTTCGCCTTGACGACATGGTCCGGGGTGATCCGCTTCGCCTTGTCGCGCTCGGCCATCTCCGCGGCGAGGCGGAGGAGGGCGAGCGCGCGCCGGGCGTCCCCGTTCTCGAGGGCGGCGTAGGCGGCGCACCGCTCCACGACCCCGGGGTCGATCACCCCGTCCTTGAACGCCTCCCGCGCGCGCTCGCGGAGGATGTCCTGCAGCTGGACGGCGTCGTACGGCGGGAAGAGGATCTTCTCCTCATTCAGCCGGCTGCGGACCCGGGCATCGAGATGGTTCGTGAACTTGAGGTCGTTCGAGATCCCGACCAGGACGAGCCGGGCGCTCTCGAGCTCGGTGTTGAGCTGGCTCAGCGTGTAGAGGACGCTGTCGCCGCTGCGCGCCACGAGCCGGTCGATCTCGTCGAGGACGAGGAGGATCGTCACGCCGTTCGCATCCATCAGACGGCGCATCCCGGCCTGGACGCGGTCGAGGGACCAGCCGGTCGGGATCCGCTCCGCTTCGGTGCGGGCGTAGGTGTTGCCGATCGTCTGCAGCAGGCTGTAGGCGGTGTCGATGTTCCCGCAGTTGATCGTGACGAACGAGAGATGGCTGGCCGCTTCGGCCCGCCGCTGCATGTCCTGGCGGACCTGCGCGACGACGGCGGTCTTGCCGGTCCCGATCTTCCCGTAGATCAGCAGGTTGGACGGGAGGTCGCCGCGGAGCGCCGGGGCGAGCACCTCGGCGACCTGGCGGATCTGCTCTTCGCGATGCGGGAGCCGGCTGGGGACGTGGGAGTCGCGGAGGACCTCGCGGCTCCCCCGGAACAGCTCGCTCTTGCTCTGCAGGATCTCGTCCAGGAACTCCGCCGCGGACGACGGGGGCGAGGGGGCGGGAACGGTCGGCGTCGTCGGGGCGCCGCCCGCCGGACGCCGGTCCCCGATCGGCGTCGCGGCGGGATTGGCGGAGCGCATCGCCTCGGGGAGCAGCGGGACTTCGTCGGTCCGGTCCTCGGGAGACGGAGCCACGGAACGACCTGCCCGAAGCCGGGCGGGGGGCGCGACGCGGAGCGCGCATATCTATCTTTGGTACGACCGAGGCGTCGACGCTCCGTTCGTCGCCGGATTATACGCCCCGGGCGGCCGCGGACGCGACCGGGACCCGACCGAACCGATTTGAAGGAGGACGCCGTCGTTCGACCGCGATGGAAGGGTCCGCAGCCGCGCATTCCTCCGCCCACGGGCGGGCAACGGCCTCCGAGATCGGGGCGATCGTCGGCGCCGCCGTCCTGGTCGGCGCCGGCATCACCGGGCTGGCGTACTGGCTGATCACGTTCCACTGGCTCTTCCTCGGAAGCGTCATTCCGCTCGCCGCCGGAGGACTGCTGCTGTTCTCGCGCTGGACCGGGCCGGACCGCGCGTAGCCCTCGGGACGGCGGACGATGACTGCCGGCGGCGACGCCCCTGGTCCCCCGGTGATCGTCAAGCTC
The DNA here is from genome assembly GCA_035499145.1 of Thermoplasmata archaeon. Classification (GTDB taxonomy): domain Archaea; phylum Thermoplasmatota; class Thermoplasmata; order Lutacidiplasmatales; family UBA184; genus Lutacidiplasma. The sequence goes on from DATJZK010000014.1 coordinate 8,047, forward strand.
GGCGGGAGCCTGATCACGCGCAAGCGCGAGGTCGAGAAGCTCCGTCCGAAGGTGCTCGCCCGTCTCGCCCGGGAGCTCGGCGGCGCCGGCCGCCCTCCGCTGATCGTCCTCCACGGCGCCGGATCGTTCGGGCATCCCGGCGCGAAGCGGTTCGGGTTGGCGGCCCCCCCGGCCGAGGGCGCCCGCGCCGCCGCGGAGCGGGTCCGGGGCGCCGCGATCGTGTCGGCGGAGGTCCGGCGGCTGCATCTCGCGGTCCTGCGGGAGCTGGTACGGGCCCACCTCGACCCGTTCTCGGTCCCGACCGCGACGATCGCCCGGAACCGCGGTGGAGAGTTTGCCGCGATCGACGCCGGCCCCCTCGAGGAGGTGCTTGCGCGGGGCGGGGTACCCGTGGGGTTCGGCGACGTCGTGCCGGACGACGCCTGGGGGTACTCGATCCTGAGCGCCGACCGGATCGCCGAGGAGCTCGTGCCGATCGTACGTCCGTCGCGCGTCGTCTTCGCCGCCGACGTCCCGGGAGTCTACGAACCGGCCCGGTCCGGGCGCCGGGCCGTCGTCCCCGAGATCTCCGACGAGTTGATCGAGCAGCTCGGCGCGAGCTCCCGCGCGGCCGACGTCACGGGCGGGATCCGGGGCAAGGCGCGGACGATGCGAAGGATCGCCCGCGCCGGCGTGGACGCAGTTCTTATTAGCGGACTCACGGATGGAGCGCTCGCGCGAGCGATCCGCGGGGAGTCGGTCTACGGAAGCTGGGCGCACGCGCGGCCCGGATAGCCCGGCCGACCGCGAAGGGATCGACCTCAGCCATCGGAAGGCCGAGCACGTCAAGGTCGTGCTGGGCCGGGACGTGGAAGGTCGCTACCGGTACTGGGACGACATCCAGCTCGTCCATCGGGCGCTGCCCGAGATCGATTTCGACGAGATCGACCCGTCGACGACCCTCGTCGGCCACCGCCTGAAGGCCCCGATCGTGATCACCGGCATGACCGGGGGGTTCCCGGACGCCGCGAAGATCAACGACAACCTCGCCCGGGCGGCCGCCGAGGTCGGCGTGGCGATGGGGGTCGGCAGCGAGCGGGCCGCGGTCGTGAAGGGCCAGTACCCCGAGAGTTACGCCTGCGTCGCCCGGCACGCCGTGCCGCTCAAGCTCGCGAACCTCGGCGCCCCGCAGATCATCGGGCAGAAGCCGGGCGATCCGGTCGTGGGAACGGAGGAGGTCCGGCGCGCGATGGAGCTGATCCACGCCGACCTGCTCGCGATCCACCTCAACTTCCTCCAGGAGATGGTCCAGCCCGAGGGCGACCGGCGGGCCAAGGGCTGCCTCGAGCGGATCGGGGCGCTCGCGAAGGAGTTCCCGGTCCTGGTCAAGGAGACGGGCGCCGGGCTCTCCCGGCCGGTCGCGGAGGCGCTGCGCGACCGCGGCGTCCGCGCCTTCGACGTGAGCGGCACGGGCGGCACCTCGTTCGCGGCGGTCGAGTACTACCGGGCGGTCGACCGCGGGGCGGCGCGCGAGGCCCGGGTCGGCAAGACGTTCTGGGACTGGGGGATCCCGGCGCCGATCTCCGTCCTCGAGGTAGCGCCGCTCGGCCTTCCGGTCGTGGCGAGCGGGGGGGTCCGCTCCGGCCTCGACGTCGCCCGCGCGATCGCGCTCGGGGCGACCGCTGCGGGGACCGCCGGCGGGGTGCTGCGCGCGGCGTCGACCGGGTTCGAGGAGACGCGGACCGAGCTGGAGACGCTCGTCCACGAGCTCAAGGTGGCGATGTTCCTCACCGGCGCGCGTACGGTCGCGGAACTGCAGCACGTGCCGTACGTGATCGGCGGGGAGAGCCGGCCGTGGATGCACCGCTGAGCCCCCCGTCCGGACCGGAATCGATCCACCGCGCGAAGCTCGCCGCGGCGCACCGGTCGCCGGGCGGCAGCCTCCCGTCGAATGTCGAGTACGTTCGGCGGGTCTCGGCGGAGGGAGCCGAGCGACCGACGGGGATCCTCCGCAAGCCGTCCCGCACGCTGTCGGGCGTGGCGATCGTGGCGGTGATGACCGCCCCCGCGCGATGCCCGCACGGCCGGTGCACGTACTGCCCGGGGGGCTTGGAACGGGGGAGCCCGCAGAGCTACACCGGCGAGGAGCCGTCCGCGCTCCGCGGCGCCCAGTTCCGCTGGGATGCGCGGGCGATCGCGCGGCACCGGATCGAGACGCTCCAGGCGATCGGACACCCGACGTCGAAGGTCGAGGTGATCGTAATGGGAGGTACCTTCCCGTCGCGGCCCCGCCCGTACCAGGAGGAGGTCCTCCGCGGGATCTACGACGGGCTGAACGGCTCGCTCTCGCCGTCGCTCGCCGCGTCCCAGGCGGCGAACGAGCGGAGCGAGCACCGCGTGGTCGGTCTCACGGTCGAGACGCGGCCGGACTGGTGCGACGACCGCGTGCTGCCGTACCTCCTTGACGCGGGGGTCACGCGCGTCGAGATCGGCGTCGAGTGCCTCCGGGATGACGTGCTCGCGGCCGTCGGCCGCGCCCACGGGGTCGCCGAGGTCGTGACGGCGACCCGGGCCGCCCGGGCGCGGGGGCTCAAGGTCGGCTACCACCTGATGCTCGGCCTTCCCGGGACCGACCCGGCGAGCGATCTCGCCGACTTCCGGAGGCTCTGGGCGGCGCCCGAGTTCCGTCCGGATTTCCTGAAGATCTATCCCACGCTGGTCCTCCCCGACACGCCGCTGTACGACGACTGGCGGGCGGGCCGGTATCTCCCGTACACCGCCGAGCAGGCCGCGGAGCTGCTCGCGGCGATGAAAGCCGAGCTGCCCCCGTGGGTCCGCATCCACCGCATCCAGCGGGACATCCCGGCCCGACTGATCGCCGCCGGCGTCCGGAGCAGCAACCTCCGGCAGCTGGCCCTCGACCGGCTCGCCCGGACGGGACGGCGTTGCCGCTGTCTGAGGTGCCGGGAGGTCGGGCGGGGGCCGACGCCGCCCGCCGATTCGTTCGACCTGGTCCGGCGCGCGTACGAGGCGGCCGGCGGGACC
>DATJZK010000015.1:0-2205 GCA_035499145.1 Thermoplasmata archaeon
ACGACCTGCGCGACGTCCCCGGCGGCTCCCGCCGCGACGTCGCGCGGTCCGGGCGCACGGGCGTGGCGCTCCCGGTCTTGCGATTCCTCGGCTTCGCCCTCGGTCCCTTCGGCGTCCGGCGGATCATCGGCAACGTGAACAGCAAGATGAGGACGATCGCGATCACCGAGGCGATCATCACGATGGTGGCCGGCGGCTCGATCGTGGTCGTCGAGACGTCGTTCGGGTTCCGGCTGTCGTAGAGGATGGGAAGACAGCAGCCCCCTTGGATCTCGTACGTGACGCTGTCGTCGAGCCCCTTCAACGTGGCGGTGATGGTCGTGCCCAGGTTGGAGGTGAACTGCACCGTCACGTCGCAGGGATCCCCTCCGTCCCCGCTGTCGTCGCTGTAGCAGTGGTAGTGCACGACGTGCGCAGACACCTCGACTCCGTATCGGGCGAAGTCCTCCGCACGTTGGTAGACGTGCCACGCGACCCCCGCGGTGATCGACAGGGAGGTCAGCAGGAGCGCGACGGCGAGGAGGCGGGGGAACGGCTTGGCGGATGAGGCCACCGGAAGCCGCTTCGGGCGCGGGGGCTGCGCTGCTCCCATGGCGGACGGGAACACCGCGGGGACGTATGCGAGCCAGCGGTCGGCGCTCGTGTCGGGGACGCCCGCGCCCGTCGCCTCGAGCGCCCTGATCGAGATCCTCGGCGCGTCCCGAAACCAGACGGCCGCGACGACCAGCAGCGCGGCTCCTGCGAGGACGATGGAGCCGCCGACGATGCCCGACGTCGGGCCTGGTCCGACCTGATGGGGCGGTGTCGGCCAACCGAACCGCTGCAGCCACGTGTGGACGTACGCGGAAAAGGAGATAGACCGGGAAACCCAGATCGCCCCGGCGACGCCCGTCACCAGGGCTCGGGTGATCCGTAGGCTGCGTCCCCCGGCGAGCGAGTAGATCCCGGACGCCGACACGGGGACGACGATGCCCAGGAGCAGCCAGATCCCGCCGGCCCCGGCGAACTGGATCCCGTTGCGCGGGCCACCGAACTGGGATGGCACCGTGACCCAGGTCTGCAGGAACGAAACGAGGATGACGACCGCCCCGGCGAGCGATGCCGCCCCGGCGACCCGGTCGACGAGGCGGACGCGCCGATACCACGGCGTGGTCGGAACGATCTGGGATATCGCGACCCGGGGGCGGATGCCCCAGCCGAACGACGGACCCGGTCCGTCCGGTTCCATCGGGGGATACTGGGCCCAGATCCCCGGCGGCACCCGGAGGCAGAAGCCGCGCACCGCCTCCAGCAGGTAGGGAAGCTCGCTCGGGCGCAGCAGCCGGAGACGCCCGCCCCGCCGGAGTCGGGCGGCCGCGACGACATAGCCGCCGCTGACCCAGAAGTCGAACGCGCCGTTCAGGGAACGGAACCATTCGCGGAGCTCGGCCGACATGAGCCGAGCCGCGAACTGCGGATCGGTCGAGCTGACCACGACGTCGGGCCACAGCTGGGCCTCTCCGCGTTTGCGCGACCCTCCCGGAGCCGGCTGTCGCCGGTCGCCGATCAGCGTCGGTGGGAGGTCGGCGCGAAGACCCACCACCGCCACGGTGCAGGCGGCGTTCCTTCCGCCGCCCCACCAGACGTCGGCGGTGGTGACGGGCAGACCGCGCCACGTCCCCGCCAACTCGGTCCCCCAGCGGGGACGGTCGCTCGACGACCACGGAAGCGAAACGCCATGGTTCCCCAGCAGGTATCCGTCGCCCGAGGAGAAGCCGTTCTGCCGCGCGAATGGGGCGAACGCTCGCTGCCTCGGAGTCAACCGCGGGGAGTCGGCCGGGGGACCGGTCTTTCGGACCGGTGCCTTCGTCCCCCTGGTCCCCACCGTCCCGCCTTTCGTCTCCGAGAGTCGGATCGTCCGGATTGTCTCGCAGGCGTTCGCGAGTGTCCAGCGGGTTGGACCATCGAAGGGAGGGAGGGCCGGGCCGGCTCCTTATGGAGCCTCACGTGGTTGAGCGACTCGGCCCCCAACCAGGGAGGGGGGCCGAGTCGCCCAGTTTTGCGGGTCTCTTACCAGCTCGCGGCGTTCGCGTTGGTCTGCGCGAACGTACCCGTGCAGCTCGCCGGCGTCGTCGTCGACCCGTAGTGGGTCCCGGGCGGGTTGGTCCCGCCGATGTTGGCGTCGTCACGCAGGAAGTAGCACGTTCCCGAGTTGGCCATCGCGGC
>DATJZK010000016.1:0-4136 GCA_035499145.1 Thermoplasmata archaeon
CCGTCCGCCCCGACCGAAGCCGAGCGCCGAACGCGCACGGCCGTCCCCTCGGCGGCCGCCCGCGCCCGGTCGTACGCCTCGGCGGCGCGCCGTTCGGACCGTTCGATCAGTCGGTACTCGATCGGCCCGACCCCGGGCGAACGGGCCAGCGAGGCGATCACTCCGGCGGCGATCGACCCGTCGCCCGGACCGACCTCGAACACGGCCGGCGGCGGCCCGGGCGGGAGGGCCGCGAGCCCCTGGACGATGCGGCGAGCGAGCGTCGCGGCGAACAGGGGCGAAACGTGGCCGGCGGTGTAGAAGTCGCCGGCCGGGCCGAGCGGGGAGTTCGCGCCCGCGTAGTACCCGACCTCGGGATCGTACAGAGCGACGTCCATGAACCGGTCGAACGGGACGAATCCCGACGGGTCGGCCCGCTCGTTCAGACGCTCCCGCAGCCCCGGGGGGAGCGCGGCGGCGGCCGACGGAGGCGCCCCGACCGAGGCCACGGCGACGCCCCGCGTCAGCCGATGTAGCCGACGTCCTCGCGGGTCGGGCCCGACCCGGCGCCGGACGGTTCGCTCGACCGCTGCTCGACCTCGTGGATCTTCTGGGCGATCCGGTCGATCTCGCGGGCCTTCGTCTCGAGGTCGGTGAAGTCGATCTCGAGGTGGAGCGCCTTCCCGAGGACCTTCAGCACCGCCTCCGCGCTGTGCGGATCGACGAAGTAGCCGCTCGTCTCGCCCATCAGGCAGACCCCTTCCATCCCGAACATCCGTCCGAGGCCGAGGAACAGGCCGCTCGCGCCGATCAGCCCGCCGCCCGGATCGTTCCGGGAGAAGACGACCCCGAACTTCTTCATCGCCTCGACGCGGGCCGGGATCGTGGCGGCCCCGAGGACGCGCGGCGTCTCGACCGCGTGGCCTTGGGCGAAGCCGGCGAGCGTGAACACCTCCTTCACCCCGAGGCCGGCGCAGTAGTCGAGGACGCGCTCGGTGATCTCATACTGGCCCTCGGGGCTGATCCCCTGGTAGTCGCCGCCGAGGACGAGGAGGTCGTGGGGGGCCGAGGCGGGCGCCTTCCAGTACGCGAGCTCGTTCGACACGAGGCGGATCACGCCGGTCTCGCTGACGTAGACCTGGGGCGGGAAGAACTTCGAGTAGATCGTCGCGAGCGGCTTGGCGGGCAGCTGGTCGCGGAGGTAGTCGGCGGCGAGCTTCCCGACGTTCCCGACGCCGGGAAGCCCCTCGACGAGGATCGGATCGCGGAGCTGGACCTTCTCCAGCGTGCGGATGACGACGTCCTCCACGGGTGCCTCGGGGAGACGACGGGGCTGGGGCCATTAAAGGTTCGGTGGCGTTCGGGTAGGCCGCTATCCCGGCGACGGGGGCGCGTCGACCCGCCAGCCCCGCTCCTCGAGCCGCGCGCGCCAGATGCGCGTCAGGTCGGGGCGGTTGCCGACCTTCTCGACCGAGAGCGTGTGGGCGTGCCGGTCGCCCCGGGCCTCGGCGCGGAGCGTCACGACGAGGTCGGCCAGGTCCTCGAGGCGGGTCGTCGTGGTCCGTTCGTGCGAGGCGGAGTGGACCGCGATCAGCGCCTGGCCGCCGATCGTCTGGCATCGGTGCCGGATCTGGCGGGCGACCGTGATCACGTCCCGCGGCTCGAGCACCTCGAAGAAGAAGTCGACCGAGTCGACGACCAGGCGGAACGGTGCGTCGATCGTCGCGAGGTCGGCGAGCATGCGGTCGGTGAGGCTGAACGCCGCGCGGCCCCGACCCTCCGCCTCCGGCCGGGCGAGGTCCTCCAGCGAGAGGCCCCGCTCGCGCACCCGGGCGACCTCGAGCCCGCGGACGAGCACCCGCTCGTAGTACTCGTCCGCGAGGTTCACGATCTTGATGTCGGCCGGGTCCCAGCCGAAGTCCTCGAAGGCGCCGCGCACGTCGTCCGTCCGCTCGTACGTCGTGTAGAACAGGACCGGCGAGCTGCCGACCCCCGCGTTCGCGAACTGCTTGGCGAGCAGCGGCGCGCCGGAGCCCGACGTGCCCGAGAGGACGGCGAGCCAGCCGGGGCGCAGGGCGGGCGCGAGCGGCTGGTCGAGCTCGGGGATGTCGAAGATCCGCTGCGCGTCCGACATGCTCACCGCCCGGCGCGCGCCACGTCGATCGTCTCGTCGACCACGAGGTTCAGCATCTGGTCGATCGCCGCGGCTTCCTCGTCGGTCGTCTCGAGCACGAGCGTCAGCACCTGTCGGCTCTTCAGATTGTTGAGGAGGATGTGGAAGAACTCGGAGAGCAGCTCGGGCGGATTGTGGATGGCGAGCGAGTTGACGCTGTCGATCACGACCGTCGTCCGAGGGTGGGGGTAGCGGCGGAGGAGGTACTCCACGCGCAGCATGATCTCCTCGAGCGCCCGCGGGCTCTCCACGTACGTCGCGTTCTCGAGCGGGTTCGAGTAGTTCATCATCAGGTGGCTGATCGCGTCGACGAACGAGATCTGATCGGGCGTCACGTCCAGCGCCTGCGCGAGCGACCAGACGAACGACGCCGGGTTGGTCACCGCGACGTAGACGGTGTGGTTGGCCGACTCCGCACCCACCCCGCGCAGGGTCGCGTTCAGGACGGCGAAGTAGTGGTCGGCGTACTCGCGCGGGTCGAGCTTGAGCGCGACCGCGCTGCCGAGCGGGAGGGCCCGCAGCCGGTCCCCGATGTCGATCGGCGGCACGCTACTCGCCTCCCTCGGCGCCCCGCGCCCCCTTCAGGTGCGGGGCCATCAGGAGGCCGATCGGGGTGAGCTCGATGACGTACTGCGTGCGCGAGTGCGCGGTGCCCCGCATCTTGACGATCTGCAGGACGCGCAGGATGTCGCCCATGCGCCGGTTGTTCCAGAGGAGGATCACGCCGTCGACGATCGCCTCCTCGACCCCCCGGGTGGAGTAGCGGCCGGCCTGCGGGCCGATCTCCGAGACGAGGAGCGACGTGCAGCCGGCGTCGCTCAGGTCGCTGCCGAGGCGGAGCAGGAAGTCGCGGATCTGCTCGTCCCGCCGGATCCGGTAGCAGAGGGAGGTGAGGCTGTCGAGCACGAGCCGGCGGACGCCGAGGGATCGAACGAGGCCCGAGAGGGTGCGCAGGAGGATGTCGACGTCCTCGGTCGTCAGCTCCTCGCGCTCCAGGCCGAGCTTCCGGTAGATCACCGGCAGGTCGACGAAGACGAGCGAGCCCTTCTCGACGAGCTCCGGCTTGAAGAAGTCGAACGTCGAGAGGTTCTGGACGAGCTTCTCGGACGACTCGGTGACGGAGACGAACAGCGACCGCTCGTTGTGCTCCGCGCCGCGGACGAGGAACTCGAGGCAGAGGGTCGTCTTCCCGGTGCCGACGCTGCCCGCGACCAGCACCATGTTGCCCCGGGGGATCCCTCCCTCGAGGATGTTGTCGAGGCCCTCGATCCCCGTCGCGCACCGTTCGAGGTCGCCGCTGGAGCGGGCGCGGTCCCGCGGCACGGGGGCGGCCGTCGGGCTCGCCGCAGGTTCCATCGGCGAAAATCAGGCGGCTTCCAGCCTAAGAGGGTTTTGGCAACGAGGAACCGGTCCCGGATGGGGAGTCGCCGCGCCCCGATCCGTCCGGGAGCCGACGCAGGTCGATCCACCAGACCGGCCCGGTCCCGGTCCGATCGCTCCGCCGGAGCGCTCCCGACCGACCGAGGAGCGCCCCCAAGCGGCGGACGAGGTCGCGGTCGCCGGGGTACCGAGCTCGAAGTTCGGTGAGGGGGAGCGGCCAGGGCTGCTCCTCGGGTACGTCGCGGGTCGAGCCTCGGATCCAGTCGACCGCCTCCCCGACGGTCACCGCTCCGACCTCCTCGGGGGAAACCGATCGTTCGGGCGCGGGCTCTGCCTCGGTGCCCGGGCGGCGCGGAAGAGTCTCCCCTGGGACAGCGTCGTGGAGCTTCGGCGCCGTGCCGGCCGCCGCCGGGGGGACCCGGGCGGTCCGAACCCAGTGCACCGCCGCCCCCTTCCCGAGCAGCACCACCGCCTCCCCGCGCCTCAGCCCCAGCAGCCGGGCGGGAGTGACCCCCGCGGCCATACGCCCGATCTCGCGGGCCTCCTCGGGGAGCCCGCGGAACGCGACGAAGTCGGCGACGTTCGTCCAGAGCGCCTCCTGCAC
>DATJZK010000017.1:0-2215 GCA_035499145.1 Thermoplasmata archaeon
CCCGGCGCGCATTCGGCCCGGAGCTCCGGGGACGCGCCGCTCTCGATCAGTTGCTGGAGGACCGTCGGAAAGTACAGGCTCGAGTCCGACGTTCCGTACAGGAAGAGCGGACCCCCGCTGAGCTGCATCGGGATCTCTCCCGCCGCGGCGCCGAGCAGGGGGAGGTGGGTCTTCGCCTGGTAGCGGAACAGGCACCGGAGCGACCGCTCCGCCCACTCGCGATCGCCGAGCCACGTGACCGCCGGCAGCATCCAGCCGAGGTCGCGCCCCCAGATCGCGGAGTACCACGGCACCCCCGCCACGAGGCCCGTGAGCTCCGGCTCGGCGAGGTGGTAGAGCTGGCGCAGGGCACCCCGCGCCAGCCGGTAGGCGGTCTCGATCGCCGGGAGCCCCGGGAGCTCCATCGACGGCGTGAGGGCGATCCAGCTCTCGAACTCGGCCGCGGAGCGGTCGAGCCACCCTTCGGTCCGCGCGAACGCCGCGGGGATCGCCGCCGTCGCCCCCCCGAGGTCGCGCTCGAATCCGCCGCTCAGGATCCAGGCGACGGTCTGTCGGCCGTTCGGCGCGAGGCGCAGGTCGTAGTCGAGGAGCACCTCGCGGAGCTCGCCGGTCCTCCGGCCGCCGATCCACGACGCGCGGTCGAGCGCGAGGTGGCTCGGGAGCGGGTCCGACGCGAGAGCGAGTCCGTAGCCGTGGGAGCCGATCCGCAGCTGCTCGGCGTGCGTCGCGGCCTCGTAGACGTACGGCTTGATTCCTTCGAGAAGCACCGGCGCTAGGTACGGGGAGAACGTCGTCTCGACCCGGACGGCGCGGGGGGTCGGGTCGGACGAGACGATCTCGATCCGACGGCCGAGCGTCGGGAGCGCCGCCCCGGTCTCGAGCGGGGTGATCGTCTGCTGGAGCGTCAGCTCGCCAGCGACGTGGACCGACGCGACGCCGTACCGGTGCGCGGTCAGCGACGCGAGCGTCTCGGGGAGACCCCACTCACGTTCGCCGTCGACGACGCGCACCGACCACCCCGACAGAAATCGGATCCCCTCCCCGTAGACCCCGCCCCAATCGATCGGGCTGCCCCGCGTGTCGATCGGGACGCTCAAGTCCCCGCCGCCGCCGACGACGGCGGTCGCCCGAGGACCGGCCGCGACGAGCGGCCGCAACGGCTCGGCGCGACGCAGTTCGACGAGGGGCGGCTCGGCCGAAGGGCGGGAACTCACGGCGACGCCCCGACGCGGTCCGAGAACTCGAGCCAGACCGTCGGCGGGATCGCCGCGCTGTGGAGCTCGAGGCGAACGGCGTGCACCCCGGCGACCGGTCCCGATACCGGGAACGAGAAGCGCGACCGCGCGCCGATCGGGAGGGTCGCGGGCGCGTCGCGCGTGATCGAGGCAAGCGTCCGCACGGCGCCCCCGGGGTCCGTGCCGATCCGGACCTGGGAAGCGTCGACCGCGATCCCGTCCCACGCAAGGCCGATCCGGGAGAACGCGCCCATCCGGAGCGGGGGATTGAGGAGCGTGAACCGGACGGAGCCTTCCGATGCCACGAGCGAGCCGCGCTCGTAGACCGAGTGCTCGAGGAGCTCGGCGAGGCGGGTCAGCTCCTCGAGCGGTCGGGTCCCGTACTCCCAGGCGAGATGCACCCCTTGCCGGACGAGCCCGAGGTCGGCCCGGAAGTGGCCCCGCGACACGACGAGCCCCTAGCGCGCGCGGTCGATTAGCCGTTCGGACCCCGGCCCGCCCGACGTCCCCGGATTGCGGTGCGGGCCCCGCCGTTGCACCGCCCGCAATCGCCGGGGCGGGCTGAAGCTTGATAGTCGGCGCGGGGTGGAACGCGACGCCGATGCCCCGTTCCCTCGCCGAGGCGCTGACCCACCAGCCGCTGTTCTTCGAGCCGGTCCCGCCCGGTGCGCGCGCCTCGCCGGCGCGCGCCGCGGCGCACCTCGCCGAGCTCGTCACCCTTGTCGTCGCGCTGCCGCGGATCGACGCCGTCGACATCCCCGAACTCGTCGACGAGAACCACGACGGCCGGCCGTACTACCGATCGGGCGACACCCGCCTGTTCGCCCGGAACGTCGCGGACCGGACCGGCCGCGACGTCGTCGTCAACAAGGTCGTCGCCCACCTGCCGAGCCTCGCGGAGCTCGAGAACTGGGCGTCAGAGACCGTCTCCCGCGGGATCCGATACGTCGTCCTCGTGGGGGGATCGAGCCGATACATCC
>DATJZK010000018.1:0-8048 GCA_035499145.1 Thermoplasmata archaeon
GGAGGAGGATCGACTTCGCGTAGACCGACGCCTCCTTCGGGTCGCCGAAGTCGGCGCCCTGGACCCACACACCCTTCCCCGCCGTGAGCGCGCTCGGCTTCACGACGAACGCCCCCCGCTGGGCGGCGATCGCCGCGTCGACCGCCTCCACGGTCGTCGGCGCGGCGAACGCGGGCTGCCCGGGGACGCCGTGGCGCGCGAGCAGCTCGCGGCAGAACACCTTCGACGACTCGAGGGCGGCGCTCGCCGTCCCCGGTCCGACCGTCGGAAGCTCCGCGGCCCGCAGGGCGTCGGCGACGCCGTGGGCGAGCGGGGCCTCGGGGCCGACGATCGCGGCGGCGGCCGCCGCGGAGCGGGCGAAGGCGACGACCTTCGCCGGGTCGTTCGGGTCGACCCGGCCCGAGCGGACGGAAAGCCGTTCGAGCCCCGGATTCGAGTTCGCGCTCGCGACGGCGACCTCCGCCCCCGCGCGCACCAGGGCAGCGGCGATCGCGTGCTCGCGGGCGCCGCCCCCGACGACCAGCCACCGCATCGGAGCCTCGGCGGCCGAGCGCGCCCGGGTTAAAGGGGCGTCGGCCCGGACGCCCCGACGACGGCCGCGCCGCCGCCGCCACGCTTAAGAAGCGGGGCTAGGTGCGTTCGACTCCCGAGGCCCCGATGGAGGTCCGCGTCGTCGAAAAGGAGCACGACCTGCTCCGGGTGGAGCTGCCGAAGGGCGAGGAGACCCTCTTGATCCCCCTCGTCGAGGCGCTCCAGAAGGAGGAGAAGGTCGTCGAGGCGCGCTACTTCCTCGGCCACCCGTACCTCGACCGCCCGACCCTGTACCTCCGGACGAAGGGCGAGAAGCCGCAGCAGGTACTGAAGCGGACGCTGAAGGACCTCACCGACCTGTACGACGACCTCCTCACCGACTTCGAGAAGGCGGCGGACAAGGTCAAGGCGTGATCGCGCGCCTGCCCCCATGCTGAAGGAGTGCCCCCAGCACGGCTACTTCCGGGCCGAGGCGTGCCCGGTCTGCGGCCAGGCCGGCCGGTTCCTGATGAACGACCGGGAGCTGGACCACCTGGGCCGCGTGATGACCGGGGTCCTTCGGCACTTCCCGGACCGCTACCAGCTCGCGATCGACGCGCACGGCTGGATCGCGCTGCCGGACCTCGTCCGGGCGATCGGCCGTAAGCACCCCGCCTACCACTGGCTCCGCCCGCACCACCTGGTCGCGATCGCCGAGACGGACGCAAAAGGGCGCTACGAGGTGAAGGACGACCGCGTCCGCGCCACCTACGGCCACACGCTCGAGGTCGACCTCGATCTCCCGACCGAGAACATCCCCGAGCGGCTGTACTTCCCCGTCACGGCCGAGGAGACGACGATCGTCCTCGAGGTCGGCCTCCGGCCCTCCGACCGGCGCAAGGTCCACCTCTCGAAGACGGCGGCCGCGGCGCGGGCCGCGGGCAAGGTGCGCACCCCCGAGCCGACGATCCTCGAGATCGACGCCCGGAAGGCCCGCGAGACCGGGATCGTGATCATGCAGGCGGGGAAGACGGTCTACCTCGCCGACCAGATCCCGCCCGAGCTGCTCCGGCGCTCCGACGACGACGGGTCGACCGCCGAGGAGCCGGCGGACGGCGCGGACGCGTAGGGACGCCTACCCGAGCCCCTCGTCCCCGACGTTGGACTCGTACTGCGTCACGATGTAGGCGGTGACGCCGAGGCCGCTCGTGGTCGGGTACGGGTTCGCGAAGACGAAGTAGTACTCGTCCGTGTACTGCGCGACGAAGATGATCCGACCCGCCGGCGCGGCCGGGCTCGACCACGCCGGGGTCGCAGGCTGGCTCGCCTGACGAGCGGCCCACTCGCTCGTGTTGTAGACCGCGATCGCGAGGCTCAGGCCGGCCGGGTCGATCGTCGTGAAGTTCCCCACGACGTAGTCGCCCCCGGTGATGTTCCCGATCAGGATGTACGTCGCGCCGACGGGGATCGCGTGGACCCCGGCGGTCGTCAGCGGGTCGGCGACGACGGGTGGGCCGGTGAACTCGGCGTCGATGATCGTGTAGGCCAGGCCGATCACCACGCCGACCACCAGCAGCGTCCGCAGCGCCGCGGTCCAGCGGATCCGTCGGCGGACGCGCGGCGCCGCCGACGCGAGGGCCGCCGCGGCGACCGGTCCCTCGGCGCCGCAGATCTCGCATCGGTCGGCGCCGGCCGGGACCGCGACCCCGCAGAAGCGGCAGTTCCCCCAGGTCCGGGCCGCAGCCTCCGGCACGGGGCGGGGAGCCGGGGGGGATACTTTGGGCGTTTCGTACGAACCGGGGGCCTCTACGCCTTCTTCTTCGGGAGCCCGACGTTGATGACAACGTTCTTCCGGCGCGTGTACGGCTCGACGGACCGGACCCCCTGCTCGAAGCCGAGGCCGCTCTCCTTGTACCCCCCGAACGGGGTCTGCGGGAAGGTGATGGGGCTCTCGTTGATCGCGACCATGCCGGCCTCGAGGCGTCGCGCCACGGAGTGCGCCGTCGCGAGGTCGCGCGTCCAGAGGGCGGCGAACAGGCCGAACCGGGTGTCGTTCGCCTGGCGAACCGCGTCGTCCGGCTCGGAGAACCCGGAGACCGACAGCACCGGCCCGAAGATCTCCTCCCGCACGGCCCGCGAGCTCGACGGCAGCCCGTCGACGACGGTCGGCAGGACGAAGTTGCCGTCGGCGAGCCCGGGGGCGGTCGCGCGGGCGCCGCCCGTGACGACGGTGCCTCCGTCCGTCCGGGCGATCGCGACGTACTCGAGGATCCGCTCGGCCTGCTCGGCGGAGACCACGGGGCCCATCTCGGCTCCCTCGTCGGCCCCGGGCGCCAGCTTCGTGGCCTCGGCGATCTGCTTCAGCCGGTCGAGCAGGGGACGGCGGACCGACTCGTGGACGATCAGCCGGGAGGCGGCCCAGCACATTTGGCCGGCGTTGCCGAAGATGCCGAACGCGACGGCGCGGGCGGCCCGCTCGAGATCGGCGTCGGGGAAGACGACGACCGGGCTTTTGCCCCCGAGCTCGAGCGTCGCCGGCACGAGCCGCCGGGCGGCGACCTCGGCGATCCGACGACCGACCTCGAGGCTCCCCGTGAAGGAGACCGAAGCGCAGCGGGGATCGTCGATCAGGGCGTCGCCGACCTCGCTCCCGTTCCCGGTGACGACGTTCAGGATGCCGTCGGGGACCCCGGCGGCCGAGGCCAGCCGGGCGAACGCGACCGCGGTCAGCGGCGTCAACGTCGCGGGCTTCAGCACGACCGCATTGCCGGCGGCGAGGGCGGGCGCGACCGAGCGGATCGCGAGGAGGAGCGGATAGTTCCACGGGGCGATGTGCACGGTGACCCCGAGCGGCTCGCGGAGCGTGTAGTCGAACCGGCTCCCGGGCACGGGGATCGTCTCGCCCTGGATCTTGTCGGCGAGCCCGGCCACGTACTCGAGCGTCCGGACGACGTATCCGATGTCGACCTTCGACTCCCGGAGCGTCTTCCCCATGTTCCGGGTCTCGAGCAGCGCGAACCGGTCCTGCGCCTCCTCGAGGAGGCGGGCGAGTCGGGTCAGCGCCTTCGACCGTCGGGCGCCGTCGTCGCTAGCCCAACCGGAGCCGCGGAAGGCGGCGTCCGCCACCTCGAGCGCGTGCCGCGCATCGTCCCGGCCGCCCGCGGCGACCTCGGCGATCGGCCGGTTGGTCGCGGGGTCGAGCACGCGCCGGGCCTCGCCGCGGCTCGCGGGGATCTCCCGCCCCCCGATCACGAGGCCGTACGTCGATTCGGATGCGGACGCCATCGGCTCCGCGAGCGGGGTCCCGCAGATAGCGGTTCGGGCGGAGCGTCACGGCCGGATCGAGTAGGCGCGGCCCTTCCACGTCACGGGCCGACGGCGGAGGCCCCGGCCGAGCGAGGTGACGAGGACGGCAACGTAGAACGCGACCGCGAGCGGGAAGAGGAGTCCGTAGGCGGCGGGAACTCCCGTGCTCCGCGCGAACGCGACGTGCTTGCCGAAGAGGGCGACGTACAGGAACGCGCCCAGGCCCGCGAGGAGGACGCTCCCGGTCGCCCACCCGAACGGAAGGAGGGCGAGGGGCAGCCAGAACAGGCCGATCAGGACCGCCAGGAACCCGAGCTCCTGGCGGACCGAGAAGTCGACCCCGTGGATGTTCTTCACCAGCCCCTCGAACATCTCGGCCCGGTCGCGGTACATCCGCGTCGACGCGAGCGCGGGGGCCCACGCGAGCCGAAGTCGGTCCCCCGCGGCCCGGAACCGGGTCGCGAGCGCGATGTCCTCGAGGACCTGCCCCTTGACGGCCTCGTGCCCTCCGACCGCCGCGTACGCCTCCCGGCGCACGAGCCAGCACTGGCCGTTGAGGAGCGCCGAGCGGGAGTGGTCGAGGTTGGTGCGCGGGGCCCGGTACCGGGCGAGCACCATCTGCACGTAGAACGGGAGGACGACCCGCTCCCAGAATCCGAGCGCGACGATGCGTGGAGCGATCGTCGCCGCCGCGGCGTCCTCCCGTTCGGCCCAGGCGACCATCGAGGCGACCGCGGCGGGGTGGAGCTGCACGTCGGCGTCGAGGAACAGGATCCAATCCCCGCGGACCGACCGGGCCCCGGTCCAGCACGCCCAGTTCTTGCCGACCCAGCCGGCGGGAAGCGGCGGTTCCTCGAGCCGCCGTACCGTGGGCGATCGCCGTTCGAGCTCGCGACGCGTCGCCGGGGACGAGCCACCGTCCACGACCACGACCTCGGCGACCGGGATCGTTTGGGCGGCGAGCGCGTCGAGGGTCGCGATCAGCTCATCGTCCTCGTCCCGTGCCGCGACCACGACGCCGACCGACCGCCCCGGAGCCGCCGCGGGGTCGGGCCGCAACGGGGGCATCTGGTAGGCGAGCAGGATCGCGAACCCCTGGTAGAGCAGGACCCCGATCGCCGCGGCGACCAGTCCTCCCTCGAGGAGCCACGGCAGCACGGGCCGGCCCAGCCCCCCGCTAATAAAGCGATGGCCTGTCCGAACGCGGCGCAGGGTACGAATGGCCAACGTCGAGCACCCGCGGGTTCGTCCCGGGACCCTCGAGGACCGCACCTATCAGGGCGCGATCGCGGCCGCCGCGGTCGAACGGAACACGCTCGTCGTGCTGCCGACCGGCCTCGGCAAGACCGCGATCGCGCTGCGGGTCGCGGCGGAGTATCTGCTCCGGCGTCCGACCGAGTCGCTGCTGTTCCTCGCCCCGACGCGTCCGCTGGTGGTCCAGCACGCCCGGTCGGTCGCCCGCTCCCTCTACGGCCCCGAGCCGCTCGTGCTGACGGGGGCGATCCCGCCGGATCGACGCGCCGAGCTGCTCCGCCCGCCGCAGGTGGTGGTCGCGACCCCCCAGGTGATCGCGAACGACCTGGTCGAAGGGCAGTTTCCGCTCCCGTCATTCTCGCTCCTGATCGTCGACGAGGCGCACCGCGCGGTCGGCGACTACCCGTACGTCGCGATCGGACGGGCGAACCGGGAGGGGCCGCGCGCGCGCGTCCTCGCGATGACCGCCTCGCCCGGCGGCAGCCTCGCCCGCATCCAGGAGGTCTGGGCGAACCTCGGCATCGAGCGGTTCGAGTACCGGACCGAACTGAGCCCCGACGTCGCGCCGTACCTTCAGGGGATCGGCGTGGAGACGGTGACCGTGACCGTCCCACCGGAGGTCCGCCACCTCGCGGTCCTGCTGCGTACCGCGGTCGCCCGGCAGGTCGAGACGTTGCGCCGCCTGCGGGTCGTCCCCGAGGGCGAGGTCAATCGTCGCACCCTGCTCGACGCCGGGGTGCGGCTCCATCGCCTGATCGGCGCGACGCGCGAGAGCGGGGAGGCCGCGCCGGCGGGCCTGTGGCAGGCGGTGACCGCTCAGGCGGTCGCGATGAAGGGAATGCACGCCCTCGAGCTGATCGAGAGCCAGGGGGTCGACAGCCTGCGCGACTTCCTGGAGCGCCAGCGACCGGCGCCCGGCCACCGGGTCACGCCGTCCCAGCGCCAGTTCCTCTCCGACCCGGACGTGACGCAGGCGATCGAGAGCCTCGGTCGCCTCGACATCGAGCATCCGAAGCTCGCCGCCGCCGTCCGGATCGTCCGGGAGGAGCTGCGCCGGGGCGAGGGGGCGCGGGTGATCGTCTTCTCCCAGTACCGGCACACCGTCGACCGGCTGGTCGTCGAGCTCGAGCGGCTCGGCGACCCCGGGGTGCGGCCGGCCCGCTTCGTCGGCCAGGCCGACCAGGGACGGACGCCGGGGCTCTCTCAGAAGGAGCAGATCGCGCTGCTCGATCGCTTCCGGGGCGGAGCGGTGAACTGCCTCGTCGCGACGTCGGTCGCCGAGGAGGGGCTCGACATCCCGGCGACCGATCTGGTCGTCTTCTACGAGCCGATCCCGGACGTGATCCGAACGATCCAGCGGCGGGGACGGACCGGCCGCGCCCGCGCGGGACGGGCGGTCGTCCTGGTCGCGGAGGGCACCCGGGACGTCGGGCTCCACCGGGCTTCGTTCGCCCGCGAGCGACGGATGCACGAGATGCTCGAGAAGGTCGAGGCGGAGGCGGCCCGCGGGCGTCTGCCGTCCGCGCCCCCGGCGAAACCGGTCCAGCGGCTCCTCTCGGAATATCGCTAGCGCCCGGTGCTCCCGAAACCGCCGCCGCGGGAGGCGACCGGGCCGACGCGTCCGGGACGGAACGTCGCCGGGAGGTCCTCGACCAGCCGCACCTGGCCGATCCGGTCCCCGACCTGGATCCGGTACGTCCCGTCGCCCAGGTACGTCAACGGCACCCGCACCTCGCCCGAGTAGTCCCGGTCGATCGTCCCGGGGGCGTTCGCCATCGTCACCCCGCGGCTCGACAGCCCGCTGCGGGGACGGACCTCGAGGAATGTGCCGGGCGGCGCCCGGAGGCGCAGGCCGGTCCGGACGAGCACGACGGACCCGCGGGACAGCTCCACGGACTCGGCCGCCGCCAGGTCGAAGCACGCCGAGCCGCGCGTCGCGCGCGTCGGCAGGGGGACCGCGGGCGCCCCGTCGACCCGCTCGACCACGACCGTGCGATTCCGGCGGGGCACGGCCCAGCGAATCCGCGGCTCTCTTTACGCCTCGGGCACGGACCCGGCGGCGGGTTCCGGCCCCGCGAGCGCCCCTTCCGCCGAGGCAAGCCAGCGGGCCACGAGCCGCCCCTCGGCCCGGCGAAGGATCTTCCCGAGCGCGGGGGCGCTCCGGCCCGACTGGCGCGCGAGCCGCGTCAGGGTGACCCGTCGGGGAACGGCGTAGAATCCGAGGACCCACGCCCGGGCGATCAGCCGCGACTGGAGCGGGGTCAGGGTCGCCGTCCCCCGGTCGGCGACGATCGGATGCGCGCTCGCCCGAACGACCCGGTACGGGAACTCCTCGCGGTCCAGCCGCTTCAGGACCCGCCGCAGGGCTCGCTCCTCGCCGTGGAACGACGCCACGACCCGGTCGGCGGAAAGGCGGAACGGAGCGACCGGGGAGATCTCGCCGCCCGCGAGCGCCAGGAGCCGCCGCAGCCGCTCGGGGTTCCGCTGCCGGACGAGGACGATGTAGTCTCGGGTCCTCGGCCGGCGCTCGACGAGCTCGAAGCTCTCGAGGCCGTACAGCGCCCGGATCCGCCGGGATTCCCGCTCGAGCTCGGAAGCGCTCTTGAGCGGCCCGCGACGACGGACCCGCAGGAGCTCGAGCCGCCAGCCCTGTTCCAGCCGCAGCGACTCCAGCAGCTCGACCTCCTCGTACCGGTCGAAGAGGCCCGCCGGGATCACGCCCAGGAGCACGAGGTCGTCCGTCCGGAACTCGAGGGTCACCGACTGCATCGCTCCGCCGAGCCCGGGTTTCGATATGAACCCACGGTCCCCGCGCCGGCCGCTTAATACCCGGGGCGGTTCGACGGCCCGTGGCGTTCCGCTCGCTCGGCGAGTTTGTCGCGGCGCTCGAGTCGAAGGGCGACCTCGTCCGCGTGCGGGGCCCGGTCTCCCGCGACCTGGAGATCACCGAAGTGACCCGCCGCGTCGTCGCCGCCGAT
>DATJZK010000019.1:0-5491 GCA_035499145.1 Thermoplasmata archaeon
CCCTCGGGGGGGATCACGTAGGTGCAGGAGAAGACCCCCTTGTTCGTCGTGGTCCCCGAGCACGCGGTGACGAGCTTGGCGGCCGAGCTGGTGTACGAGATCGTGAACGCCGAGGTGTCGGCGAACCCGGTGGCATTGAACGTCACCATCGTCCCGACGAAGCCGGTCGTCGGGCCGACGGTGAAGACCGGGGTCGTCGCGGCGGGAGCGACGAACCCGGGGGAGGGGGTCAGGTCGGCCACCGAAACCGGGGCGGCGGACGAAACGGTTCGCACGGACGTCGCGGGGAGCCCCGCGGCAGGGGACGGTCCTCCCGCGAGCGAGACCCGCGGGGCCGCGGACGCGGTCGCCGGTGGGGCGGCGGAGGCGAGCGACGCGGCATGGGTCGGTGCCGCGAACGCCGGGCCGACGGAGGCGACGAGGCCCCCCGACAGGACCATCAGGACCACGACCGCCATGGCGGCCATCGCGATCGGCTGGCGAGCTTGGAATCCCTGTGACGACAATGCGACCCGATGCATCGGCCCCCCCGAGGACGCGGCGGTAAGCGGGATGGACGTATCAACCTAACCAGCCTGCGATTCGCCGCCCGGGGGCTCTCCGGGCGCCGGCGGAGGGGGGCCGGACGCCTCCGCTATCCCGAGAACCGGCGGGCCATCACGTACGGGAGCACGCCCCCGGCCCGGTAGTACTCGACCTCCGTCCGGGAGTGGAGCCGGACGGTCCCCGCGAACCGACGTTCGGTCCCCTGCGGGTCCTGGGCGACGACCTCGACCGCGACCCCCGGACCGAGCTCGGAGGTGCCCAGAAGGCGTAGCGTGTACGACTCGCGCCCCGTGAGCCCGAGGGACGTCGCGGACGAGCCGCGCGGGAACTCGACCGGCAGGACCCCCATCTCGACGAGGTTGGTCCGGTGGATCCGCTCGTATCCCTCCGCGATCACCGCGCCGACGCCCAGGAGCCGAGGTCCCTTTGCCGCCCAGTCGCGGGAGCTCCCCTGACCGTACCCTTTCCCGGCGATCACGAGCAACGGCACCCGGTCGCGTCGGTACCGCTCCGACGCGGCGAAGATCGTCATCGGATCGCCCGACGGGAGGTGGACCGTGACCCCCCCTTCCTTCGGGGCGGCGAGCGCGTTCCTCAGCCGAACGTTGGCGAACGTCCCCCGGATCATCACCTCATGGTGGCCCCGCCGCGACCCGTACGTGTTGAACTCCGACGGCGGGACGCCGTGCGCGGCCAGGAAATCACCGGCCGGGGTGCCGGTCGGGATCTCGCCCGCCGGGGAGATGTGGTCGGTCGACACCCGGTCCCCGAGCAGGGCGAGCACCCGGGCCCCCTCGACGAGGATCCCGTCGTTCGGGAGCCACGGGGGCGGCAGCGAGAGGAACGGGGCCCCCGCGAGGTAGGTGGAGCTCGCCTCCCACGGATAGACGCGGCCGGGAGGCACGGGGAGCCGTTCCCAGTGCGCGTCGCCGACCTCGATCGCGCGGTACTTCTCCTCGAACATCGCGGGCGAGAGGCTCGCCGTGACGAGGCGGGCGACCTCCTCCGACGACGGCCAGAGGTCGCGGAGCGTGACCGGAGAGCCGTCCGCCGCCCGTCCGAGCGGGTCGCGGTCGAGGTCGAGGTCTATCCGCCCGGCCAGCGCGTAGGCGACGACGAGCATCGGCGAAGCGAGGTAGTTCGCCCGCACGAGGTTGTGGATCCGGGCCTCGAAGTTGCGGTTGCCGCTCAGGACCGCGGCGACGAACAGATCGTCGTCCCGGATCGACCGCTCGATCTCGGGCGCGAGCGGGCCCGAGTTCCCGATGCACGTCGTGCAGCCGTAACCGACGACCGCGAACCCGAGGCGGCCGAGCTCGCGGAGCAGGCCCGCCTTCTCGAGGTACGCGGTCACGACCTTCGAGCCCGGCGCGAGGGACGTCTTCACGTGGGCGGGCACCCGGAGCCCGAGCTCGTTCGCGCGCCGCGCGATCAGCCCGGCGCCGACCATTACCGAGGGATTGGAGGTGTTCGTGCAGCTGGTGATCGCCGCGATGACGACCGATCCGTCGTGGACCGGGTCCGGTCGGGTCGCGGGGCCGGACGGGCCGGGCGCCTCGGCCTCGGCCCCGTCGAACGGCCGCAGGGGGTCGTCCGCCGGATACTTCCGGCTGGAACGTCCGTTCCCGGGCGTCGGGTGCGCCGAACGGTAGGTCGTCAGCGCGGAGCGGAACGACGCCGGGACCCCCGCGAGCGGGACGCTCTCCTCCGGGTTCTTCGGTCCCGAGACGCTCGGCACGACGCTGCCGAGGTCGAGGACGACCCGCTCGTCGAACTCGATCGACCCGGGCTCGGGGGAGCCCCAGAGCCCTACCGCCCGGGCGTACGCCTCGACGAGCCCGACCCGGGACTCCGGCCGACCGGTCGCCCGCAGGTACGCGAGCGTCGCCTCGTCGATCGGGAACAGGGCCGCGGTCGCCCCGTACTCGGGGCACATGTTCGATACCGTCGCCCGGTCGGGCACCGAGAGGTGGCGGACGCCGGGGCCGACGAACTCGACGAACTTGTCGACGACGCCCTTCTCGCGCAGGCGCCGGGTGACCGTCAGGACCAGGTCGGTCGCGGTCGCCCCGTCGGGCAGCGCGCCGGTCAGCTCGACGCCGACGACCTCGGGTCGGGCGAGGAAGTACGGCTCGCCGAGCATCACCGCCTCGGCCTCGATCCCGCCGACCCCCCAGCCGAGCACGGAGACGCCGTTCACCATCGTCGTGTGGGAGTCGGTGCCGATCACGGTGTCCGGGAACGCCGTCGCGCCGGACGGCCCCGACGTCTCCGCCACGACCGTCGCGAGGTGCTCGAGATTGACCTGATGGCAGATGCCGTTCCCCGGAGGTACGATCCGGACGCGGTCGTAGGCGCCCTTCGCCCAGCGGAGGAACCGGTACCGCTCGTGGTTGCGCTCGTACTCGCGGTCGAGGTTCAGCGTCAGCGAGCGGGCGGAGCCGTAGCTGTCGACCTGGACCGAGTGGTCGACCACGAGGTCGACCGGAACGGTCGGGTTGATCCGCTCGGGTCGGATCCCCCGCCGCGCCGCGTCGTCGCGCAGGGTCGACAGGTCGACGATCACCGGTATGCCGGTGAAATCCTGCAGCAGCACCCGCTCGGGGTAGAACGCGAACTCCGCCCCTCCGGTCGCGTCCCCGTCGGCGAGGCGTCGGAGGGCCTCCGCGTCCGAGACCGCCGGGTCGAAGTGCCGGACGAGGTTCTCGAGCAGGACGCGGACGGTCCTCGGCCGTCGGGCGAACCGGGCGGGGTCGATCCCGGGGATCCGGTCGGGGCGGTGCACCGTGTACGACCGTCCGGCCACGGAGAGCGTCGTCGCGGTCGGCAGCGCAGAAGCGGGGCTCATGCCGGGCGGAGCCACCTCCGCCTCTTGGGCTCTTTGGAACCGGCCCCCGGACCGGTCGCGAACGCCGCCCGCTCCTCCACCGGTTGCGCCCGGGTCCAGCGGACCCCGACGCGTGTCCCGACCGCGACCGGGGGCGATGGCTCGGGGGCGCGCACCTCGAAGCGCTCGCCGGTGTCGAGCTCGACGACGAGGAGCGAGCTGGCTCCGACCGACCCGGCGGCCGCCACCCGTCCGCGCCGGGCCCCGACGTCCTCCGCCGTGACGGTGACATCGCTCGGGAGGACGGCGATCGGGCCCGAGGGGTCGGCGAGTACGTTGTAGCCGAGGAGGCGGGCCGCGCGCGTCGTGCGCGGCTCACGGAACACGTCCGTCGGCGCCCCCACCACCTCGAGCTCGCCGTCGAACAGGAGACCGACCCGGTCCCCGAGGAACAGCCCCTCCTCCCGGTCGTGGGTGACGTGGACGGCCGCGGTCCCGAGCTCCCGGAGCGCCCGGCGGAACTCCGCGCGCAGCCCGGCCCGGAGCTCGACGTCGATCGACGCGAACGGCTCGTCGAGCAGCACGACCGCCGGCCGGGCGGCGAGGGTCCGTGCGAGCGCCACCCGCTGCCGCTCCCCCCCCGACAGCTGGTCCGGCCGACGGTCCTCGAACCCCTCGAGCCGGAGGAGCGCGAGCAGCCGCCCGACCTCCGCGCGAACGACGGGCTCGGGGGTCCGTCGGAGCATCGGCCCGTAGGCGATGTTCTCGAGGACCGAGCGGTTCGGGAACAGCGCCGGTTCCTGCGACATGAGGCCGATCCCGCGCCGATGGGTCGGCACGCGCGTGAGCTCCTGGCCGCGGAGGCGGACCGACCCCGCAGCGACCGGCTCGAGCCCGGCGAGGCAGCGGAGCAGCGTCGTCTTCCCGCTCCCGTTCGGCCCGAGGATCACCAGAAGCTCGCCGGGCGCCACCGCGAAGGAGACCTTACGGAGCACGGGACGGCCCCCCCACGCCGCGACGACGCCGTCGACCTCGAGGAGCGCCCTAGAGCTCGACACGACGGCCTCCGAGCGCCAGGGCCACGAGCGTCCCGAGGCTCAGGACGAGCAGGAGCCCGGCGAGCGCGTCCGCGAGGGCGAACTGCCGGGTACAGCAGGCGACGTTGTACAGCGCCACGGGGACGGTGACGTAGCGGGGCGTGACGAGGAAGTACGTCGCGGTGAACTCCCCGAGCCCGAGCGCGAAGGCGAACAGCGCCGCGGTCACGATCCCGTCGCGGACCCGCGGCAGGTCGACGTCGAGGTAGGCGGTCCAGGGGCGCGCGCCGAGCGTCCGGGCGGTGTCGCTCGCCTCTGGCGGCACGGCGGCGAGCGGGATCTGAAGGCTCTGCACGGCGAACGGGAGGGCGAGGATCGACTGGCTCACGATCACGAGCGACCAGACGGCGGGCTCGCCGCCGAGGAGCGGGCGCCAGAACTGGGCGAGGGCGAACGCGAGCACGACCGGCGACAGGAGCAGCGGGGCGAACAGCAGCACCCCCACCCCCTGCGCCGCGCGGGCGCGGCGAGCGACGGCGCGGGCGGCCGGGATCCCGAGCAGCAGGACGAGCGCGGCGGCGCCCAGCGCGAACAGAGCGGTGTTCGCGATCGCCTGCCCGACCGGGAGGCCGAGGGCCGCCGTGGTCGCCGGGGCGAACAGCCGTCCCCAGGCCCCCCCGAACGGAGCGGCGGGCGTCGGCCGAACGCTCCGGTAGAGCACGGCGGCGAGCACCGCCGCCTCCGTGAGGAGCACGCCGCCGGTGACCGCCGCAAGGCCCGCTCCGAGGGGCGTCCGCCACGGCAGCCGAGGCCGTCGCGTCGGGCGCCGACCCGGGCTCGGCCGGAGCCGCCCCAGGAGGACGAGGTAGGCGACGGTCGGAGCGAGGAACAGCGCGACCATCGCCAGCGCGAGCACGCCCGCGGCGTTCGGCGCGAGCGCCGCGCCGCGGTCGAGGGCGTAGATCCAGTCCTCGACCGTGTAGCAGCGGACCTGGCAGAGGAGGAGCGGCGGGGCGAACGACAACGCGGAGAAGACGAACGTCAGGAGACCACCGGCGGCGGCGCCGACCCACGTCGGCGG
>DATJZK010000020.1:0-4107 GCA_035499145.1 Thermoplasmata archaeon
GACGAGCCTCATGTACAACAACTACACCGACATCTGGCTGGTCGTCCCGACCTCGTTCGCGGTGTACTCGACCAACCTGCACGGGATCGTCAACAATCCGATGGCGAGCGCCGAGCCGTACGCGTTCCTGTTCAACACCGACTACCTCAGCTGACCGACGACGGTTCGGGCGCCGGCTGGAGGAGCGCCGTCGGCGAGATCTCGGCGACCTCCTCCGCGCGTACGCAGGCGACCTGGTGACCCGGGGCGCCCGGCGCGGCGCGCAGCGGGGGGTCCGCCGCGCTGCAGCGGGGCTGGGCGAACGGGCAGCGCGGGGCGAAGCGGCAACCCGGTCGGGGATCGATCAGCGTCGGGATGTCGCCCCCGATCCGGTACCGGGTCCGCCGGCGGCGGGCGTCCGGCTGCGGCGCGGCCGCCAGCAGCGCCTTCGTGTACGGGTGCACCGGCCGCTCGAGGACCTCCCGCACGGGGCCGACCTCGAGGATCTGCCCGAGGTACATCACCGCGACGCGGTCGGCGACGTACCGCACGGCGGCGACGTTGTGGGTGATCATGAGGAAGGCGACCCCGCGGGCGCGCTGCAGCTCGACCAAGCGGTTCAGGATCTGCGCCTGGACGGCGACATCGAGCGCGCTCGTCGGCTCGTCGAGCACGACCAGCTTGGGGTCGACCGACAGCGCGCGGGCGAGCGAGAGCCGCTGGCGGCCCCCCCCGGAGAACTGGTGCGGGTAATGGTCGAGGCAGTCGCCCGGCAGCCCCACGGTGGGGAGGAGCTCGGCGACCCGCCTGCGGAGCGCTGCCGTGGTAAGACGAGGGGGGAGCGGCGGCAGGGAAGCGGACGGCGGCGCGCCGGCGGCGTTCGACGGTCGACCTCGCCGGAGTCGGCGCCGCTCCCGCCGGAGCTCGGCGCGGCGAGCGTGCTCCTGGGCCCGGATCGGTTCCCCGACGATCTGCCAGACCCGAAGGCGCGGGTCGAGCGATCCGACCGGGTCCTGGAAGACGACCTGGACGTTCTTCCGCCACGCCCGCAGCCGCCCGCCCGAAAGTCGGGTGACGTCCACCCCCTCGAATCGAAGCCGTCCCCCGGTGGCGGGGTGAAGTCGGGCGACGACCCAGCCGAGCGTCGTCTTCCCCGAGCCGGATTCGCCGATCAGCCCGACCGTCTCCCCGGGGGCGATCGACAGATCGACGCGGTCGACCGCGTGGATCGCCCGCGCCGGTCGGCGGTTCGCCCATTCGCGGACCGTCCGGGGGAGCGGGAACTCCTTCGAGATCCCGACGAGTTCCACCAGGGGGTCGGCGGTCACGGGAGCTGCTCGACCTCGGCGGCGAAGTGGCAGGCGCTCGTGTGGGCCGGGGCGTCGGCGGTCGGGGTGCTTCCGACCTCCCGCAGGGGAGGCGCCGGCTCCTGGGCGCAGACCGGCCGTGCGATCGGGCACCGCGGGTGAAAGCGGCAGCCCGGGGGCGGGTTCGCCAGGCTCGGGACCGACCCCGGGATCGACGGGAGCGGCCCATCGTCCTTGTACCGGGACGGGATCGAGCGGAGCAACGCCTTGGTGTAGGGGTGACGGGGCGCGTGGAAGACGGCCTCGACCGGCCCGAACTCCACGAGCCGGCCGGCGTACATCACTCCGAGGTCGTCCGCCATCTCGGCGATCACCCCGAGGTCGTGGCTGATGAACAGGATCGAGGCGTGCACCTCGTCGATCAGCTCCTTCATCAGCGTGAGGACCTGCGCCTGGATCGTCACGTCGAGCGCGCTCGTCGGCTCGTCCGCGATCAGGAGCGACGGCTTCTCCGAGAGGGCCATCGCGATCATGATCCGCTGGCGCATGCCGCCCGACAGCTCGTGCGGGTAGAGATGGAGGATCGTTTCCGGATCGTTGATCCGAACGAGACGGAGGTACTCGAGGACCTCCCGGCGGTAGTCCGCCCGGGTCCGGAGCCGGCGCTGCGCGGCCTCCGCGGTGGCGCCCCCGGGGACGATCGGCTTCGACAGCACCTCGGCGGTGCCGGGCATCGGCCGGCGCGAGTAGTCGAACGGCGTGGGGCCGGGCCGGAAGACCGGCAGGATCCCCTGTTCTCGCCAGTGCCGGATCTGGATCGCCTCCGCGATCTGGTCGTAGACCCGGTAGGCCGGATTCAGCGAGTTGAGCGGCTCCTGGAAGATCATCCCGATCCCCGTGCCGCGGACGAGGGGGAGGCGATGCGCGGGGACCGGGACGAGGTCGGTCCCCTGGAAGACGATCCGCCCGGACTCGATCTTCGCCGGCGGCTCGGGGATCAGGCGGGGGATCGCCTGGGCGAGCGTGCTCTTCCCGCAGCCGGTCTCGCCGACGATCCCCACGACCCGGCCGGGGGGAATCGAGAGCGAAACGTCGGTCACGGCGCGGAAGCGGCCCGCCGCGACCAAGTAGTCGACCGACAGGTGCTCGACGGAGAGGACGGGCTCCGTCATCCGCCCTCCGTCGGGTGGACCGACGCCGTCGACGCCCCGACCGGCGTTCCCCCCGCGGCCGAGGTCGACGTCTCGGCCAACGCCCGACGCGTTCGGGGGTCGAGGACGTCCCGCAGGCCGTCGCCGAGCAGGCTGAACGAGAGCGCGGTGACGAAGATCGCAAGCGCCGGGAAGACGATCGCCCACCACTCCTGCGAGAACAGGGCGTTGCCGTAGTAGTACGACATCATGCTGCCCCATTCGGGCCGGGCGGCGCCGACCGGAGGATACGGGACCCCCTGCGGGATCACGTAGGCGATCGTGGAGAACGTCACGAGGATCGTGCCGATGTCGAGCGTGAAGTAGACGACGATCGGCTCGAGGACGTTGCGGAGCACGTGACGCAGCAGGATCCGCCCCTCGCCGACCCCGGCCGCGCGGGCGGCCACCACGTACGGCAGGTGCTTGATCGCGAGCACCTCGCCCCGGACGAGCCGCACATAGTACGGCCACCAGGTGATCGTCACCGCCAGGATCACCTGCCAGAGGCCGGGCCCGAGCGCCGCGACGATCGCCAGTCCGAGGACCAGGCTCGGGAAGGCGAGGAAGACGTCCGTGGTCCGGAGGATCACCGCCGAACCGACCCCGCCGAGCGTGCCGGGGCGGTCCCAGAACCCCGCGACGAGCCCGAGCGCGCCGCCGAGGATCAGCGCGAGCCCGGCGATCAGGACCCCGATCCCGACGTCCAGCGGCAGCGCGAGCAGCACTTCCGAATAGATGTCGAGGCTCCCCCCATCCGTGCCGAACGGGTGAGCGCCGCCCGGCGGCCAGCGGAACAGGGTCGGGGGCGCGGTGTAGGCGCCGGTCTGCTGCGAAGCGCCGTACGGGACGACCGCGTGCGGATCCACGACGACCAGCGCCGAGAGGACAAGGATCGCGACGACCAGCAGGAACCCGACGAACGAGAGCGGGTTCGAGCGCATGATGCGGTAGAACCCCCGGACGGCGGGGATCCAGCGGACGCCGGGCCTCGTCGCCACCGGACCGACCGGCGGCGGGGCGTCGATCACCGGAGCCGCCATGGCTCACCGCCACTCGACGCGAGGGTCGAGCACGCCGTACAGGACGTCGGCGATGAGGTTCGCGATCACCACCGCGATGGCGAAGACGATGACGGCGCCGATCGCCCCGTCGAAGTTCGGGAGGCCGGTCGCCCCCATCGCCTGGAAGGCGTACGAACCGATCCCCGGCCAGTTGAACACCTCCTCGATGACGACCGTGCCCGCGAGCAGGCCGCCGGCGGTGACCCCGAGGACGGTCGTCGTGGTGATCAGAGCGTTGCGGAGCGCGTGCTTGTACAGGACCGCGAGATTCGAGAGCCCCTTCATCCGGGCCGACTTCACGAAATCGAGCGGGAGCACCTCCAGCATCGACGTGCGGGTCATTCGGGTCGCGATCCCCATGTTGATGAACGCCAGGACGGACGCCGGGAGCACGAGGTGGGAGAGGGCGTCGATCGCGTACGGCAGATTGCCGGCGAGCAGGGCGTCGACCACCGACATGTGGGTGCGCTGCGGGAACGGCGGATTGATGACGGAGAAGTCGCCGCTGGTCGGTAGCCCGAGGTACGGCCCCAGGTAGATCGCGGCCACGATCGCCCCGACGTACGT
>DATJZK010000021.1:0-4054 GCA_035499145.1 Thermoplasmata archaeon
TGTCCCGAAGGGATCGATATCTTCTTCGACAACGACGCGGGGCCGATCCTCGACGTGGGGCTCGAACGCCTGCGTCAGGGCGGCCGGGTCGTTCTGTGCGGAGGGACGTCACGGTACGGCGAGCGATCGCCTCCTCCCGGCCCGGCGAACCTGCTCCAGCTCGTGATGGTCAACGGGCGGATGCAGGGCCTGCTCGCCCGCGACTACCTGCCCCGGCTCTCGGAGGTGGCGGAGGCGCTCCTCCCGTTGCTCCGGTCGGGGCGCTTGAAGTCCAAGGAGGACGTCCTGGTCGGTCTCCGGAACGCTCCCTCCGGACTGGCTCGCCTGTACGCGGGCGAGAACGTCGGCAAGCAGCTGCTCAAGATGGACGAGCCGGGGCCGGCTCGACCGTAACGGCCGGTCCCCCCGGGGCACACGCGCCTCCGGCGCCCCCGATTCGCGCCGCCCCCGGCGTGCGGCGATCGCTGGGGGGCGTTGATATCCTCGGTCGCCCACGCCGTTCCTCCGGGCCATGGAGACCCCGACACCGCCCCCGACGCGCCGGATGGGGCATTCGCTCTCGATCGCTCCGTTCCGGAACGTCTTCGCCGCCGCGTCGGTCTCGGCCCTGGGCGCGGCGATCTCCGCGGTGTCGGTCAGCTGGGTCGTCTACCATTACACCCACAGCGCGATCGACATCGCCTACGTCGGCCTGGTCGGCGTGATCCCCGGCATCGTGCTCGGTCTGTTCGCGGGCGTCGTGGCCGACCGGTACAACCGGCGCTCGATCATGGTCGCCTCCGACCTCGCGCGGATGGCCGGGATCGGCCTCCTCGCCGCGTTCCTGTTCCTCGTCGGCTTCTCCCTGCCCCTGATCCTCGGCGTGATGCTGGTCGTCTACTCGTTCTCGGCGATGTTCACCCCCGCGAGCCAGGCGATCCTCCCCAGCTTCGTTCCGATGGACTCGCTCGAGGACGCCAACGGCCTCCTCCAGGCGTCCACGGCCGTGATGAACAGCGTCGGAGCGGCGGCGGGCGGCATCGCGGTCGTGCTCGTGGGTGCCGCGTGGGGGCTCGGCATCAACGCGTTGACGTACGCCCTCTCGGCCTCGTTCCTGATCCGCGTGGCGGCCGACTGGGGCCGTCCGCGGGTCGAGCCGTCGACGGCCCCGCGCTCGGGGCTGCGGGACGCCGCCGAAGGGTTCCGCTACATGCGGGCGCATCGGCCCCTGCTCGAGACGGTCCTTCTCTCGCTGCCGATCAACTTCCTGGCCTGTCTCGCCCTGCCGTTCCTCGTCGTCTACGCGTCGATCCGGTTCGGGGGGAATCCCGAGGTGTACGGTTACCTCGTGGCCACGTCGGCCGCCGGGACCGCCCTCGGGGCGCTCTCGGTCGGTCGCATCCGGGCCCGGCGGTTCGTCGGGGTCCTGATCGCCGCCTGCATCCTGGGACTGGCCGGTTTCGTCGCCGTCCTCGCGCTGACGCACGGGCTGGCGATCGCCCTGGCGGCCTCCGTGGGGATCGGCGTGATGGTCGGGCTGATCAACACGGCGTTCGTTTCGCTGGTGCAGGCGATCGTCCCCCGCGAGATCCTCGCCCGGGTCCTCAGCATCGACTCCGTCGGAAGCACGATCTCCATCCCGGCGGGCCTGCTCGTCGGCGGGGTCCTGATCGGCCGGTACGGCATCGAGTTCGGGTTCCTCGTGGCGGCGGTCGGCCTGGCGGCCAACGGGGCGGCGGCGATCGCCCTGAAGGAGTTCCGCTCCCTCCGCTACGGGTCGGCCGAAGCGTAGCGGGGACCCCGGGCGGCCGCGGACTTCGGACGGCGCGTAGCATTATGGTCGATTCCCGATGGGGAGGGCGATGGCGGGGATCGATCTCACCGTCTGGGTCACGGTCGCCGGCACGTGGGTGCTGGTCGTCGGGACCCTGGCGTTCGCGTACTGGCAGATGCGGCAGAACCAGCGGTTGCACTCCACGTCGACCCTGCTCGACCTGCGGGAGCGGTTCTACAGTCCGAGGATGCGTCAGGCACGCAAGGAGCTGAGCGTCTGGCTGCTGAAGCCCGGCCGGAGCGGGGAGCCGGGAAGCTGGGAGGTCGTCCTCTTCTTCGAGTTCGTCGGATTCCTCACCCGATCCGGCACGCTCGAGCGGGACTTCGTCCGGAAGTCGTTCGGAACCTGGATCACGGGCTACTACTCGCTGCTGACCCACCCCGTCGACCTGCTGGCGCGGTGGCGAACCGAGAGCAACGACCCGCTGATCTTCGCCGACTTCGAGTGGATGGCCCGGTTCATCATCGATATGGAACGGCGGGAGACGCCCGGCGCTTCCTTCGACGCGTCGTTGCTCGAGGAGGCCCGGGACGTGCTCGAGGGCGACGCGAGCCTCGAGACGCCGGACGCCCGCTGATCGGGGCGCCGGACGAACGGCGACCCACCGGAAGCCGCGATCCTTTCCGGGGCCAGAGCCTGAGGCGACGAGGGTCGTACACTCCCTATCTGCTCCTGGGGAGTGCACCCCTGTCGTGAAGACCCGGCGGCTGGGACCCCAGGGGCCGGAAGTGTCGGCGATCGGCCTGGGGTGCATGGGGATGTCCCAATCGTACGGGGTGCGGGACGACCGGGAATCGGTCGCCACGCTCGAGCTCGCGCTCGACCGGGGGGTGACGTTCCTCGACACCGCCGACGTCTACGGCCCGTTCACGAACGAGCGCCTCGTCGGCGAGACGATCCGGGATCGCCGCCGGGAGGTCTTCCTTGCCACGAAGTGCGGCTTCGTCCCCGGCCCGCCGGGAGAGCCGATGCGGGTGGACGGCTCGCCGAGCCACATCCGCGCGGCGTGCGAGGGGAGCCTCGAGCGCCTCGGGGTGTCGACGATCGATCTGTACTATCTGCACCGTCGGGACCCGCGGACCCCGATCGAGGAGAGCGTGCGGACGATGGCGTCGCTGGTCGACGCGGGTAAGGTCCGGTTCCTGGGCCTCTCCGAGGTGAGCGGGGCGACGCTGCGTCGGGCCCATTCGGTCCATCCGATCACCGCCGTGCAGAGCGAGTACTCGCTGTGGACCCGCGATCCTGAGGTGGGGATCCTCCCGACGTGCCGGGAGCTGGGCGTCGGGTTCGTGCCGTTCAGCCCGTTGGGCCGGGGGTTCCTGGGGGGAGGCATCCGCTCGCTCGACGCCCTGCCGACGGACGATTTCCGGCGCGGGATCCCCCGGTTCCAGTCGGAGAACCTCGACCGCAATCTCGCGCTGGTCGCCCGCCTTCAGGAGATCGCCGCCGTGAAGGGGTGCACGCCCGCTCAACTGGCGCTCGCCTGGGTCCTGGCCCAGGGGGACGACATCGTACCGATCCCAGGCACGAAGCGCCGCGCCTACCTCGAGCAGAACATGGCCGCCGTCGACCTGCGGCTCTCGGGAGCCGACCGGGAAGCGCTCGAAGGGCTCTTTCCGCGTGGGGCGGCAGCGGGCGATCGATATTCGCCATCGTCGGCGCAGCTGGTCGACCGCTGAGCACGGGACGTTCGCACGACCCGTCCCGCCGGCCCGGGGGCGCCGCCGAGCCCCCCTCGCCCCGGGCCGATCAGCGGACCCGGTGCGCCCGGAGCGGAGGGTTCCCGAGGATCACGTCGAAAAAGTGCCAGTTCTTCGGGCCGTTGAACGACATGCCGTCCTCGACCGTCTCCCGCAGCAGCTCGACCTTCAGTCCGCGCGCCATACGACGGACCTCCCGGACCGACTGGAACGTCATCTCGGGGTTGGCGTGCCATTGGTCCTGCTCCCCGAACAACTGCCCGGCGAAATGGCCGCCCGGTCGGAGGGCCCGTCGGATCCCCCGCCACAGGGCCGGAAACGCTTCCGGTCGGCAGAACGGGAGGGAGAAGCTGGCGTAGATCAGGTCCGCCGCCGGCAGCTCCAGCCCTTCCATCGGCGCGACGAGCGTCGTAAGCCGTGGTCGATCGGACCGGGGGACTCGGCGGTCGAGGAACTTCGCGGCACCCTCCTGCCCGTCGATCGCCAGGACCGTCCAGCCCCGACGCAGCAGCTCCAAGGAGTCGTTCCCGGCTCCGAATCC
>DATJZK010000022.1:0-6640 GCA_035499145.1 Thermoplasmata archaeon
CGTCGCCGGGATCGACGAGGCCCGGGTCCTGGGGGCGGACCCGCTGCCGGGCGACTGGGACGTGCGCCTGCCCCGTACGATCGTGGAGGCGGCCGAGGCGGCCGCCGCCGAGTCGGGCGCCGCGGCGCCCGGAGAGGAACCGGAGGTGGACTACGATGCCGCCGAAGCGAGCGCGGGCGCCCACGACGACGAGTGACGACGACCTGCCGAAGGTGCGGGCCGACGCCCTTCGGCCGACCGTCGGGCTCGCCGGCCAGATCTACGACCAGCTCGACCGCGGGGAGATCCCCCGGATGCGGCTGCCGCTGCGGACGAAGCAGAACCTCGCCTTCCAGAGCCGCGAGGGGGTCTGGAAGCTCGGCCGGTCGATGGGGACGCGGAGCGCCCGGAAGCTCGACGGGGCGCTGATGCTGCTCCGGACGTTCTACCTGGTCGACTTCATCAACGAGATGGCGGCCGACAAGAAGACGTCGACCCTCCGCGAGCTGTACTACATCAGCGAGGGCTGGGACGACGCGAAGTTCCACAGCGAGGACGAGTCGAACCTCCTGATCGAGGACCTCGAGGTGATGTGCGAACGCCTCCGCGAGGACTTCCGGCTCCATCCCGAGGAGAACGGCGCCTCGGTGATCGGGGACCTCACGATCAAGGAGCGGAACCGCAAGGGGATCGTGAAGACGATCAACTGCCGGGACGACGTCGGCGACGGCGGCTACTCGCTGCCGTTCAACGTCGAGAAGGAGAAGATCCAGTTCGTCAGCACGAACGCGAAGTTCATCATCGCGATCGAGTGCGGCGGCATGGTCGACCGGCTCGCCGAGAACGGGTTCGACGAGAAGCGCCAGGCGATCCTCCTGCACCTGAAGGGCCAGCCGGCGCGGTCGACCCGGCGCTTCCTGCGCCGGGTGTCGGAGGAGCTCAAGCTGCCGGTCGTCGTCTTCACCGACGGCGACCCGTGGTCGTTCCGCATCTTCGCGAGCGTCGCCTACGGGGCGATCAAGACGGCGCACCTCTCGAACTACCTCGCGACCCCCAGCGCGGAGTTCCTCGGGGTCACCGCCTCCGACATCGAGAACTACGACCTGCCGTCCGACAAGCTCTCCGAGCAGGACGTCCGCGCGCTCGAGGCGGAGCTGACCGACCCCCGGTTCGGCACGGCCGAATGGCGGAGCGAGATCGAGCTGATGCTGAAGAACGGCAAGAAGGCCGAACAGCAGTCGCTCGCGAAGTACGGGCTCAACTACGTGACCGACCACTACCTGCCCGAGAAGCTCGGCCAGATGGGCGTCCTCTGACGGCCGCCGGAAGGGTTTAGAGCGCGACCGGGGTGCCGCGGCCGATGACGTGGACGGCCGGCCAGCGGTACCTCGCGGAGTTCCTCGGCACCTTCGGCCTGTTGGTCTCGATCACGGGCGCGGCGCTCCTGTCGCTCAACGGCGTCTCGTTGTTCCTTCTGGACGACCGGGTGCTGCTCCTCAGCCTGTCGCTCGGCTTCGGCGTCCTCGGGATGGTCTACGCGTTCGGCGACGTCTCGGGCGCCCACTTCAACCCGGCGGTGACGGTCGCGATGTTCGCCGCGGGACGGACCCGGGCGGCGGACGCGGTGGCGTACATCGTCGCCCAGGTCGCGGGCGGGATCGTCGGCGTCGCGGCGATCGCCGGGGTCGCGTACGGCAACGCGTCGCTCTGGCACGCGGTGACCGGCGGCGGCGTGGCGCTCGCCGCCCAGGGCTACTCCGGCGGCACGAGCCCGTACCTCGTCTCGATGGGCTCGGTGTTCCTGCTCGAGGTCGTCTTCACGTTCTTCCTGGTGACGGTGATCCTGTTCGCGACGCGCGCGGAGGGGTTCGCGAAGAACCTCGCCCCCGTCGGGATCGCCCTCACGCTCGCGATGACGAACTTCGTCGCGATCCCGATCGACGGCGCCTCGATCAACCCGGCGCGCAGCTTCGCCCCGGCGATCCTCTCGGCGGGCTTTACCGCCGACCGCTGGGCGATCCAGCAGGACTGGATCTTCTGGGTGGCGCCGATCGTCGGCGGGCTGATCGCCGCGGTCGTCGAGCGCCTGATGCGGCCGAAGCCGTGAGCCCGGCCTAGCCGATCCCGAGCGCCGCGAACCCGGCGGCCGTGAGCAGCGTCGCGGCGAACTCGGCCGGCGCGTAGACGAGCGCCCCGTTCGGTCCGTCCACCCGCCGCCAGTCGACCCCCTGCTCGCGGAACTCCGGCCGCTCCGCCCCGACCTCGACCACCGACTCCACCGGCGCCATCGGCAGCCCGAGCCCGTCCTTCGAGATCCGGAGCGCGTCCGACGCCTCGTCCAGGCGGATCCACGCCAGCGGGACGGCGAGCTTCAGGTGCACGAGGCGGGGCCGGAACTTGCTCTCGCTCTCCGTCTCGGTCCGGGCGAAGACGGCGAACTCGGCCCCCCCCAGCGAGGCGAGCCGCTCGAACTGGAACGACCGCTGCCGGAAGTCGAGGACGTTCACCTCGAGGTCCGCGGCGGTCAGCACGGCCGGTCGAGGCCCGACGGCCTATTAGCGCACCGACCGCGCCCGTACGGGCGGGGCCTCCCCCGGCGGACCGCCGACTCGTCCCGAGGTAACCCTAATAAACGACCGCCCGTAGGCGCGCGCGGTCGGACGCGGATGGAATGAAACGCTCTTCGCGGGTTTGGAAGAAGCGCGGCCACATGCGCTGGAAGTGGCGCAAGAAGCGGATGCGCCGCCGCATGAGGGCCCAGAAGATGCGCAAGCAGTGAGGGGCGCGGATCGCGCCCATCGCCAACCCGTTCCGTTCCCACCCTTCGGCGGCCGGGACTTATCGGCCGAGCCGATCGAGCGTCCGGGCGTCCTTCGTCGCCTTCTTCCACTGCCGGTAGTGGTCCCGGCAGAGCGGCGCCCGCCGCCCCTGCTCCGGGAGGTCCGGGAGCCCCCGCCGGGCCTCGGCGAGCGCCAGGTGGCGGACCGACGGCGCGCCGCAGCCGGCGACGAGGCACGGCTCCGGTGCCTCGGGGGCGTGGTCCGGCGTCATCGGCGCGCCTGCTGCGCGACGATCCCGGCGACCAGCTCGGGGATCTCGTACGGGAACCGGGCGACCTTCGCGCCGGCCTTCTCGAGCGCGGCGAGCTTCGTCTCGGCGGTGCCGCGCCCCCGCGAGATGATCGCCCCGGCGTGGCCCATCCGCTTTCCGGGCGGCGCGCTCCGGCCGGCGATGTACGCCACGACCGGCTTGGTGAAGTGGTGCTGGAGGTACTCCGCCGCCTCCTCCTCCGCCGTCCCGCCGATCTCCCCGACGAGGACGAGGACGTCGGTCTCCGGGTCGGCCTGGAAGTGGGGGAGCGCGTCCACGAACGACGTGCCGACGACCGGGTCGCCGCCGAGCCCGAGGCACGTCGACTGCCCGAGCCCGCGCTCCTTGATGCCGTTCACGATCTCGTAGGTGAGCGTCCCGCTGCGGGAGACGACGCCGACGCGGCCGGGGCGGAAGACGACGTTCGGGATGATCCCGACCTTCGCCTTGCCCGGCGCGGCGATCCCGGGGCA
The DNA here is from genome assembly GCA_035499145.1 of Thermoplasmata archaeon. Classification (GTDB taxonomy): domain Archaea; phylum Thermoplasmatota; class Thermoplasmata; order Lutacidiplasmatales; family UBA184; genus Lutacidiplasma. The sequence goes on from DATJZK010000022.1 coordinate 3,543, forward strand.
GTTCGGCCCGATGATCCGGGTGCCGTGCGCCCGCGCGTAGTGGTACATCACGAGCATGTCGTGGAACGGGATGTGCTCGGTGACGACGGTGCACAGCCGTAGGCCGGCGTCGACCGCCTCGACGAGCGCGTCCTTCGCGAACGGGGCCGGCACGAAGATGCAGCTCGCGTTCGCCTTCGACGCGGCGACCGCCTCCCGGACCGAGTCGAAGACGGGGACCCCCTCGACCGTGGCGCCGGCCTTGCCGGGGGTGACCCCCGCGACGACCGCCGTGCCGAACTCCTTCATCCCGCGGGTGTGGACCGTCCCCTGGTGACCGGTGATCCCCTGGACCACGACGCGGGTCTCTCCGTCGACCAGGACGCTCACGGTCGGCCCCCCGCGGCGGCGACGACCGCCTGCGCGGACGCCTTCAGGTCGGGGACGGAGGAGATCCCGGCGGCGCGGAGGATCTCGACCCCTTCCTTCTCGTTGTTCCCGCGGATGCGGGCGACGAGCGGGAACCGCTCAGCGACCGGCACCTGCTGCATCGCCTCGACGAGCCCCTTGGCGACGGTGTCGCAGCGGGTGACCCCGCCGAAGATGTTCAGGAACACCGCCTTCGGGTGCGCCTGGGCCATCAGCAGGAACGCCTCGGTGACCTTGCGGGGGTCGTCGGTCCCGCCGAGGTCGAGGAAGACGCCCGGGTTCCCCCCGAACTCCTTCAGCACGTCGAGCGTCGCCATCGTGAGGCCCGCGCCGTTCGCGATCACGCCGATGTTCCCGTCGAGCTGGACGAACGCGATCTCCTTCTCGCGGGCGATCTCCTCGAGCGGGGTCCGGTCGTCGCGGATCGCCGCGTACTCCGGATGGCGGAACGCCGCGTCGTCCTCGATGATCACCTTCGCGTCGAGGGCGATCAGGCGGTCGCCGACGAGCGCGAGCGGATTGATCTCGACGAGCTCCGCGTCCTCTCGGACGAACAGGGTCCACAGCTGGGAGAGCAGCGCGTCCAGCGACTTGGCGGCCGCCCCGGTGAGCCCCAGGCTCCGGGCGGCCTGCCGGCGCTCGTAGGCGGCGAGCCCGGGGAACGGATCGACGAGCTGGCGGTCGATCGCGGAGTCGGCGACCGACTCGATCTCGACGCCGCCCTGACCGCTCGTGATCAGCACGGGCAGCCGGGCGCTCCGGTCGAGGGCGATCGACAGGTACAGCTCGCGAGAGATCGCGACCTTCCCCTCGAGCAGGACCTCCTTCACCCGCTCGCCCTTGAAGTCGAGCGCGAGGATCGCCTCGGTCGCCGCGCGGGCCTCGGCCGCGGTCGAGGCGAACCGGACGGCGCCCCCCTTTCCGCGGCCGCCGGCGAGGACCTGCGCCTTCACCACGCACGGGAGGGGGACCCCGCCGGAGGTGACGGCCGATTCCGCCTCGGCCGGCGATCGCACGACCTGACCCGGGGGGAGCGCGATCCCGTACTTCCGGAACAGTTCCTTCCCCCGCCACTCGGCCAGCTTGACCATCGAAACCTCGCGGCCGCGAGCCGGGTACCTCTCTTAACGGCGGCGGCCTCGCCCCGCCCGACGGCGGCCGTCGCGCGTTCAGCGGCGACGGCGACCGCGGTCGCGCGGAGCCGCGCGCGACGTCCGGCGGACCCGACGGACCGGGGACGCGGGAGCGATCGTCGTCAGGTCCCGGCCGAGGTCATCGAGCAGCTTCGCCGCGATCTCGGACTTCGGCCCGCGGAGCCAGTGCCGTGGTTGACCCCGGGGGAGCACCAGGACGGCCGCCTCCGCCGCCCCCATCGTGGCCGCATCGTTCGCGACGACCCAGTCGGCGCCGGTCTCCTCGGCGAGGCGGCGCCCCTCCTCTTCCAGCGCGCGCTCCGATCCGCCGCTCAGGAGCTTGAACGCGACCAGCCGGCACGGCGGGGGGGCGAGGCGCCGGAGCTCGGGAAGTACTTTCGGAGCGCGGGAGAGCGTGAGCGACAGCGAGCTCCGATCCCGGGAGGCGATCTTGCCCGGGGTCGCTCGGACGGTGAAGTCCGAGAGGGCCGCCGGCACGATGACGACGTCGGCCCGCCCGAGGTCCGCCCGCCGCCCCCGGGCGAGCGTGAGGAGGTCGGCGACGCTTCGCCACCGGCGGAGGGGGATCCATCCCGGCACCGGCACGCGCATCGCCCCGGCCCACAGCTCCACGTCCGCGCCCCGCAGGTGCGCCTGCGTCGCCCAGGCGACCGCCGTGGCGCCGGAGCTTTCGTTCGTGACGGCCCGGACGTCGTCGATCGGCTCGTGCGCGGCCCCGCCGATTACGATCGCCCGCCGGCCCCGCCACGGCGGGGAACCCAGGGCGTGGACGACGGCCGCCGCGATCTCCTCGGGGGAGGCGACCTTCTCCTCGCCTTCGGTCCGGGGGCCGAACAGGAACGTGACCCCCCACCGCTCGAGCTTCTCCCGGCTCTCGCGGAGCGCCGGGTTCTCGCCCATCAGCGAGTGCATCGCGGGGGCGATCACGATCGGAACGTGGCCGCCGAGGGCGACCGAGGCGCACGACGTCACCGGCGTATCGTCGATCCCGTGCGCGATCTTCGAGATGGTGTTCGCGGTCGCTGGGGCGATCAGGAACAGGTCGGCGCGTCCTTCCCCGGGCCCGAGCAACGTGACGTGCTCGACCATGCCGGAGAGCTGCAGGACCGGCGGGTGGCCGGTCGCGAACTCGACCGCCTCGGGGGTGACCATGCGGGCCGCCTCCGGGCTCATGACGGCGTGCACATCCGCCCCGTGGCGGATCAGCTCGCGCGCGATCTTCGGGACCTCGACGGCGGCGATCGAGCCGGTGATCCCGAGGACGATCCGGCGACCGTCCAGCAGATGGGTGGTCCGCCCTCGGATCGCCCGGGTCGGGTGCATCGTGCTCCTCGGCCGTACGGACGCCGGCGTCGGCTAATAGGGGCACCGGCCCGAGCCGTTTAATGGGACAGACGTTCGGCGCCCCCGTGGCGTCGATCGAGCACGGGCACGCCTCCCCGGACGTCCGCGCTCGCCCCGGCCCGGATGCGCTCCCGGGACTGCCGATGGTCTCGGCGCCCGCCGAGCCGACCGGACCCGCGCCGCCGCGCCGAC
>DATJZK010000023.1:0-5257 GCA_035499145.1 Thermoplasmata archaeon
CGTCACCGACCGCAACGCGAGCGACGTCGTCGTGCTCGCCGGGCTCCTCCCGGTCGCGACGGTGCCGACCTCCGCCGGTCCCGTCTGGGCGGCATACGGACCGACGACCGGCTTCGTGTACATCGCGGACTTCGCGGCCAACGACCTGACCGTGCTCAACGGGCTGACCCCGCTCGGCACCGTCACGGTGGGAACCTCCCCGAGCTCCGCGGTCTGGGACCCCGGTCACTCGTACGTCTACGTCACCGACTCCGACTCTCACAACGTCAGCGTCGTGGCGATCGCCTACGGCGTCGAGTTCAACGAAACCGGGCTGCCGTCCGGCGCATCCTGGTCGGTGACTCTCGGGAGCCGCCCGGCGACGACGACGGGGAGCTCGATCCTCTTCGGCGAGCTACCGGCGACCCTCAACTACTCGGCGACCGGCCCGGCCGGGTATCGACTGATCTCCGCGACCCCAGGCTCGCCGATCACGGTGACCGACGCCGGGATCCTCGTGAACCTGGCGTTCGCCCGCGCTTCGAACGCAACGTACGCGCTCACCTTCGTGGAGACCGGACTCCGGTCGAGCTGCGGCGGCTCCCCCCAGTGGAGCGTCACCGTCAACAACACCACGGAGACCTCGACCTCAAACCGCATCGGTTTCTCCGAACCGAACGGGACGTACTCCTACGTCATCTCGGGTCCGTGGGGCTACACGGTGGTCTCGTCCGTGCCGGTCTCTCCCGTGACGATCAACGGCTCGGCCGTAACGGTCCAGGTCACGTTCTCGAAGGGAGGGGGTACGTCCAGCTGGACCCTCACTTTCAGCGAGTCGGGCCTTCGACCGGGCACGACGTGGTGCGTGACGGTCGGCGCGACGCTCTGCTCCGGCAGTGGGGAGATCCGGTTCTCCGGCCTCGCGAGCGGGACCTACTCGTTCACCGTCTCCCCGGTGTCGGGGTACACCGCGCAGCCTTCGGCCGGCACGGTGACGATCGCCGGTCAGAACGTCATCGTCCGGATCCAGTTCGCCGCCCAAGGGGGCTCGCATCACTGCGGAGGCGGCGGCGGGGGCCACGGCGGGCACGGCGGGCACGGCGGCGGGGACGGGGGCTGGTAGCCGACAGGCTGGTCGGGCGGTCGATTGACCGCGGCGACGGGTCAAACCGCCGGCACCGCTTTCCGCCTTCGCGGCTCTAGAGCCGGGATGAACGAGCTTCGCTACCGCCTCGCGCTCGAGGTCCGGGAGGACTCGCTCGATTTCCTCGGACGGGTGGAGGTCGGGGCCTCGCCGCTGCCCGAGACACTCACCCTGGATGCGGTCGGGCTGACCGTTCGGACCGCGACGTCCGGGGGTCGCGCGCTCGCGTTCGGCCCGGGGAAGCGGCCCGAAACCGTGGAGATCGTCGGGATCCCGCCGGGGGCGCGGTCGATCTCGCTCGGATACACGGGGAAGATCGACGATCCGGGGATCCGGGGGTTCTACGTTTCGCCCCTCCGCTCGGCCCGCGCGTACACCACCTACTTCGAGCCCGTCAGCGCCCGCCGGCTCCTCCCGTGCGTCGACCGGCCCGACGCGAAGGCGGTCTTCGAGGTCGAGGTGACCGCCCCCGCCGACCTCACCGTGATCTCGAATCAGCCGGTGGCGTCCGCGGAGACCCTGCCCGGCGGAACGCGCCGGACGCGGTTCCTGCCTACCCCGCCGATGCCGACCTACCTCCTCTACCTCGGGATCGGACCGTTCGAGGAGATCGCCGGGACGAGGAACGACCCGAAGGTGATCCTCGCCGCGGCGCCGGGCGCGAGCGAGGACGGTCGGTTCGCCCTCGAGCAGGCGACCCGGGCGATCGACTACTTCGCCCACTACTACGGGGAGCCGTACCCGCTCCCGAAGCTCCACCTGCTCGCGCTGCCCCAGATCGGCACCGGCGCGATGGAGAACTGGGGGGCGATCGCCTTTCAGGAGATGTATCTCCTCGTCGACGACCGTTCGCCGGTCTCGGCCAAGATGCGGACCGTCGAGGTCGTCTGCCACGAGGTCGCCCACCAGTGGTTCGGCGACCTCGTCACCATGCGCTGGTGGAACGACCTCTGGCTCAACGAGAGCTTCGCCTCGTTCGTCGCGATCAAGGCGAGCGCCGCGCTGTTCCCCGACTGGAGCCCCTGGGACGAGTTCCTCGCCGGGCGGACCGCCGGGGCGATGCTCTGGGACTCGCTCCCCCACACCCATCCGATCCGGGTCGAGGTGAACGACCCGCTCGAGATCCGGCAGATCTTCGACGAGATCAGCTACGGGAAGGGCGGGAGCGTCCTGCGGATGGCCGAGGGGTTCGTCGGCGAAGCGGCGTTCGCCGCCGGCGTCTCCCGATACCTCGCGGAGCACCGCTGGGGGAACGCCGAGTCGTCCGACCTCTGGAAGGCGATCGCGGACGCCTCCGAGCCGGCGGTCGCGCGGGTCTTCGCGGAGTGGGTCGACCGGCCCGGGTTCCCGGTCGTCACCGCGTCGCTCCAGGGAGAGTCGCTGCACCTCACCCAGCGTCGGTTCTCGTCCATCGCCCCGGTGGACGCGACCCCCTGGCCGATCCCCCTCACCGTGCGGGGGAAGGACCGGACCGAGCGGCGCCTGTTCGACACCCCGACGCTGACCGTGGACGGGGTCGGCGGCGCGCCGCTCCTCAACCCCGGACGGACCGGATTCTACCGCGTTCGGTACGAGGGGCCGCTCCGCGACCGGATCCTCGGGACGCTGACCGACCTCTCGGCGGTCGATCGATGGGGGTTGCTGAACGACGAGCTCGCCTTCCTCCTGGCCGGGGAGGGCTCGCTGGACGACTACCTGGCGGTCGTGCGGCGGCTGGGGGAGGAGACCGACCCGTTCGTCGTCTCCGAGCTGACGCTGGTCCCCCGGCTGATGTACCCGCTGCTCCACCGCATCCCGAAGTGGGAGCGCGAGATGCGTTCGGTGGTCGTGGCGCAGAGCGACCGTCTAGGGGTCCGCTCGACGGCCGGGGACTCCGACCGGACCCGGGCCCTGCGCGAAGAGCTGCTGATGGCCCGGGTCCGGCTCGACCCCGACTTCGCCGGGACGCTCGCTCGCGAGTTCGGGCGAGTCGATTCCCTGGAGCCGAATCTGATCCGCCCGGTCCTAGCGGCCTATGCGCTCGGCGCGGGCCCGGCAGAGATCGCGGAGCTGCGCCGACGTCTCGACTCGGCCGCGTCCGCCGAGGCCAAGGCGAACGTCGCCGGCGGCCTGGGGCTGTTGCGCGACCGGTCGGCGTTGCGCGACTCGCTCGAGCTGGTGTTCTCGGGCGCGCTGCCGGTGGGACCGTGGATCCCGCTGTTCGCCGCGGCGGTGTACGGCAACCCGGACCGGTCGGAGACGGTCTTTCGGTTCCTGACGGAGCGGGCGGATGCCCTCATTCAGGGAACGGCGGGAAGCGGCATGCAGTCCGTCCTGTTCCAGAACGCGGTCCCGTCCCTCGGGCTCGGCCAACCGGACGCGATGCGGGCGTTCGCCGCGCGGCAGCGATTCCCCGAGTCGGCCCGGGCCGTGGTGAAGGGGCTCGACCTCCTGGACGTCTACTTGCGGGTCATCGAGCGCGCGGGGTGAGCGAAGCGCCCCCGCGCGATCCGTTCACGACAACGGAGGGGACGGCGGCGACCCGTTCGGGGCCGTCGGGGTCGGGGGCGGCTCCCGCCCCTTCCGGCGCCGGCGCATGAGCCCGGCGACGGCGGAGAGGGCGGCGGCCACGATCACGACGGCCAGGATCGTCCACTCCTCGGTCGAGATCGGCGGAGCGGGGGCGTTCGGGGACGGCGGGGGCGACGTCGTCGGGGTGAATGCCACGTCGAACGTCTTCGAGGCGCCCGCGATGTGGAGCGTCCCGCTCGTCGCGTTCGCCGTGTAGCCCGAGACCGTGCCGATCGTGAAGCTGTACGACCCGTTCGCGACGAGGAGGGAGATGGACGTCCCCGATCCGGAGTGCGCGACGCTGTTGACCGACACGCTCCAGGAGGTCCCGCCCGCGAGCCCCGTTTCGGAGAACTCCAGCGAGAACCCGGCGTAGGGGGAGAAGTCGATCGGCTCCGGCACGGCCGCGCCCGCGACGTCGACGGTGCCGAGCTTCGGTGCGGCGACGTAGCCGGCGACCGGGGTGACGTTGAACGCCAGACCGGTGCCGTTCGGCTCGTCGAAGACGATCGACGCCGTGATGCTCCGCGACGTCACCGAGGCCAGGGTCACCGCCCAGGAGGTGCCGGCCGGCAACCCGCTCTCCGTGAACGTCACGGGGTAGCGCGTCGGCGGGGCGCCCGGCCCGACCTCCAGGAGGACGCCGTCGAACTCGTCCGACACGAACAGGCGGTGGTCGTCCGGATCGTAGGCGAGACCGCCGGCGTAGAGGTTCCCGAGCCGGAGCGGAGCGCCGAGACTGGCGTACGTGCTCGCGTTCACCGCGTAGACCTCGGAGGACGGTTCGCCGACCGAGTACACCGAGTTCGTCTGGGCATCGTACGCGAGCGACTGCGGGTCCGTCGCCGGATAGGTGTGGACCAGGGCGTCGGTCGCGTCGGAGAGGACCGAAACGTTCGCGGACCCGAAGTTCCCGACGAACAACGTGTCGTTCGCCGGGTCGTACAGGATCGCCGACGGATCGCTCCCGACCGGGATCGAGGGACCCACGGTCGTATTCGTGGCCGGGTCGATCACCGTGATGTTCGAGCCGGTCCAGTCGGCGACGTAGACCCGGTCGGAGTGAGGGTCGTAGGCGACGGCCTTGAGCAGGTCGTCCGCGCGCACGACGATCGAGGCGCGGGTCGCCGGGTGCGCCAGGTCGATCACCGTCACGTTCCCGAAATCGGTGCAGACGAAGAGGAGACCCCGCGGACCGTCCACCGCGATCCCGCTGGGGATGAGGCCGGTGGGGTACGTCGCCACGGGGGCCCCCGCGCCGTCGATCGCGGTGACGGTGGACGAGGCGACGTTCATCACGTAGAGGTAGCCGTTCGTCGGGTCGTAGACCGATTCGCCGGGAAGATCCCCCACCGGGGCGAGGCCGAGCACCGCGCCGGTCGATCCGTCCGCTCGGTAGGTGACGTTCCCCCACTGATCGGCGACCTCGACGCTGTCGAGCGTGGGGTCGAACGTGACGCCGAGCAGGTCAGCGGTCAACCGGATGGAGGCGGTCGTCCGGTCGGTCGCCGGGTCAATCACGGTGAGGTTCGCATCGCGGACCGACGTCCCCTGGTCGACGACGAAGACGGTTCCGGTCGATCA
>DATJZK010000024.1:0-2257 GCA_035499145.1 Thermoplasmata archaeon
CCGGATCTCGCCGAGGAGGAGGCGCCGCCGGTCCAGGAGCTCGCGGTGCCGGTCCTCGAGCTCGCGCAAACGATCCTGATCGGCCCGGAAGTCGCTCGGCGGCCTTCCGGGCGGGGGAGCCCGCGACGGCACGGGGGGCGGAGGCCGGTGGCCTCTCAAAAGGGCTTCGAATTCCCGCGCGCCCGTGCGGACGACGCGCCCTTCCGCCCCGGTCGGGGGCGCGCGATCCGGCCCGTCGGGGGGACGAAGTGCTGGGCGGCGAACAGCGCCGCAGGCACGGCCGCATCGATGTTCACGACGGCGATCGGCGCGCACGACTGCAGCATCGCGGTGAGCGCCGCCTCGCCCCGTCCCCCCCGACCGTAGCCGACCGACGTCGGCACGCCGATCACGGGCGCCGCGACGAGGCCGGCGACGACCGTCGGTAGCGCGCCTTCCCGCCCGGCGAAGACGAGGTACAGCTCGGGTCGGCGACGCTCGAGCCGCCGCACGGCCCGGAGGAGACGGTGGAGCCCGGCGACCCCGACGTCGAACGCCCGCACGACGCCGATCCCGAGCTCCCGGAGGAGCGCCTCGGCCTCGGCGGCGAGCGGCACGTCGCTCGTCCCCGCGGTCACGATCGCGACCGTGCCGCGGCGGTACGTCGTCTCGAGCGGTCCGGGAAGGCGGAGGAGGCGGCCGTCGGCCCGCTCGATCACTCCGAGGGCCCGACCCGACCGACCGCGGAGGAGGCGTAGCTGCGCCTCGGTCGGCCGGGAGACGAGCGCGCCGAGCCGACGGCCGCGCAGCGCCGCGAGGATCGCGAGGAGGTGCGCCGGGGACTTTCCTTCCCCCAGCACGACCTCGGGAACCCCGACGCGGTGCGGGCGCCCGCGGTCGAGCCGCGCGAACGACGCGACGGCGAGCTCGCGCTCGCCCCGGGGGTGCGAAAATCCGGTGCGGCGCTTCGGCACGCTCTCGGCGACCCAAGCCGTGATATAGCGGGTCCCAGTGGCACGTCGGCCCCGCGCCCATGCCCGATTTCTCGCTCTCCCCGGAACAGGAAAGCCTCCGGGATATGGCGCGGAAGTTCGCCCGGTCCGAGATGGCCCCGCACGCCGCGGAGTGCGACCGGGCGGCCCGCTTTCCCGAGGAGATCTACCGGAAGGCGCACGCGCTGGGCCTGATGAACCTCAACGTCCCCGCGGAGCTCGGCGGCAGCGGCTTGTCGCTGTTCGAGCAGTGCCTGATCGTCGAGGAGCTCGCGTACGCCTGCGGGGGGATGACGACCTCGATCATCGCGAACTGCCTCGCGCTCGAGCCGATCCTCCTGGACGGGACCGACGAGCAGAAGCAGCGGTTCCTCGCGCCGTTCTGCGCCGACTACCACCTCGCGTCGTTCTGCCTCACCGAGCCGTCGGGCGGGAGCGACGCCGGCGGCCTCAAGACCCGGGCCCGGCGCGACGGCGACGCCTACGTGCTGGACGGCGAGAAGTGCTTCATCACGAACGCGCCCCACGCCTCGCTGTACACGGTCTTCGCGACGATCGACCCGGCGCTCCGCCATCGGGGGATCACCGCGTTCGTCGTCCCGCGCTCGGCCGACGGGGTCACCCCCGGCAAGGACGAGGAGAAGATGGGCCACCGGGCCTCCTCCACGAGCACGGTCCGGTTCGAGCGGGTCCGCGTCCCCGTCGGCGACCGGCTCGGCCCGGACGGGGGCGGCTTCTCGCTCGCGATGCGGACGCTCGACATGACGCGGACTCCGATCGGCGCGCTCGCGACCGGGATCGCGCAAGCCGCGCTCGACCAGGCCGCCGCGTACTCCCTCAAGCGCGAGTCGTTCGGCAAGCCGATCGCCGAGCACCAGGCGATCCAGATGAAGCTCGCCGACATGGCGACGAAGCTCGAGGCGGCCCGCCTCCTCACGCGCAACGCCGCGGAGCGCAAGCAGGCGGGGGAGCGCGCCGACGTCGAGGCCGGCATGGCGAAGCTGTTCGCGAGCGAGACCGCGTTCGAGCTCGCGACCGAGTCGCTGCGCATCCACGGCGGCGTCGGCTACACCACGGAGCTGCCCGTCGAGCGCTACTACCGCGACGCGCCGCTGATGATCATCGGCGAGGGCACCAACGAGATCCAGCGACTGGTCATCGCCCGGGGCCTGCTGGCACGGGCCCGGGACGGAGGGACCTGACGACGCTCAGGGCCGGCGGGCGCCGTCGCGGTCGCGCAGCTCCTCGAGCCTCTCGCCTGAGGTCGCCGTGTTCGATCGCGACCC
>DATJZK010000025.1:0-12287 GCA_035499145.1 Thermoplasmata archaeon
TCGGGCTCGGAGCCGGGCTCGCCGGCTTCCTGGTGGGCCACCTCGTCGGCGGGTTCTAGCCCGGGCGCGGATCGGCGCCCCGCCGACCCGCACGACGGCGGGGCCCGCGATCAGATCGCCCGGCCGCCCCACGCCGAGTCGACCCGGGGCGTGGGGCGGTGCCGGAACCCCGTCCAGCGGAAGTTCCGGCCCTCGTGGCGCAGACAAGTTGCGCACCACACGACCAGCTCTCCCTGGGAGGCCAGCTCGGGCGTGGGCACGTGGTCGTTGTCAGGGTGGCCGCACCGACGCGCGAGGCAACGGTGGGCGCCTCGGTGGGGTACGGCCGGCCCCATGACGCGCATGAATGCGCATTCATGCGTATTAAACGTGTCGCCCGCCCCCGCGCGGGAGCGGGCGAGCGCGGGGCGACGGTCCCGCGCGCTACTTCTCGGTGAGCCCGGCGCGCGCCCGGAGGGCGTGGTAGAAGCCGCCGAAGCTTGTCGCGGTCGGCGTCCGGAGCCCTTGCACGCGCATCTGCTCGCGGACCTCTTTCGCGCCCTGCCGGAGGTCGAGCGTCTTCGAGGAGTCGTACCGGTACTGGAACGTGCCGGACGGCCCGTGGGGGAACGGCTCCCAGTCGCGGGGCGTCGTCGTGCGGAGGTCCTGCGGCCGCTTGCCGTCGGTCGGGGAGAACGGCGGGAGCGTCAGGTGCTCCTCGGTCAGCCAGAGCATCGTCGCGTCCCGGATCGCCTGGGCGGTCGTCTCATCGAGCGCGCCCGGGGCGACCTGGGCCTGCACCCAGCCCACGAGCGCGTCGAACGTCTTCTCCGCGTTGTCCTCGAGCATCTGGAGGACGGCGAGGCGGATCGCGCTGCGGCGCAGCTGGTGGATCCCCGTGTCGCTCAGGCGGTACTCCGCGGTGAGGCCGAGGAGGCTCTCCGCGTTGTCGGCGAGGTCGGAGAGCGAGAGGACGAACAGCGGCGTCGCCGCCTCGTCCGCGGAGACGTACCAGAGGGAGAACTCGCGGCCGTTGGTGAGGAGGACGAGCGGGACCTTCGACTCCTTCGCCCGCTCGGCGACGGACCCGACGTCGCGGACGTTCGCCGTCCGCTCCCGCACCTCGAGGAACAGCCGCGGGTGCGCCTCGCCGCTCATCAGGGCGTAGTCGACCGGCTCCTTCCGCGCCCCGGCGTGGTAGTCGAGGTACACCTGCCGCTTGTCGTGCGGGTCCCAACCGAGCGAGGTGAGGAACGGATTCACGATCCAGTGGCGGATCTGCTGCTCGGTAACGTCCTGGACGTCGCGGAGCACTTCGCTCGCGACCTGGCTGAACTCGGACAAGCGACGGCTGAGATCGACGGCTTCCATCGAGGAATGCGATGCCGGGTGGGCCGCTTAAAACTACTGTCCCTCGGGCCCGCGGGCACGGAGATTACGGGGCGGCCGGCCGGGGGTCGCCGCGGAGACGGGCCGCTTCGGCGTCGAGGAACGGCTCGATCGGATCGAGCGGCCGGCCCAGGTCGGGGTACGGGGCGGCCCCGAGCCGGTCGGAGACGAGCCATTCGACCTCGTAGGCGTAGAGGAGCGTCGACCCGAGGTGCTCGAGCCACCACGCGAGGCGGACGCCGTTCCGGGGCGACAGGCGCAGGTAGCGCGGTCGGCGGCCGAGGGCGGCGAACATCCGCTCCGCGAGCTCGCGGTAGCTCCAGCGTCGGGGACCGCCGACCGTCACCGTCCGGCGGCCCCCGACCGCGGCCTCGCGCCGCAGGACGGCGGCCAGGTCCCGGGTGGAGACCGGGCTCAGGTGATAGCTTCCGTCGCCGAAGATCGGCAGTCGTCCGTACCGGTGGATCGTCCGCAGCATCACCGTCGCCAGACGGTCGCCGGGGGCGAACAGCATCGTCGGGCGAACGATGACGTAATCGAGCCGGCTCCCGGCGAGATGCCGGTCGACCGCCCGGCGGAGGGCGAGGTACGGCAGGTCGCGTTCGAGGGTCGCGGGCGCGTCCGGCACGCTGAGGTGGAGGAGCCGACGGACGCCCGCGGCCTCGGCGGCGTCGATCGCCCGCTCGAGGCCCGCGGCGAGGGGCCCGAACCGACGCGAGTGCCCTTCCCGATACCAGGCGAGCGTGAGCACGACGTCGGCGCCGGCGACGATCGGCGCCCAGTCGCGGACCTCCGCCGCGTCGGCGGCGACGAACTCGATCTCGGGCGCGGACTCGGCCGCGTCGGGTCGGCGGTGGACGGAGCGGATCGCGTGGTCCGGTCCGAACTCGGCCCGCACGGCGCGGCCGACCAGCCCGGAGCAGCCGCCGATCACGACCAGACGGGGGCGCCCCGCGCTCGTCCCGCTCACCCCGGTGCCGTGGCGGGGACCGACTCGGTCGCCGCGCGGACCCCGGGCGGCGAGCCCTCGAACCGCTCTGCCCAGGCCCTCAGGATCGCCGGACGGACGTCGGCGAGCGAGATCGGGCGGCGGACCTCGCGGGCGACCGACGTCATCACCGAGCCCGCGAACCCGCACGGGTGGAACCGGTCGAACGCCGCGAGGTCGGGGTCGACGTTCAGCGCGAAGCCGTGGAACGTGATCCAATGCTCGACCGCGAAGCCGACCGAGGCGATCTTCCGCTCGCCGTCGACCCAGACGCCGGGGCGCCCGGTCACGTGGCCGGCCCGGATCCCGAACGGCTCGACCGCGCCGATGACGATCGACTCGACGTCGCGGACGAACCGGCGGACGTCCCGGCCCCGGGGCTCCAGGTCGACGATCGGATAGCCGACCTGCTGGCCGGGCCCGTGGTACGTCGCACGCCCGCCCCGCTCGACCGAGAAGACGGGAAGCCCGCTCGCCGCCGCCCCGCCGTCGTCCCCCTCCACGCCGACCGTCACGACCGGGGGATGCTCGACCAGGAGCAGGGTGTCGGGGAGACGGCCCGCCCGGCGGGCGCGCACGAGTTCGCGCATCTCATCGAGCGACGCCGCGTAGTCGCGGCGGCCCCAGTCAACGACCGGCGGCATCACTCCGCCGGCGCGCGACGTGCATCGGCTCCCCGAGCCAGAGGAGGGCGGCCTCCTGGAGCGCCTCGGAGAACGTCGGATGGGGATGGATCGTGAGCGCCAGGTCCCGGACGGTCGACCCCATCTCGAGGGCGTGGGTCGCCTCCGACAGGTACTCGCCGACCGCTTCGCCGGCCGCGTGGACCCCGAGCAGCCGGCCCGTCGCGTCGTCCCCGACGACCTTCACCCAGCCGTCGGTCGCGTGGCTGGCGTGCGCGCGCCCGATCGCGGCGTACGGGAACCGGGCCTCGCGGGGCTTCAGGCCCGACGCCTCCGCCTGCTCGCGCGTCAGCCCGACCGAGGCGAGCTCGGGCTCGGTGAAGACGACCGACGGCATCGCCCGGAAGTCGAAGCGCGTCGGCAGCCCCGCGATCGCCTCCGCCGCGACGATCCCCTCGCGGTACGCCTTGTGCGCGAGCATCGGCGGCCGCGCGACGTCGCCGACCGCGAAGATGTGCGGGACGTTCGTCCGCATCTGCGCGTCGACCCCGACGAACCCCGACTTCGGGTCGACCGCGACGCCGGCGTCCTCGAGGCCGAGCTCGCGGCTCGCCGGGCGCTTGCCGACCGTCACGAACAGGAGCTCGGCGCTGAGGGTCTCGACCCCGCCGCTCCCCTCCACGGTCATCCGGAGCGGCGGGCCGCGCTCGAGGGTCGTCGCCTTCGTGCCAACGCGGACCTTGACGCCGAGCCGCTCGAGCGACCGGGTCAGCTCCCGCGCGAGGTCCGGCTCGACGCCCGGCAGGAGCTGCGGGAGCAGCTCCACGATCGAGACGTCGACGCCCACGCGGGCCATGAACTCGCCGAGCTCGCAGCCGCTGACGCCCCCGCCGAGCACGAGCATCGAGGCGGGGAGTCGCGGCAGCGAGAGGAGCTCCCAGGCGTTGACGACCTGTCGGCCGTCGGTCTCGAAGCCCGGGAGGGAGGCGTGCACCGCTCCCGTCGCGATCACGGCGTTCGTGAAGTCGACCCGCTCGTGGCCGCCGTCCACCGCGCGGACGTCGAGCGATCGGGGGCCCGTGAAGCGGGCCTCGCCCGGCAGGACCGCGGCGCCGACCGACTTGAGCAGAGTGGCGACCCCCTGGCGCTCTTTCCGCACGACCTCCTCCTTCCACCGCATCGCGGTGGCGAGGTCGAACGACGCGCCGTCGGCCCGGACGCCGATCTCGGCGCCCTCGCTCCGCAGCGAGGCGTAGAGGCGGGAGGCGTGGATCAGCGCCTTCGAGGGGATGCACCCGCGGTTCAGGCACTCGCCGCCGAGCTCGGAGCGTTCGACGACGAGCACCTTCTTCCCGAGCTGACCGGCCCGGATCGCGGCCATGTAGCCGCCGGGCCCGCCGCCGACGACCGCGACGTCGGTGGACCGGGAGTACGTCCCTGCCATGGATCTACCCCTCCGAGCGGCCGCGGGCAGGCCGCGGCGGGGCATAGACGTCTTCGGTCACGCTCGATGGCGCGGGCGGAGGGGTCCGCTCGGCCGCGTCGATCGCCGCCCGCACCGCCCGATCGGCCTCGGTCGCGATCGCCTGCTTGCGGTCGGCCGCCAGGAGTCCGTGGACGGTCAGCCACCGCTCGAGCCGGTCGACCGGGTCCGCCGCCCGGGCCCGCGCGCCCCAGTCGGCCGGTTGGTACCGCTGCGGGTCGTCCGAGCTCGAATGCGGGGTCATGCGGTACAGACGGAACTCGATCATCTCGGGACCGGCGCCGTGGCGGATCCGGGCGAGCGCGCCGGCGAGCGCGGCGTACACCGCCAGAAAGTCCGTCCCGTCGACCCGGCTTCCCGGGAGACCGTAGGACCGGGCCTTCCCGGCGAGGGACGCGGCGTGCGTCTGGCGCTCGACCGGGACCGAGATCGCCCACTGGTTGTTCGTGCAGCAGAAGAGGACCGGGAGGCCGAAGACCCCGGCGAAGTTGAGCCCGGCGTGAAAATCGTTCGCGCTCGTCGCCCCGTCCCCGAAGAAGGCGATCGCGACCCCCGGGGCGTGGCGGGCGCGGAGGCCCCACCCCGTCCCGACCGCGTGCGAGATCTGCGTCCCGATGACCGACGACATGGAGACGTACTGGACGTCCCGGGCGCTCGGATGGCACGGCATGTTCCGTCCCCGCGCGGGGTCCTCGGCGTCGCCGAACAGATGATGGACGTACGTGGGAAGGGGGTGGCCGCGGACGAGGGCAACGAGCTGCTCGCGCAGGCCGGGATAGATCCAGTCGTCGGGGGTCGAGGCGAGGCCCGCCGCGACGTTCACGGCCTCCTGCCCCGTCGCGGCGCCGTAGAAGCCGACGCGGCCCTGGCGCTGCAGCCCCTGCATCCGGGCGTCGAGCGCGCGGCCGAGGGCCATCCAGCGGTAGCCGGCGAGAGCGATCTCCCGCCAGCCGGGTCCCAGGAGCTGCGCCGCGTCGGCTTCGCTGTGGCGGAGCGGCTCGACGGAGGCGCCCTCCGTCATGCCATCTCGGCGAACAGCTGGTGCGGGTCCTCGAGGTACCCCTTCACGACCGCGAGGAACTGCGCCCCCTCGAGGCCGTCGACCATCCGGTGGTCGAGCGAGACCGAGAGGTTCATGAGGTCGGCCGGTCCGATCGTGCCGTCCGCCCGGTAGACGGGACGACGCTGGATCTTGTGGACCCCGAGGATCCCGACCTCGGGGTAGTTAAGGATCGGGGTCGCCATCACCCCGCCGAGCAGGCCGAGGCTCGTGATTGTGAACGTGCTGCCGCTCAGCTCCTCCCGCGAGAGCTTGCCCGACCGGCCCCGCTCGGCGAGGTCGCCGATCTCGCGGGCCAGGCGCGACACGCTCTTCGTGTCGGAGTCCCGCACGACCGGGACGATGAGGCCGTCCGGGGCGGCGGTCGCGATGCCGAGGTGGTACTTCGACCGGACGATCAGCTCGGACCGGGCGTCGTCGACCGTGGCGTTGAGCCGGGGATGCGCCTTGAGGCCGGCGACGACCCCCTTGATGACGAACGGCAGGTAGCTCAGCTTGACCCCCTGCTTCTCGACGTGCTTCGCCATCCGGTCGCGGACCCGGACCAGCTCGGAGACGTCGACCTCCTCGACGTAGGTGAAGTGGGCCGCGCGGTGCGTCGCCTCGGCCATGTGCTCGGCGATCACCCGGCGGAGGCCACGGATCGGTACCCTCTCGGCGATCTCGGAGTCCGGGACTGAGAGCGAGGCCGGGCCGGACGGCACCGGCCCCGGGGCACCCGCTTCCGCGCTGGGGCGGGGCGCAGCCGGGGACGGGGCCCGGGGCGCGCTCACCGCGGACGGCGCGCCCGCGGCGAGATCCGCCTCGACGATCCGGCCCCCGGGCCCGGAGCCGCGAACCTGGGTGAGGTCGATCCCCCGCTCGGCGGCCAGCCGCCGAAGGTACGGGGAGGCGGCGACGCGGTCGGCCCCCGACGGGACCGCCGGGGCCGACGCCGCCGGCGGCGACGGTCCGGCCCTCGCGGCCGGAGCCGCCGGGGACGGCGCGGCGGGGCCCGTGGTCGAGGGGGCCGGAGCGCCGGACGGCGCCGAGGGTCCGGCCGGGGCATCGATCGTGACGAGCAGGCCGCCGACCTTCACCTTCTGCCCGACCGGAGCGTGCAGCTTCACGATCTTCCCGGACCGGGGGGACGGGATCTCGACGTTCGCCTTGTCGGTGAGGACGCTGACGAGCGGCTGGTCCTCCTGGATCGTGTCGCCCTCCTTTACGAACCACTGGACGACCTCGCCTTCGGCGACGCCTTCCCCGATATCCGGGAGTCGGAACTCGAACACCGGATCCACCCCCTACCCCGCCGCCGCGGTGGCGCGCAGCGCGGCCTCGATACGGTCCGCCCCGGGCAGGTAGACCTGCTCGAGGGCGTACGGGAACGGCGTGTCGTAGCCCGTCACCCGGGCGATCGGGGCCTTCAGCGAATAGAGCGCCCGCTCCCCCAGGAGCGCCGCGAGCTCGGCGCCGTAGCCACAGAACCGGGCCGCCTCGTGCACGATGACGGCTCGGCCGGTCTTCTCGACGGAGGCGACGACGGCGTCCTCGTCGAGCGGCACGAGACTGCGCAGGTCGATCACCTCGGCCGAGATCCCGTCGCGCCCGACC
Organism: Thermoplasmata archaeon; assembly: GCA_035499145.1. Taxonomy (GTDB): domain Archaea; phylum Thermoplasmatota; class Thermoplasmata; order Lutacidiplasmatales; family UBA184; genus Lutacidiplasma. The sequence goes on from DATJZK010000025.1 coordinate 7,119, forward strand.
GACTCCGCCGCCTCCATCGCGGGAGGCACCATCGCGCCGTAGGCGAAGACGGAGACGTCGGTCCCTTCGCGGACGGTCCGTGCCTCGCCGAACGGGACGCGGTGGTCGCCGTCGGGGACCTCCCCGCTGGCCGACCGGTAGATCCGCTTCGGCTCGAGGAAGATCACCGGGTCCTCATCGTGGATCGCGCTCAACAGCAGCCCCTTCGCGTCGGCGGGGGTCGACGGGACGACGACCTTCAGGCCCGGCGTGTGACAGAAGTACGCCTCCGTGCTCTGCGAGTGGTACAGGCCGCCTTTGATCCCGCCGCCGTACGGGGCGCGGATGACGACGTGGCACGGGAACTGACCGCCGGATCGGTACCGCATCTTCGCGAGCTCGCTGACGATCTGGTCGAACGCCGGATAGACGAAGTCGAGGAACTGGATCTCGGCGACCGGCTTCAGCCCGTAGATCGCCATCCCGATCGCGGTGCCGACGATCCCGGTTTCGGAGAGAGGGGTGTCGATCACCCGGTCGGCCCCGAACTCCTTGAACAGCCCCTCGGTCGCGCGGAAGACGCCGCCGTTGATCCCGACGTCCTCCCCGAGGACGAGCACGTCCGGGTCCGCCCGCATCGCCTCGAACAGCCCGCGGTTGACCGCCTGGACGAGCGTCAGCTCGCTCACGCGCCCGGCCTCCCGCGCGCCGCGAACGCCTCGTACTCCGCGCGCTCGATCGCGAGGCGCTTCGGGAGCGTCGCGTAGACGTCCTCGAAGATCGACGTGGGGTCGAGCGGCGGGACCGCCTCCGCGACCTTGACGGCCTCCGCGACCGCGTGGCGCGTCTCCTCCCACAGCTTCGTGTCCTGCGCCTCGTCCCATCGGCTCGCCTGCACCAGGAGCGCCTTCGTCCGCTCGAGCGGGTCCCGCTGCCGGGCGAGCGCCACCTCGGCGTCCGACCGGTACCGGTGCGGGTCGTCGGACGTGGAGTGCGGGCCGAGGCGGTAGACCTGGGCTTCCAGAAGGGTCGGACCGTCGCCCGCGACGGCCCGGGCGCGGGCCCGACGGACCGCGGAGTAGACCGCGGGCAGGTCGTTGCCGTCGACCACCTCGCCGGGGATCCCGTACGCGTCGGCCTTCTCCGCGAGGGTCGTGCTCCGGGTCTGGCGCTCGCGGGGGAGCGAGATCGCCCACTGATTGTTCTGGCAGAAGAAGACGACCGGGGCCCCGAAAACCCCGGCGAAATTGAGGCCCGCGTGGAAGTCGTTCGAGCTGGTCGCGCCGTCCCCAAAGTACGTGATGACGGCGATCGGGGATTTGCGTCGCCGGGCCGCCATCGCCGTGCCGACCGCCTGCGTGATCTGCGTGCCGATCGGGCTCGACGCCGAGACGAAGTGCTGGTCGGCGAAGGCGAGGTGGTTCGGCATCTGACGGCCGCGCGAGCGGTCCTGCCGGTTGCCGTAGAACTGGTCGAAGATCGCTGCCAGAGGGGCGCCGCGCACGAGCGCGACGACGAGCTCCCGGTAGGCCGGATAGACCCAGTCGTCCGCCTCCATCGCCATCGCCGAGCCGACGAGCGCGGCCTCCTGACCGGAATGCGGCGCGTAGAACCCGATCCGCCCCTGGCGCTGGAGGGTCAGGCACCGGTCGTCGATCGCCCGGGCCAGGACCATCGTCCGGTATGCCTCGTCGAGGCGAGCGATCGAGAGGACGTCGGACGGCACGGAGCCGCCGACGTTCGAGGGGGCGCTCTCCGACAAGGGGCCTCGAACGAAGGCGACTGACGACCGGATTATAACCTCTGACCGAGCGCGCCCCGCTCGCCCCGCTCCGCGCGCCCCGGGCGGAACGGCCACCGTCTGGGCGTTTCCCCCGCCCTCACCGTCGAGATGTGCCCTTTTGTAGGGGTGGGGAGTGCGCGCGCTCCCGGTTCCGCGATGTCGAACGGATCTCCTGCCATCGAAGCGATCGGCGTCCGCCGCGTCTTCGACAGCCGCAAGGGGTTCCTGTTCCGCGAGGTGACACACACCGAGGCGCTGCGCGGGGTCGACCTCACGGTGGAGCGGGGCTCAATCTTCGGGTTGCTCGGCCCGAACGGCGCCGGCAAGACGACGTTCACGAAGATCCTCTCGACCCTCCTCCTGCCGACCGAGGGCCGGGCGCTCGTTCTCGGGCACGATGTGCGCACCGAGACCGCGTGGCTCCGCCCTCGGATCGGCCTCGTCCTGGGCGGCGAGCGCGGCCTGTACAACCGGATCAACGGGAAGGAGAACCTCCGATACTTCGCCGACCTCTACGGGATTCCCCCGGTCGAGCGGGAGCGCCGGATCCAGGAGGTGCTCGAGCGCGTCGACCTCACCTGGGCCGCGGAACGTCGGGTCGAGGAGTACTCGCGGGGGATGAAGCAGAAGCTCCACATCGCCCGCGGGATCCTGCACCGCCCCGAGATCCTGTTCCTGGACGAGCCGACGATCGGGCTCGACCCGAAGAGCGCGCGGGAGACCCGAAAGCTCGTGCGATCGCTCGTCGGCGACGGGGTCACGATCTTCCTCACGACCCACTACATGTTCGAGGCGGAGGAGCTCTGTCCGCAGATCGCGGTGCTCTCGAAAGGCCGCATCGTCGCGCGGGACACGGTCGACGGGCTCCGACGGCTCGTCGGCGGCGACCGGACCCTTGAGGCCGAGGCGTACGGCTTCGAGGACCGGGAGATCGAGGAGCTCAAGCGCCTGCCGGGCGTCTCGAAAGTGATCAGCGAGGAGTACGGGCCCGCGATGCGGCTCACGATGCGGGTCCGGACCGCGGAGACGACGACCCAGGACGTCGCCGACCATCTCCCGGGCCACACCGAGCTCGCCGTGCGGGAGCGGCGCACCTCCCTCGAGGACGTCTACCTGGACCTCGTCGAGGAGGAGGCGAAGTAGGTGGCGGTCGCGCACGCCTCGGTGTCGCGGCGTCGGGCCGTCGGGGCCTCGCTCCGCCTCTCCGTCCTGCAGTTCATGGCGGACCCGCAGTGGCTGATCCCGTCGATGATCGCCCCGATCGTCTTCGGGCTCGTGTCGTTCGAACTGTTCCGCAGCACCGGCGGACCGTACTTCCTGATCTACGCGATCCTCGGCGCGGGGATGATGAGCATGTGGGGCCAGACGCTGTACGGCAGCGGCTGGGCGACCGGGCAGGACCGGGTCTTCGGGACCCTCGAGCCGACGATCCAGGCGCCGTCGCCGTACCTCTACGTGATCCTCGGTCGCGTGCTCTGGAACGTCGTCTCGGGCCTGATCGGCGGGCTGATCGTCTACGTCGTGGTCGTCGTCGCCGCCGGCGGACCGCCGGCCGTCCCCAACCCCATCGCCTTTGCGGTGCTGTTCGTCTTCGTGATGCTCAGCCTCGCGGCCGTCGGCGTCGTCTTCGCCGCCTTCTACGTCTACACCCGCTACGCCGGGTTCATCCAGAACATCGGCGAGTTCGCCTTCTACGTCGGCACCGGCTGCATGTTCCCGGTCGTCATCCTGCCGTTCTTCGCTTGGCCGGTGTCGCTCCTGTTCCCCCCGACGTGGGCGCTGGACGCGCTCCGGTACGTCGCGATCCCCGGCTACCCGGGGTTCGGGTGGGGATACTACTGGGACCTCCTCGGCGCCGTGGCGAGCACGCTCGTCTATCTCGCCATCGCGGGGAGCATCTTCCACCGCGTGGAGCGGCACGTGCTGGAGTCGGGGAACCTCGCCGACTACTGACGGAGGGGTCGAATGGCGGTCGCGGGGCAGTACCACAGTTCGTTCTGGCGGACGTTCTGGACGAACGCCGTCTTCGCCCCGCGGACGAGCCTCGGCTTCATGCGGGTCGACTTCGTCCTCGGCACGGTCTTCGTCATCCCCCTCACCCAGATGGTCTTCTTCGCCTTCGTCGTGCAGCTCGGCGGCGGATCGGCGGACAGCATCGCCTTCGTCGCGGTGGGGAACGCGGTTGCGACCGTCACCTACTCGAGCGTCTTCTCCGTCTGCCAGACGACCGACTCCGAGAAGCAGATGGGGACGATGGAGCACCTCCTCGTCTCTCCGGCGAACCGGCTCGCGCTCTACTTCGGCCGGGGGCTGATCCCGATCCTGATCTCGCTCGCGACCGTCTCGGTCGGCCTCGTGTACGCCGCCGTCTTCTTCCACGTCCCGATCCCGGTCTCCGCCGTCCCGTCGCTCGCCGTCTCCGTCGTGCTGACGGCGTTCGCGATGGTCGCCTTCGGCCTCTTGCTCGGCGGGATCGCGCTGTACCTGCGGACGTCGATCATCCTCGGGAACATCTTCCTGTTCATCGGGCTCCTGCTCAGCGGGGTCAACTTCCCCGCGTCGCAGCTCCCGCCGTCCCTGCAGATCGCCGGCGACGGGTTCCCGCTGACGTGGGGGCTCTCGGCGATCCGCGCCGCGATCGACGGGGACTCGACCGGCGCGTTGCTGCCCCTCTGGGGTGCGGTGGCCCTCTGCGCGATCGTCGGCTTCGCCGCCGCGATCTCCCTCTGGGAGGTCTTCGAGCGGCGGGCGATCGCGACCGGGAGCATCGCCCGGTTCTGACCGGGCGTCCGCGGACGCGCGCCGCCCCGTCCGGAGTTTTGTAGTTCCGCGGCGATATCGCATCCATGCGCCGGGCGCCCCCCATCGTGCCGACGCCCGCCGACCGCCGGGTCCTTCGCGAGTGGGCCGCCGCGCGCCGATCGTCGGGCCGGCGGTCCGTGCGGGCCCGCATCGTGCTCGCGGCGGCGAGCGGCGGGTCGAACTCCGAGATCGCACGCGCGACCGGCGTGACGACCGAGACCGTCTCCCGGTGGCGCACGAGGTTCCAGGCGCTCGGGATCGACGGCCTCCGACGGGAGGCCCCTCGAGCGGGCGCGCCGACGCGCGTCTCCCGCGAGCTCGTCGGCCGGGTGCTCCGGTCGACGATCGCCGGGCGGCCGAGCGGCCGGCCGTGGACGACCCGCTCGCTCGCGCGCGCGCTCCGGACGAACCACATGTCCGTCCACCGCATCTGGCGGGAGTATGGACTGACCCGGGCCGCTCCGAGCCGACCCACCCAGGTCGACCTCCTGGGAGTCCTCCGGGGCCGGCCAGCGTCGGCGCTCGTCTTCGGATTCGGCCGCTCGAACGACCGTTCCCCCGGTGGGTCGGGAGAGCCGTCCGGGCCGGGGTCCGCCGGGCCGGCG
>DATJZK010000026.1:0-7583 GCA_035499145.1 Thermoplasmata archaeon
ACCCCGTCGCAGGCGAACGCGATCGCCCGGACGATCCTGGAGGGGGCCGAGCGCCGCAAGGCCCGGATGATCGTCTGCCTGGAGGGGGTCGTACCCCATCCGTCCGGCGGGGACGACGACAGCGAGGGCGAGACGGCGGAGCCGGCCGACACGGAGGAGCACGTCTGGGTGGCGTTCTCCCGCCGCGACCCGCCGCTCGTCCGGGCGTTCGAGGCGACCGGGGCCCGGTCGTTGGAGGAGGGGGTGATCGGAGGGGTGTCGGGGGCGATGCTCGTCCAGGGGATCGGCCGGACCGTGCCGGTCGCCGCTCTGCTCGTCAGCGCTCGGTCCGCGGAGGGACTGCCGGACCACCGCGCCGGGGCCGCGCTCATCGAGACGCTCGACCGGCTCCTCCCCGAGCTCAAGATCGACACGGGACCGCTCCGCAAGCAGGCGGAACAGATCGAGAAGATGCTCCGCGCAGCGATGAAGCAGGCGCCCGGAGTCGGCCCGACCGTCCCGCCCGCCGGGTCGTCCGAAACCGGAATGTACGGCTAGGCGACCGAACGGGGGGCCGGGCCGATCGGCTCAGGCGAACGTTTCGCGGTACGTGAGCAGGTAGAGCGCCCCGATGATCATCACCGAGATCAGGCAGAGGATCGCGATCGGGTTCGACGAGAAGAGACCGATCGTCACGCCGATGAGCGCCCCCGGCAGCAGCATCATCGCGAGCACGGTGAACAGGCGGCCGTCCATCGGTGGCGAGCGGAGCCAACGCTCCATATAAGATTCGGCGGGGCGGCCGCCGGCGCGGGGGGCGGGTCGGCGCGCGGCCGGTCGCGCCCCCTACGGCGGAGGGATCGGGGGGACCTCGCGCTCGACCTCGAACGTCAGCTCCACTTCCGGGCCGTCGGCGCGGGCGGCCGGCAGGAGGGGCGGAAGCTCCGGGGGGGCCGGGGCGGTCGGGGGCCCGACCGAAAGGGCGGGGGCGACCTCGACCGGGCCCTCGGGATAGGCCGCCGAGCGGGCCAGGTCGGCGAGGTGGGGGGCGTTGAGGAGCGCCTCGGCCGGGCCGAGGAACGCGCTCTCGATGTGGCTCTCGAGCACGGACGCCCAGTGGCGACCGATCTCGCGGAACGACGCGCGTCCGTACGACGCCACGAGGCTCTCGTTGTCGAGGGTCTGCAGCGTGGCGCACCCTCGCTCGCGCTTCTCGGCGAACGATTCGACGAAGTGGAGGCGGCCGATCGCCCGCTCGGCGAGCGCCCGTCGGTCTCCCTCGCAGCGGAACGGCTTGATCACGAAGGCGCTCACGACCTCGGCGTTGCGGGCGGCGATGTCCAGCACGTGGGGGAACGCGCCGCTGCCCGCCCCGCCGCCGAGGCTACCGACGACCACGACGAACGTGGCGCCGTGGAAGATCCGTTGGAGGACCGGGACGGCGGCCCGGGCCAGGACGCCCCCGACCATCGGGGAGCCGCCGGTGTCCTTCTCCGCGCCGGAGTCCGGGCCGAGGTAGATCCGCTGATCGTACTCCTCGTACCCCTCGACCCGGGGATCGCAGTTGATCGCGACCGTCTCCAGGTGCCGGATGTGCTGGCGCGCGACCTCGTGGCCGATCCGGATCGCACCGCCGCCGACGGCCGCAAAGACGAGTCGCACGTCCTGGCCGAGCCGCAGCCGGCTCTCCCAGTCCGGTCCGGGCCCATCGCCGGAGTTCGTCACGATCGGCGCGTTCCTCGCTCGGTCTCCCTCGTAGGTTGCCACAACCCCCCCAGGACCCGTCCGACGTCGCTCCCCTACCGCCCCACCCAACCTTTCCGCTCCAGGTCCTTCGCGCTGTCCTTCAGCGCGCCGACCTGGGCGCGGGTCTCGGCGGCCTCGCGCGCCTGGGCGCGGGCCTTCTGCGCGAGCTCGGAGACCTTGAACTCCAGCGCGCCGCGTCGGACCAGGGCCGCCAAGGTGTCCTTGACGGCGTGCCGGTTGCCGACGTGGTGCGCGTAGGCCGCGAGCTCGGCGTACTCCTCGGGCGTCAACCGAACGGGCACCTCGAGGTACCCCTCGGCATCGACCTCCGGAGTGGGGGTGGCGGACAACGTACGGGCGCGGAGGAAGGCGTGCAGCGCTGCCCGCATCAGCTCCGACCGGGTCGGGAACTCGCCCGAGGCGACGAACGAGTCGACCAGCTGGAGCTCCTTGCGGTTGCACCGTAGGGCGATGCGCGCATCCTCTGCGTCGTGCCGCGGGAGGTCGGGCTCGGTCGATCGAGCCTTCTTCCCGTTCGGAGCGTTGTCGAACACAGCCGAGCTAACCGATGCTACTTTCTGCTACTTAAACTCAAGCGAGCCGCTTCGGCGAAATCGGTTCCGGATGCCGATTTCTTCAACTTCTATCGTGTCGAACAGAACCTAACGCCGTCGAACGCGCGGTCGAACGACGGTGAGGGGAGTATAACCGACCCGTTCGGAGCCGCCCGGGCCCTCTGCGATCCGCGCGGACAGGGTCAGGGGGCGGGGGATCGGCGACGAGGCGCGCCCATCCCCTGCGCGAGCTCGGCAACGGACCACCCCCCTCGCACAGGCGCGGGGTAGGCCCGTGAAACTGCCCTCCGGCTCGACCCGAGCGTCCGCGAGGCGAACGAAACTGCCTCGAGCGGGTATGGGTACGTGCGCATTAGTGTGTATTACGTCAATTGCCGTATTCTACATCGACTTTAGCCGTTTCCACTGGGCTGTATCTTCATATAGCAGAGCTCGGGCATAGCACCGCTCGCGGGGTCAAGGACCCATCGGAGGAAACGAGCGAATGAACGTCATCGGCGAGAAGCGTAACGGGTGGAGAAAGGGCCGAAAGCGGGGAGTGTCGCCGATCATCGCGACGATCCTGCTCGTGGCCATTACGGTCGTGCTCGCGGCCGTGCTGTACGTGCTGGTGTCGGGTTTGACGCACACCAGTGTCAGCACGCCGTACAGTCTCGGCCTGACCACCCCGACGGCGAGTAACCCCGGGACGAACACGTACTGGGAGGTCATCCCCATCAGCCCGACGGGCGGGGTCACGACCGCGATGTTCGGCCTGACGGTGCTGAACATCAACAAGATCGGCATTACGGCCCAGGCGCCGACAGCGAACTGCAAGAAGGGCAACGCACTCTCGTTCGCGGACTGCGGAGCGCCCACGGCGGCCGGCTGGTACGTCGCCCTGGTCTACGAGTCGAACAGCACCATCGCGAACACCTACCAGACCTCGTGGAGCGCCGCGACGATCGCGCTCAACGCCGGGATGGAGGTCGTCGTGGTCTCCTACACGTCCTATGCGGCGACGGGCGACACGCTGAACGCCGTCTCGACGGGTTCGTCGAGCGTCAGCGGGTCGGTGGCCCTCTAGCGCAGCGCGCCCAGGGACCTCTAGACCACCACACACACGGAAGGAACGAACACAAATGATGGGAAACGGGAAAACCAACCGCTGGCGCCGCAAGACGAAGCGCGGGGTCTCGCCGATCATCGCGACGATCTTGCTCGTCGCCATCACGGTCGTGCTCGCGGCCGTGCTGTACGTGCTGGTGTCGGGGCTGACCCACACCAGCGTCAGCACGCCGTACTCGGTCGGGATGTCGACGCCGTCCACCAGCAACCCCGGGACGAACACCTACTGGGAGATCATCCCCCTGAGCCCGACGGGCGGGGTCACCACGGCGATGTTCGGCCTGACGGTCCAGAAGCTGAGCGGGGTCTCGATCGCGGCGTCTACGCCCCCCGCGACCTGCAAGGCGACGAATCCGATCACCACGACGAACTGCGGAGCCCCGGCAGCGGCCGGCTGGTACATCGCGCTGGCCTACCAGTCGAACAGCACGATCATCTCGATGTACACGACCGCCTGGTCGGCGGCCACGGTCGCGCTGAGCTCCGCGATGGAACTCCTGCTGGTGTCGTACACCTCGTACGCGGCGACGGGCGACAGCCTGAACGTCGTCTCGTCGGGGTCGTCGAGCGTCAGCGGATCGGTTTCGCTGTAGGCGGCGCCCGAGAACCTCCCGCGCCCGCGGGAGCCGGACCTAACCCCTTCCTCCCTTTCTTCGAAGATTCCGATGGTTCCCGGCCCTTCTCCTCCTCTCGGCCCGCAACAACGTCTAAATAGGGGCCGCCCGCCTTTCAACGATGCGGACGGCGTCGCGGCCGCCCGAACCATTCCATGACCGACCGCACGGTCTCTCGAGGGCGCGCCTTCCGATCGAACTCCCGGTCCCGCCGGTTCCGCCGGAAGCGGGGAGTCTCGGACGTCATCGCGACGATCCTGATCCTGGCGCTCACCGTGACGCTCTTCGCCTCGATCTTCGCGTTCGTCGGGTCGTTCCCATCCCCGCCGCCGCAGAACGTGAGCCAGTTCCAGGCGGCGATCGTCCGGACGGCGAACAACACGTACATCTCCGGCGTCACGATCGAGCACCTTTCGGGCCCGACGATCTCGGGGTCGAACCACGTGTACCTCGAATCGGCGAACCACGTCTCCGACTGGCAGTTCTCCCTTTCCACAGGGATCCCGATCTACTGGGGGCTGAGCGGGAACTCCTCCTCCAACGTCTGGAACTTCGGCCAGACCTGGAGCACGACCTTCAACCACCTGATCAAGGTCCCTGACAACATCACGGTCTACATCGTCACCCCGACGCAGCTCCTGTACTCGGTCACGCTGCCGGGATTGACGATCACGACGCCGCCGTCGATCCAGACCGCCGGGACCTGGCCCACGAACATCGGGACCAGCAAGACGTTCGAGATCTACGCCACCCTCGGCGGGACGTTGACCGGGCTCGTCGACAAGGTCAACCTGGCCGGCATCCCGGGCCTCTCCGGCAACTACACGCTCACCAAGGCCGCGAACGGGACGTACGTCTACACCACGACCTCGGGCGCCTCCACCGCGGGGCGATGGTACGCCGTGCTCTACGTCTCGAACTCGCTCGGCCAGACCGCCTCCGCGTCGATCCCGGTGGTCGTCACCTCGACCGGGGGCGGGGGGACCGCCTCCCAGCTGAGCGTCACCGTGGGGATGTCGATCCAGGCGCCGTCGTACCCGGCCGCGCAGTCTCCCTCGGTCTACTTCTTCGCGACCGTGACGTACACCGGCTCGACGGCCGGCGCTTCCGTCTACCTCAACTTTAGCGTCAACGAGTTCGTGGGCGGGAAGCTGAAGGCGACCGACGTGAAGACGGCGGTCCCCGGCACCGGGAACACGCCGATCGCGATCTCCGGTCCTTCGTCGGTCACCATCTACAGCGCCTCGACCTACACGTTCACCTGGATCTCCAACAGCACGGTCACGGTCTACGGGAACGCCACCGTCACGAAGTCGGTGGGCACGGCCACCGGATCGATCTACTTCCCGATCAAGAAGGTGTTTGCAGGGATCGTTTTCTTTACGTCATCGACCTCCAACCCCACCCTTTCATCGAACATCCAGCACTCGTTCTCGCACTCCTGCGGGGGCAGCTGCCCGTACCTCTACGTCGACCTGTGGAACAACTACACGACCGCCCTCGGGGGTCCCTCGTCGGTGTCGTTCAGTGGGACCGTGACGACGAACACCTCCGGCTCGTCCGGCAAGACCTACACGATCGGCGCCACGACCGTCAATCAGGGGGCCTCGACCCTGTTCAGCCTGATCACGTCGAGCGGGAATCCGGCCCGTTGGACGACGCCGAGCGGCACGGCCCGGGGCGCGTTCACGGTGAAGATGTGGCTCACCATCTCCTCGGGTGGGGTCGCGATCGGGTACATCTACGACACGTTCTCGGTCACGCTGAGTTGAGCCCGTCCTAGCCGCCGCTCACTTCGAGCGAGGCAGGGGCGCGCCGTCGGGGGCCCCGCCGAGGGCCACCCCGCACTTCCAGCATTTCGACTCGGACGGGTAGACGACCGCCCCGCAATTCGGGCACGACTCCTCCCCGACCGCGGGGCCGGGCGGTGGGGAACTGCCGCCGCCCGACGAGGGGACCGGTGCCCCCGTCGGGGCCGTCCCTTCGTCGGTCCCCGACGTCGGGGGGATCGGTCCGGCGACGCGGTGGCGCGCGTCGTCCCGCCCCCGCTGCCGGCGCTTGAAGTAGACGTAGAGGAGGAGCAGCGCGAAGTACGGCAGGCCCAGGTAGAGGAAGTCCTCGAGGTAGATCGACGGGAGCACGAACGAATAGACGTCGCTCCAGCTGCCGACGACCGGTCCTTCCAACCCGTTGTACGTCGGGTCCCCGACGAGGAGGGTCGAGGTGAGTGTGTGGGAGGAGAGGTCCTCGGCGGCGACGCCCATCTGCCAGGCCCAGATCCCGTCCTCCCCGATCGTGTAGTTGAACGTCACCGTGGTCGGTCCCGTGAGGTTCGGCGCCGTCGCCTCGCACGTCGCGATCGTGGTCGGATCGGCGCAGAAGAAGTGCGTGAGGACGATGAACGCGTAGCCGGCCGAACAGATCCCCGAGGTGTTGGAGGTCGCGCCCGGGCAGGTGCTCAGGAACAGGGCGACCCAGAGCGGCGGCGAGCTTTGCACCGGCAGGTAGCGGGGATCGACGGTCGTCGTCCAGGTGAACTGGGTCGTCGCGGAGCCGTGGAACGGCCCGACCGACGCGTTCGCCAGCACGGCCGCACCGGCGCCGCTCGGAAGGCCGGATTCGGTGAAGACGACCGTGTGCGTCGTGGCCGCGAACGGCACCGTCACGGTGGCGGCAGCGCCGGAGACGACGACCGTGCCGTTGACCGTCGGCGGCGTCTTCCCTGACGGGGCGCCGATCTGGTACGGGAACGTCCCGTTCGTGACGTTGTAGGTCACGTGGGCCGTCCGGGACCCGTGCGTGAGCCCGTCGATGGTGACGTTCCACGCCGTGCCGCTGGCGAGGCCGACCTCCGAGAACGTCAGCAGGTACTTGACCGGGGTGTAGGTCACCGCGGTGACGACGTTCGACCCGGAGACGACGACCGTCCCCGACCCGACGACCGTGTATCCCCGGACCCGGGAGAGATTGTACGGGTAGCTTCCGTCCGAGAGGTTCAGCCGGACCGAATCGTTGGTGGACCGGACGGTCGTGGGCCCGACCGTCACCTTCCACGCGCTGCCCGCCGCCAGGCCCGTCTCGGTGAACGTCGCGACGTGGGCGGTCGCGTTGAAGACGATCGGCACCGTCTCCGGGGCCCCGGAGACGGCCACGGTGTTCGCCCCCGCGACGGGAGTGTAGCCGCCAGGACCGCTCACCGTGTACGCGAACGTCCCGTTCGGGAGGTGGAAGACGAGGCTCCCGACCGTCGCCTGGACGGTCGTGTCCCCGACCGTGACCGACCACTCGGAGCTCGGGGGGAGCTGGCTCTCGTTGAACGTGACGGCGAACTTCGCCTGAGTGAACGAGACGGACTGCGCCGCGGCCGCCCCCGCGACCGTCACCGAGCCGCCGGGGGCGGCGTAGAACCCGGCCGGACCGGCGGCGGAGAACCCGATCGACCCGTTGGGAAGGTCGAGCACGAGCTGGGGGGTGTCCCCCCGGACGACCGCCGAGGCGGCGGTGACGCTCCAGGTCGATCCGGCGGGCAGTCCCGCCTCGGAGAACGTGATCGGATACGCGG
>DATJZK010000027.1:0-4024 GCA_035499145.1 Thermoplasmata archaeon
ACCCTACTTGAACCGAGAGGAGGTCGGCTACCCTGAGGCTTCGGCCTCTCAGAGGAGAAAGACAACCATGGTGAAGCGATGGGCAATTGTGGCGTGCGCGACGCTCGCGGTAGTGGCGATGACGGGGGTCGGGTTCTCCGCCTTCACCTCTAGCGTGACCGTCAACGGATACGCCCTTTCGGCGTACACCGACCTTCAGATCGTGAACTACGGCGTCGCCGGGTGCGGGGCCTTCTACGGGGCGACCGCGCCGGGCCCGGGGAACATCTCGTTCTTCGGGGAGGACGAGGCTGCGAACGAGATCTCGCTGGTCGCCTACAACCTCGTCCCGGCGTCGTACTGCTATGCCAACATCACGATCGAGAACACCGGCTCGGAGCCGCTCAACGCGAGCGTGGTCCTCAACACCCCCGGCGCGAACGGCATCTGCACCGCTAACGGCACCGACTGCTACGACGTGTTCACGGCGACCGGGATCATGACCCAGGGCTGGGTCTGCTTCTCGGTGGCCCCGAACTGCCTCACGAACCACACGGCGACGTACGCCGAGTACGGGTTCGTGACCCTGCAGCCCGGTCAGACGTTCACGGACCTGATCGGGATGGACATCCCGCCCCTGTCGGACAACAACACCCCGTCGATCGGCTACTTCTCGCTGGTCTACACGGGGTCCGCGGGCTACTAGTCGCAGCCTCGGACCGACGCGACGAACTCATTCCAGGGCGCGGGACGCCCGACCTTCGGTCGGACCCCGCGCCCGTGCCTTCTATCCATCCCCCGCTACGGGAACGTTCGGGTCGGGGAGCTTCCCCGTCCTCCCCCCGGGGAGCCCGATCCACGGACGTTGCCGAGCCCGACGTCCGGGCCCGCCCCTGACGTCGCCGGACCCGGATCGAGGTCTACTCGTCGTCGAGAGAGGTTCGGCGGGTCGCCCCCACGATCAGGAGCACGACCCCGATCAGGAGCAGCCCGGCTCCGCCGGCGTAGAACCCACCGCTGGGGTCGGGCTGCGGGCCCGGGCACATCGGGGTCTGGGCGCACAGATGGTTCTGAGCGGCCACGCCCTGGGAGATGATCCCGCCCCCGATGAGCAGGAAGACACCCAGGACCAAGAACGGGAGGGCGACGCGGTAGAACAGTCCTCCGGACGGCCCGGTTCCGGTGGCCCCAAGGGGATTCCTCGGCCCGTCGTCCAGCGGTCGGTACCCTCCGGTCGTCAGGGGCATCGGCGACGGTTCCCCGAGGGACGATCCGCACCACTGACAGACTTGCGTGCCGACGGCATTGGCCCCCCCGCATCGGGCGCACGCGGCGGGTTGCATGCCCCGCGTACGGTCGGCCCGCAGATTAGGTAGTCCGCGTTTCGGAGTTCGGAGGTTCTCCGGGCACTCGGACGGTCGAGGTTAATCGGGACCGGCTCGTCCCCCCGACTGTGCGCTCCGTGCTGCTGAAGGGGGAGTTGTCCTCGGAGGACCTGGGTGAGGTCGTCGAGGCGGCGGGGGTGGAGATCCAGGACTCCGCCGCGTACGCGTTCGGGACCACGCGCGTCTACCTCACGGTGGGGCGCAAGCACTTCTTTCGGACGAACAGCTACCTGGGCGTCGCACTCCTCGCCGCGACCGACGGCGCCACCCAGCGGATCGACATCGCCCATGCCGGGGGCGGTTCGGGGCTGATGGGGATCGAATGGGGCTCCGGGGACGACCTCGAAGGCGAGATCGCCACCGCGCTGGGGAAGCTGATCCGCGATCGGGGTCTCACGCCGTTGCCCGTCGGCTGACTCCCGCCGAAGGGCCCGGTCGCTGGCGGGGCCCCGGCCACCGGCCCGGCACGGCTCCGGGGTGCCCCGTCCGCTCCCGCTAAGTGAGCGGAGCGTTCGTCGCTTCCCGGGGGCCGTCCACCACGAGCTCGATCGCTGCGGCGCTCCTGGCCCTCGTCTTCGCCGCGGTGATCTGGCGCCAGACGTCCGGCCGCGGCCCTCCGATCTGGACGATCTTCGTGGCCGGCGCGTTCGCCTACGTCGCCCTCGGGGTGCTGAGCGTCCCGGCGGGGGAGCAGGCGCTCGCCGCCTCCGCCCCGACGCTCGTCTTCCTGTTCTGCCTGTTCCTCTTCGCCGGTGCGCTCGACCAGGCCGGCGTGATGGACCACCTCGCGCGCTGGATCATCGGACGCGCGGTCCACCCGGCGGATCTCCCGCTCTACCTGTTCCTCGGGGTCGGGATCGTGTCGGCGTTCGTCGTCAACGATGCCCTCGTGATCATCGGCGTTCCCCTGCTCATCGGCGTCGCCCGCCGGATCGGCGCGAACGCCAAGGCCCTGCTCCTCACCCTCGCGTTCTCCGTGACGGTCGGCAGCACGCTGACCCCGTTCGGGAACCCTCAGAATCTGATCGTCGCGTTGGAGACCGGACTTCCGTCGCCCGTCGCCGTGTTCCTGCGCTATCTCGCGGTCCCGACGGCGCTCAACCTTCTCCTCGGGGCCTTGTACGTCCGCTGGGCGTTTCGCCGTCAGATGCCATCGTCGCCGATCGCCGGCCGGCTCCCGGAGGGTCGGACGCGGCTGTTCCCCACCGCCGGTTGGGGGCGGCGTCTCCTCGCCCACCCGGTCCTGTGGATCTTCCCCGGGACCCTGCTCGTCCTCGTCACCCTCGGGATCACCCAGTCGGTCACCGCGGGCCCGGCGATCCCGGTTTGGGAGATCGCCCTCGCCGGAGTCGTGCTGCTGCTCCTCCTGAGCCCGGGCCGATCGCGCACGGTCCAGCGCGTGAACTGGACGATCCTGATCCTGTTCGCGGGTCTGTTCGTCGTCGTCGCCGGCGCTGTGGGGGGCGGGGTCATCCCGGCGCTCGACGCGCTCGTCCCGATCGCCGGTCCGAGCCACCCGCTCCCGGGGATGGTCGAGGTGGTGGTGGCGGCGCTGGGCGGCAGCCAGCTGGTGAGCAACGTGCCGTGGGTCGCGCTCCAGATCCCCGTCCTCAACGGGCTGGGGTACGGGGGCGGGACCCCGGTCGTTTGGATGGCCCTGGCCGCGGGCAGCACCCTCGCGGGGAACGTAACGCTCCTAGGGGCGGTCAGCAACCTCATCGTCGTCGATTCCGCGGAGAAGCTAGGGGTCAAGATCCACCTCCGGGAGTTCGTACGGTACGGGCTGCCGCTGACCGCGTTGAGCGTGCTCGTGCTGGTCGGGTGCCTCGCCCTCGGGCTGTAAGGGGGTCCGGCGGCTCGCGTGACATCCTCAAGCTTGAGGCCCGCCCCAACGGAAGGCGTCCGGGCGATGAAGCCTGCCTGAAGATCCACCTCGGCGAGCCGGCTCGCTACGACGGTCGGCCGGCCTACCAGGCGGCGGTGGAGCGGCCCGGCACGAAGGGACTCTGGGGGGCCACGGTCGCCCGCGGGATCTACGGTTTCAGCAAGCGCAGTCTGGCGCACTCCGCTTCGGCCCTTCGGCTCAGCGAAGAACTTCCGCGGATGATCGAGGCGGTCGATTCGGAACCGAAGGTCCTCGCGATCGTTCCCGAGCTCAGCGAGATGGCGGAGGGGGGCCCGATCTCTCCGGAGGACGTCAACGTCCTCCGTCACCTCGGCGGACGCGGGTCGGCGGCCGGTGAAGAGCGGGGCCAGAGCTCGAGCTGGCTCCTCGATCCGTGGACCTCGGTGACCATCGGAGATGGCCCTGCCGCCGTTCCAACCCCTCACCTTCGGCTCAAATACCTTGGAGCCGACTGCCCAGCCCGTTCGGACTTCCCATGACCGACCGCACCGGAACGCAGCGCACCGCGCGCGACGAGAGAGTGATCCGATGGCTCCTCGAGGAGGACCAGCCCGCGGTCCGCTACCGGGCGCTGGTCGACCTCCTCGACCGACCCGAGACCGACCCCGAGGTTCGGTCGGCCCGATCGAAGATCGCCCGCGTCGGCTGGGCGGCCGACCAGTTGAAAGCGCAGGGACCGAAGGGATTCTGGGAACGTCGGGAACCGAAGGACATGAAGGAGTGGGTGGACTTCCTGTACTACCCGAAGTACCTC
>DATJZK010000028.1:0-4588 GCA_035499145.1 Thermoplasmata archaeon
GGGTCATAGCTCACTCCGGAAGGATTCTGGGGCTGCCCGGCACAAGCATCCAGAGCCCTGAGCCGGCTATCCTCCGGCTCACCCGCCTCGGTCGATCGCCTAGCCGTCGTGCGGGGAGCGCAGATCGCGACCGCTCTCGAGGACCGATTTGAGGTTCATCGCGAAGTACGTCCATCCCCACTCGGCGCCCCCGTACAGTTCGGTCCATCGCGCAAGACGCGGGAACCCCGAATGGCGCACGTGCAGGATCGTCCCATCGTCTCGGGCTTCGATGGAGTGCGACAGGACCGTCCCTGCGAGCGCGACCCCGGGCCATCTCCACACGAACGAGATCCGTTGACCGGGGACGAACTCGAGGATCGTCCCCCGGTGGGTCGGCCCGTCGTTCCAGCCGAGGGTGTACTTTCCGCCCTTTCGAGGATCAATCTCGGCACGGTCGCAGAGCCACCGACGAAGGGACGGACCATCCGAGATCGCCTGAAAGACAGCCGCGGGGGTCGCCCGAAGGAAATACCGATGGTCGACCGCGCGGTCGGTCTTCGGGCTCATCGACGTTCTCCCTCCTCCCCAGCGAGCAGCCCAGTATATCGATGAAGTGAGATGGGGGGTGCTCCACCCGCGGGAGCGATTACCCAGCCGGAAACGTGAGGAGTGGGTTCCGGACCGAACCGTCAGGGCACGCCAGGGGACGCTTTGAGAGCTCGGTTGGGTCGCCTACCTTCCTCGGCGCCGGCTCCCCAACCGTGCCAAACGTGCCGACCGTCGCCTTGGACGGGGTTCCGTGGCTCGTGGGCCCGGGCGAATCTCGAATGTCCCCGATGGGCGGCCCGGGGCCGCCCGTTCCCGACGGGTCATACGGTTCTGGCGACCCGAAATCTGGACTCGGTCAATCGGAAGGTTGATGTACCACCAGCTCGCGAGAAGTGGGCTGACAGGCGAAGTGCGGACGAATCCGAGGGGGCACCGGGGGTTCGTAGCTGCCTGGACCGAGGGAACCGATGCGTTGGGCATGTAGGAACGGGCGGCGGAGTTGCCGGGGAGTTTCGCCGATCTTGGCCACGATCCTCCTCGTGGCGATCGCGCTCGTCCTGGCTGCGGTCCTCTACGTACTGGTGGCTGGATTCGCGCATTCGACCGGACCAACGTCGATCGTCACGGCGCTGGGGGCAGGCCCGGCGTCGGACATCGTCGGATCGTCCCAGACCAACGCGTTCTGCCAGAAGGCCCACTACTGCTACTCGGTCCCGATCTTCCTCGCCGGACACGGCGTCACGCTCGGGGATGTCGCCCTGAGCGTGCTCACGGTCGACGGTACCATCCGCACCGTTGGTCAGAACTACGCCCAGCTGGCGATCGTCGATTCCACCAACGGTGTGGTCGCCAGCGCCAAGCTCTCGAAGAATGCGCCGTTCGAGATCTCCGGTTGGCAGAAGTTCGCTCATGGCGGCTCGGCCGGTGCCCCCCTAAGCACCTCCGAGACCCTATGGGTCCAGTTTGGGAACACCCACTCCAGCCCGTTCGGGCAGGGGCTGACCCTGCAGATAGCGGGAACGGGCTCGTTCTCGGGGACGGTTACGATCTATCTCCC
This sequence comes from Thermoplasmata archaeon, assembly GCA_035499145.1. Lineage (GTDB taxonomy): Archaea > Thermoplasmatota > Thermoplasmata > Lutacidiplasmatales > UBA184 > Lutacidiplasma. The sequence goes on from DATJZK010000028.1 coordinate 1,589, forward strand.
CTGACCGCGAGATCGGCCCGCGCCCACTGGGGGGAACGGCGTCTTTCGAAATCGGCCCCGGGGCGAAGGGGAGGACGACCTACCGGCCCGGCACAGTCCTCTGCCGACGTCGCGAAGAGGCGGACCTCTCGCCGTCAGGCGAGGCATCGGTTGCGAGGGCTGAAACCTGCCGTAACGGCCCTTTCCTCAGGAAGAAGGCGAAGCCGATCCCCCGGCCCGGTCGAGGGTAGAGCAAACTCGTGATGGGCGGGCCCAAAAACGGGGAATCGATGGGCCCAGTCGGATTTGAACCGACGACCTCCCGGTTATCAGCCGGGTGCTCCAGCCAAACTAAGCTATGGGCCCTCGGCGGCGTGAGGTGGTCCGCGCTATAGCCGTTGCCCCGGAAACCGGATCCGAACCTCGGCGCGTCTTCGAGAGCCAGTGGGCGAGGCCCTACGCCCCATCCCGATTCGGGGGATCCCAGGGGGCTACCGTCGCGACCCGACCCTCCTTTGCGACTATAAATAGGTCCACGGACTCGGGGGGTGCCGGAAGGGGGTCAGCCGGGAAATGTCGTCCGTTCCGCACCGTGGGCCCCGCCATCGCCGCCGAGCGCCGCGACCGACCCGCCGGCGATTCGCCGGCAGCGCGTACTGGGTCCTCATCGGGGGGGCGGCCGCCGCGATCATCTCCTCGGGCTTCGTCATGGGTGCGTTCGTCATCGGGAGCTTCGCGTACAATCCGTTCCAAAGCTCCGCCCAGGGGGCGCCGATGCCTCCCCCGGGGGTCTCGTACGTCCAGGCGGCCGCCGAGATCGTCGGGCCGACCACGACGCCCGCGACCGGCGCCTGTGTCAGCTCCAATCTGGGGACGCTGGCCACTCCGACCGCCCTGACCGACGGTGCGAACACCGGGATCTGCCTGAGCACATCGGTCTCGGGGTTCAGTTCCGGCGACACGATGTACGTCTTCGAGATCTCGTTCAGCCACCTGGCCGCGAACGCCACGATCTTCCAGGTTCAGCTCGGGGTTAGCGTGACGCCGTCCGCCAACGATGTCGTGGTGACGTCGTTCATCGAGACGTCGCCCGCGATCACGGTCTACGAGAACGCGACGTTCGGGATCGACATGACCGAGTCGAGCGACACTTCGATCGTTTCGTTCGGCGTTCTGGTGACCCAGCTGTAGACGCCAACGCGTCGTGCCCCATGGGGCCGGCGGTGCCGAAGTCGTCCGGCTCAACTTACTTACCCCCCGCCGGCTACTCTCCTCGGCACGGGAGACATGGCAGGTAGGCGGGGGGCCGGTCGACCGGTCGCATCGGGAGCCTATCTTCTGCTGGGAGTCTTCGTGGGAACCCTCGTCGTCCTGGCCGTGATGCTCACCGTTCCTCCGCCGCTCAAGTTCTCGCTCGGCCTCCCTCGATCGGGGACGTTCGGCGAACTCGGGTGCGCGCCCGGCCAGTGCGAGAACCTGTCGGTCGCGTTCCGGGGTCTTGCGTCGCTCGACCCGGCTCAGCTCCGCATCTCGCTCGTCGGCGCGAACGCCACGACCATCGTGAACGGAACCTCCGGCCATCCGATGAATCTCATCTATCTCCCGGGATCCACCCCCCACTGGCAGAGCGATCTCGGAGGCTCGTCGTACGCGACGTCGCCGTTCGCCGCCGAGTTCGTGGATCCGAACGGGTCGGTCGTCGGCCCGACCGGCGCTCCGGCGATCGTGTCGGGGGCGACGTTCTGCCTCAAAGGAACGTACCCATCCACCGAGGAGTTCCGCCTCACGTTCTCCTACCAAGGGACGTCCGCGAGCGTGCTCCTGGCGCTCGCGTAGACGGTGGACCCGCGGGGACGGTGGCGACCGGACGGAGACCGTTCGAACGAAGGAACTTTAGGGACGCGGGAAAGGAACCGTACCGTGCGCGCCGCGGACCGAACTCCTCCAGGTCGGGATCTCGGGGCCCACCCCCGCCGTTCCGGCGGCCTCCCTTGGCACGGTTTATCAGGAGCGTCCGTCTCTCGATTCGCGGACTAGGGGGACGATGCCTTCGGGACGCGATACCCCGCAGCCGCCCCCTCCCGAACCCGCGTCCGTGCGGGATCCCACGACGACGCGCGTGATTCCCCCGGCCCCCCCCGCCATCGGTCCGGTCGCCGCCCCGACGGGCCCTGCGACGCCCTCGACCCCGGCCGTCGCGCCCCGCTGGGTGCCGCTGGTCCCCGGGGCGGAATCGATCCCTTCCGGGCTGTCGACCCGCTCGGGGGCCGTGCTGATGGCGGCGACCCGTATCGACCCCGCCGCACGCGCTCCGGCGCACGCGGCCGAGGGGGACCTCGACCTTCGCTCCGCCCTCCTCGGATGCCTCGAAGCGCTCGCTCCCCACCTCGAGCCGGGGTGGTCGCACTGCCAGGAGCACGCCTTTTGCCGGGCCGTGCAGGAGGCCACGATCGCGCTGTGGGGGAACGTGCGAGGGCCGGGACCGAACCAACCCTCCGGCTCCCCGGTCGCGCCGGCGATCGAGGAACCCCCATCGGAGTTCCCGGGACCCGGGGCGGCCCGCGAGACGACGGGTACTCCCCCGCGTTTGGCCGGCGACGACTCGCGTGAGGCGGGGCCATGACGAAGGTCGAAATCATCGCGATCGAGAACGGCCCGAACCTGGTACTGGTCGACGGCAAGGCGAAGATGGAACTGTGCCGCTGCGGCCACTCGAACGACAAGCCGTTCTGCGACGGCTCGCACCGCACCGCCGGCTTCAAGGCCCCCAAGGCGACCGTCAAGGTCGTCGAGTAGCGACCCGCCGCCCCGCTACAGGAGCGGGGCCGAGTAGTGAAGGGTCCCGTGCAGGGTCACCTGTTCCGGTAGCCAGTCGTAGATCTCGAACGTGAACTTCCCCGAGGACGAGACCGATATCGTGGCCGTCGTCCCGGGGGTGTCGCTCGAGTAGAGCGTCATGCCGCCCGGGCCTAGCACGCTGAACGTGACGGATCGCCCGCTTTCGGTCGACCAGGAGAAGTC
>DATJZK010000029.1:0-6359 GCA_035499145.1 Thermoplasmata archaeon
GTCGAGGTCGCCAACCTAATTGTTAGCCTTGCCATTCAAGACCTGCCGAGTCATCGGCAACATAGGACCAAACATGGCCGGAGAACACAAAGAAATCGACGCGCTGCATCGAGAGCTCGACGCGCTGCACAAGGAAGTCGACAACATACACAAGAAGGTTCACGCCGAGGTGGACAAGCTCCACGAGATCGTGGATGTCCTTCACAAGGAGATCCACCGGAAGAAGAAGTGATTCTCGCGAGCTCACCCCGACCCGAACCCTCTCCTTGTACATCGTGCGAATAGCGCTCCGGTGGCGCCGACCGTTCTCAAACCAGGGGGTTCCCTAACGGCGCCCAGCGGGCCCCCGGGCCGCGTAGTGCCCTTGTCCACGGGCCCCTCCATCAGGCCGAGCTGAGCTCCTTGTTCCGATCATCCAAGAGACGAAGCGGCATCCACTTCTGATGGCGATGATTCCCGGTTCGATTGAAGACCGGTCGAGCCCCGCTCGGGGCTATCGATCGGGCGGTCGTCAACCCCCGGCGGTCGGTTTCGACGCCTGGACGAGCACGCACTCGGCCGGCAGGGAGAGCCCCTCCGGCGTTCGCCAGCGCTCGAGGTTCGCGCGGGTCTTCCGAAGGACGTCTTCCTGGACCGCAGGCGCCTCCTCGGACAACGAATGCCCGATCGGGGTCGCCTTCAGGAGCGACTCCAGATAGTCCTCCGGGGAGTCGAACCGCAGGGTGTGCTCGACTCGCTGCTCGTGGGCGCCCCGGAACCCCGCGCTCTCGAGGAATGCGACCATCTCGCCGGGCCCCCCGGTCTCGTACGGCGTCGGAAGGTAGCCGGTCTCGTCGGGCTCCGCGTGCTCCAGCATCGGAGCCACGAGGGCATGCAGGAATGGGACCCGGTCCCCGAGGCTCCAGACCGAGACCGCGATTCGACCGCCGGGTTTCAGCACGCGATGCGCCTCCCGGGCCGCCTTCTCGGGGTCGGTGAAGATCTGGAACCCGAAGCAGCAGATCGCCGCGTCGAACGTCGCGTCGGGCAGGGTGAGCGCCGCGCAGTCCATGGTCCGGAACTCCACGTTCGACAGGCCCCGCGACCGGGCGACGCGGGTCGCGATGTCGATCATCTTCTCCGACAGGTCGACGCCGACCACCCGCCCGTTGGGACCGAGCGCGTGCGCGATCGTCATCGCCGGCTCGCCGGGTCCGGTTCCGAGGTCGAGCACGGCTTCGCCCGGCGTGAGCTGGAGCCCGGTGAGCAGGTCGGTCCGGAACGGCTCCAACGTCCGCATCAGTCGGACGTAGGCCTCCGCGCTCTCGTTCCACGTAGTGCGCGTGTACTCCCGGTAGTACTCCTCGGTGTACTTCCACGGCATTCGCGATCGGGGCCGGGAGGAGTCCCCCCTAAATCCCGCTTGCTACGGCGTCCGGGCGGGTCGCGTTCCGCCCCTCGGCCGGGGGCGTTCGCTAGGTCGACGAGCGTTCGAGGGTCCCGAACCCGAGGTCGCGGAAGTGGGGTCCGGCCAGCACGGGGTGCGAGCTCTGCAGGGAGTGGGGTCCGCGTCGCCCCCGGAGGGCGACCTGGCGGCCCGTCGCAGCGACGGTCTCCGGTTCCACGCTCCGGTTAATCGTCACCTCGTTGACGATCACCAGGAGCTCGTGCGCCATCGCGAGGTCGCCGACGAGCCGTTGCGCGGCCGCCGACGCGCGGGAGGTCGGCTCTTCGCGCAGGAGGCGAAGTCCGAGCTCGACCAGGGCCGTTCGCGCCTGCTCGATCTGGTTCAGCAGCGTGTCGGCCTCGGTGACCGACACCGCGGCGAACGCGGTCATCGACCGCCGGAGCAGGCGCTCGAAGCGCGGGAGACCCGCCCTCAGGGCCTCCTTCGCCCCGGGGGGTGCGGCCGCGAGCTCGGAGAGATGGAGATGCAGCTCGCCGGCGATCGTTTCGATCCGATCGCCGATCACCTCGAGGACCTTCGCGACAAGCCGGTAGCCGAACTGGTAGTGACGGCTCGGGACGTCGATCTCCCGGGCGATCCGCGAATCGTCGGACGACAGGAGCAGCTGCCGGGTCACCAGCAGCGTGAGCTGGTCGACCTCCGCCTCCATCGGCGGGATCCGTTCGAGAAGCTCGCTCCGTCCCGTGACGAGCACCTCGTGGCAGACCTTCAGCTCCCGACGCAGCACCTCGGCCACCCGGTGGATCAGTCGCGGCACTTCGTGTCGCCCGGGGTCGATGAAGTTCTCGACCTCGACGACCTCCGGCGTGTCCACGACGATCGTCATCCCGAGCAGCCGATCGACCACGGAGCGGATCGCGGCCCGCTGGGGCAGCGAGAGGCCGCCCCGGGCCGAAAGCCGCACGCAGTCCTGACCGGTGATGTAGCTGCCAACGAGCAGTCGCTCGAGCAGGCTTGCGCGGGCCCGGGTCGCGTCGATCCGCAAGACCATCTGGGGTCGGTCGAGGACCCCCGGATGATCGATACGCCCGACGCCGATGTCGTGGGGCCCGACCGTCCCAGGTCGGGGAAGGGGTAGGTCGGCGAGGAGGCGGGAACGTGCCGCGCTCATCGCCGACCCGGGGGCTCAGTGCGACGGATCGTCTCAGTCTACGGCGCGCTGTGCAGGTGGGCCGGCAGGGTGCTGTCGAGGTAGAGGAGCGCGGCGATGGCCGCGAGGGCGATCGCGACCAGGAAGACTACGAACGCCGCGTTGATGTACAGGGGCACCCGGAAGAACCGAGGGGCCGAGGGCTCCGAAGCGGCCGACGGGCCGCCGGGAACCACGGGCTGGACCGCCCGGGTCGCGCCGGCGAGGGACGGGCGGCGGTGCGCGGTCGCGAGGGGTGCCGCGAACACCGCGCTTTCCGGGTGGGTCAGGTAGTGGTCGACCGCGACGCTCGCCGGGAACGAGAGGAGGCCGACGAGGCCGAAGGCGCCGTAGAGGAGGAACGTCTCGAACGGGTCCTTCGTCATCCCGAGGTGGTAGCCCGACCACCCGTAGGCGATCGCGAGGCCGCCCGAGACGAAGGCAAACAGCCCGGCGTACTGCAGCTTCGAGTACGACGCGAGGCTGACGGCGAGCACGACGAGCGTGACGCCGAACAGGAGGTAGACGTCCGTGAACAGGATGTTGTAGGAACCGGGCAGCGGCCAAGCCATCTCCGCCCAGATCGCAAGCACCGTGGCGATCGAGCCGAGCGCACCGATCGGGACCGCGGCGCCGCGCAGCGCACTGCGCACCCCCGCGGCGTCGTTGCGCCGCATCGCGAAGGCGGCCAGGACGCCGACGTAGCCGATCAGGACCGCCGCGATCAGGAGGGTCGCCTGCTGGAAGGCGAGGAAGTCGACGAACATCGTCACTCCGCTCCGGTCTTGGGCTGGGCGGTCGGGGTCGGGGTCTTCTCATCGACCGCGTGCTGCCAGATCGGCACGCGGGCTTTTCGGCGCCAGTTCGCACGGTCGAACGCTCTCGGCTCTCCGTTGGGTCGCATGGGCCACCTGAGGGGGGAAGGGGCTAGGGGAGTGATGCCGACCCCGTCCCGGCCGTAAGGAGAGTATGGAGAGGGGCGTCGCCCCTCCCGATGCGGGCCCGGGGCTCCCTACGACCGCCTTATGAGGGCGATGCGATGGAGAGACGTGGCGAAGGCGCCCCGGCCCGCCGAAGAGGCGAGCGGCCCCAGCGGGTTCACCCGCCGCGTCCAGCGAACCGGCTCGTCGTCCCTGTCGATCACGCTACCGAAGGCGTGGACCGACTCGATGAACCTCCAGACGGGAGACACGCTCCGGTTCCGGGATCTGGGCGAGGGGCGCCTGGAGATCTCCCCGACCGGCGGCGAGGGGCCGTCCAGCCACCGTCAGAAGGTGCTGCGGATCGATGCGAGCGGAGCGCCGCCCCGGCTGCTCGCGCGGCTGCTGATCGGCGCCTACATCACCGGTCAGGACCGGATCGTGCTGACCGCCCCGGCGGGCATCTCCCCCGACCAGCGGGCGGAGGTCCGTCGGACGGTGGCGCACGTCCTCGGCATGACGGTCGTGGAGGAGGACTCGGGGGCGCTCGAGGTCCAGAACTTCGTGGACCCGGGGAAGTACCACTTCCACCGGCTCCTGAGCCAGGTCGTCCGCATCCTCCGGACCGAGCTCGCGACCTGCCGGTCGGTGCTGCAAGGAGCCCCCGGCACCTCGCTCGAGCAGCTCGGGCCGATGGAAGACGAGGTCGACCGGTTCTATCTCCTCATGGTCCGCCAGCTTCTCCTCTCCTCGGACGACTTCCAGATCGCCCGGGACATCGGGGTCGAGAGCCACCACTACCAGATCGGCAATCGCCTGATCGCGAAGGTGCTCGAGGTGACGGGGGACCTGACCTCAGGGGTCGCGCACGAGCTCGGGACCAATCTCGCCGGGCTCCGCCGGATGCCGAAGGCCGCGCTGGCCGAGCTCGTCGCGCTCACGGGCCGGGTCGACGGGCTCCTGGAACAGACGATGGACGCGTTCTCCCGGCTCTCCGTCGTCGACGCGAACTCGATCCTGAACGAGATCGATGCGTCGTCGGCCGCGAGCTCCACGCTCGGTGATGCCCTCGCCCGCCGCGTCGCCGACCGCGGGGTCGCGGTCGCCGCCCAGCGGATCGTCTCGCACCTGCTGATGACGCTCGAGATGCTCGTGATCATCAACGAGGTCACGATCAATCGCAGCGTCGAACCCGAGACGGTCGCGAAGACGGACCGCAAGGTCGTCATGCGGACCCGCGGTCGGGGCGCTCCCGACGCCTAGGTCCCCCGCTTCCTCGCCGTTCTCGCCGGGCCGTCGCTCCTCGGCGCACCGGGAATCGATTTAGGGGGCCCGGTGTGGAACTGGTCGAGGGAAAGTTGACGGGAGGCGCCGTCCGGCCGAGTCCAGCGGGGGTCGAATCGCCCCCGACCGTTCCGGCGGGCCGGGGGACGGCCCCGTCGCGAAGCGACTGACGTGTCCTCCTCCGAGATCATCGCCCGCGCCGAGGGCCTCGGGTTCGCGTACCGGCCCGGGGAGTTCGCGGTCCGCCACCTGGAGCTCGAGCTGCGCCGCGGCGAGGTGTTCGGCCTTCTCGGCCGGAACGGTGCGGGCAAGACGACCACGGTCCGGCTCCTGACGACCCTCCTGCCCCCCACGGAAGGGCGCGGCGAGCTGTTCGGGAAGGACCTGCGGCTCTGCGGCCGCGCGGAGCGCGCCCGCATCGGCGTGGTCCTGCAGTCCGAGTCGCTCGACTTCGTCAGCGTCGAGCGGAACCTCACGCTGTACGCGTTCCTCTGGGGCGTGCCGCGGGAGGTCGCGAAGAGCCGGGCTGAGGAGATGCTCGAGCTGTTCGAGCTCGAGTCGAACCGCAAGCGGAAGCCGTGGGCGCTGTCGGGCGGGGAGCGGCGCCGGTTCCAGGTCGCGCGCGAGCTGATGCACGACATGGACCTCTTGTTCCTGGACGAGCCGACCGTCGGGCTCGACGCGCTGACCCGCAAGCGGATCCTCGGCTACCTTGGCCGTCGGGCGCGCGCGGGGCTCTCGATTGTCTTCACGACCCACATCCTCCACGAGGCCGACGAGCTCTGCGACCGCATCGGTATCTTGCGCGGCGGCCGGCTCCGGGCGGTCGGCGCGCCGGCCGACCTGAAGCGCGAGTTCCGCGGGGCCCGGTTCGTCGAGGCCGAGCTCGACCGCCCGGTCACCGAAGCGGAGGACCGGGACCTGGACGCGCTCCTCGCCCATCGCGGGCCGTCGTACGTCGAGGTGGCGCGCGGCCCGGCCCGGATCGAGTTCCAGGCGCCGGACGCCGAAGGGCTGGTCGCCGAGCTGGCCGGCTGGGCCTCCGCGCGGGGGATCCGGCTCGTCCGGATCTCCGTCCGCGAGCCGACGCTGGAGGAAGCGTTCGTCGACCTCGTCTCCGAAGGGGCGTCGGAGCTCGAGGCGGAGGAGGAGACCCCGTGAGGCTCCCGGGGGTCGTCCGCCTGCTCGTCCGCAACTTCGAGTCGAACCTCGACCTGATCACCCTGATCGTGATGTTCGGCCAGCCCGCCTTCCTGATCGTCGTGCTCGGAACGATGTTCAGCCAGATCGTCTCGGGGGTCGGCGGCACCGGGTCGTACACGCAGTTCCTCGTCCCGGGGATGGTCGCCTCCCAGATGATCACGGGCGCCGTGCTCGCGGGGCGGATCTTCTGGCTCGACCGTCGCTGGTCGATGGTCGAACAGCTGTTCAGCGGGCCGTTCCGGCGCGCCGAGTACCTCGCCGCCCTGCTCCTCACCACCCTCACGTTCGCCCTGGTCGGGGTCGGCCTGATGGTCCTGGTGGCGCTGCCGCTGATCGGCCTGCCGCCGCTCTCGCCGCTCGAGCTGCTCTCGATCCT
>DATJZK010000030.1:0-2220 GCA_035499145.1 Thermoplasmata archaeon
TTATACTCGAATCGCGGGTTCGGGGGCCGCTCGTTGGCGATGGGCGAATATCGCGACCCGCCACGCTTCCACGTCGTCTCGGCGTGGACCCCGACACGGTATCCCGGTCCCACCGCCGAAGAGACCGGATATCGGGCCCCGTCGGGGGAGTCCACCCCGTCTCGCCCCCCACCGGCCCCCGTGACCCCCGCACCCGTGACCGTTCCGGCGCCGGCGGTCGCTCCGGTCCCCGCGCCCTCTACGCGCCCGAGCGCGCCTCCGTCGGGGTCCCCCGCCCTCTACGACCTTTCGCATCTCCTGCAGCGCCTTTGGACCGCTCCTGCCGACCGGAGCGGGGTCCACACCGCACCAGCCGCCTCGGCGTCTTCCGGGTCGCCGCTCGGATCGCCCCCGTCGACCTCACCGTCCCCGTCCCCTTCGCCGCCGATCCCGACCCGGGCCGAGTCGACACCGGCCGTCCTGCGCTGGGGTCGCGGGGACTCCGCCCCGGAGCCGACGTCGCCTCGCCGGAACCGCGCTTGGATATGTCCCCGGTGCCGGTTGACGAACGCGCCCTGGACCCGAAGTTGTCCGGACTGCCGGACGGCGGCGCCGGACCTCTGAGCTACCCGAGCGGGCCCGACGGAGAACGCAGGAAGGCACGAACCTTCGCGGCCTCGAAGTTCTCGACCCCCTCGAGCCGCCGGCCGCCGGGTTCGAGCAGCAGCGGCAGCACGTCCGACGGAGTGATCCACCGCTCGACGAGGGGTCGGTCGTCGCCCGGCCGATTGACGTCCACGACCCGCACCTGGCGGTGTGCCCGTCGGGCCTCGGTCTCGACCACCTCCACGCACATCACCGCGTCCGGCGGGAGTCGCCAATCGTCCGGCGCTGCCGCGGGCGGATCCCGACCGACGCGGCGCGCTTGCGACCACCCGCCGGGGACGGCCATCGCCCCGAAGAATCGCTGGGTCACGCTGCCGTACTGGACCGTCCGGATATCCGGCTCGATCGACGGTGACCCCGAGACGAACAGAATCAGGTCCACGGACCGACCAATCTCGCAAGGCCCGGGCTCACATGAGCTCTCGGACCGCCCGCGCGTGGCCTAGGTCAGCTCGGTCTTCGACAGCATCCGACCCGTCCAATCGATCCGGGTCAGGAACTGAGGAGTGCGGCCCGCGAAGTACTCGTCGACCGCCTGCTTCGCCCCCGCCCAGTACCCGTAGTCGTCGATGATCAGGATCCCGCGCGCAGCCAACCGCGGGTACAAGCACTCCAGCTCGTGCTTGGTCGACTCGTACCAGTCGGTGTCGAGGCGCAGCAGCGCGAGCTGCTCGGGCCCGGTCCCCGGAAGCGTGTCCTCCACCTTCCCCGGAACGTAGACGATCCGGTCGGCGGGGTATCCGGTGCTCGCCAGATTCCGGCGGACGGCGTCGAGCCCCCCCTCGTACCAGTGACGGTAGAACAGCTTCCGTAGCCGGTCCATGACCCCGCGCCGGTGCCGTTCCCACTCCGGCAGGGCGGCGTGCCCGCCGCGCAGCGTCACGTCGTGCTCGCTCGGCCGGCTCATCCCTTCGAACGTGTCGTAGAGGTAGAGCGTACGGTCGGTCGCCCCCAGATCGACGAGCGTCCGGGCGACGAGCATCATGCTGCCGCCCCGCCAGACCCCGCACTCCGCGAGGGCGCCCGGGATCTTCGCCTGCACGACGAACTTCGTCGCCTGGTAGAGGGCGTACATCCGGGCCCGCGAGGTCATCGTGAACTCCTTGCACGCCGCGTAGATCCGGAGGAACTCCGGTTCGAGCGCCGCGTCGGCCCGGGAGAGCTCGACGGGGAGGTCGGCCCAGTTGAACGCCTTCTCGACCGCTTTCCACATGGAGGGCGCGATCTCCGCTTGGCGACGGCCTAGCTTGGTTCGACCATAAGGGTTCGTGGCTCCCAGCGCGCTCCGCCGAGGGGACGCCACGAGGCGCGGACCGTGAGCCGGGTCCCCGGGAGACCCCGTTTCGTGACCTCCCGGGCGGATTTTATGGCCCCCTGGACTTCGGACGTTCGACGTCCCATGAGCGGAGAAGTAGGACACTTTGAGATCCCGGCCGACCAGACCGACCGTGCACGGAAGTTCTACGCGTCGACGTTCGGTTGGAAGATGAACGAGATGCCCGGTTTCGACTACACCATGGTCAGCACCGGGCCCGTGAACGCCCAGGGCTCGCCGACCGAACCGGGTTCGATCGG
>DATJZK010000031.1:0-4617 GCA_035499145.1 Thermoplasmata archaeon
ACGTGATGGGGTACCTGCGGAACGAGTACGCGCAGAGCTCGAACATCAAGAGCCGGACCACGCGCAAGAACGTGATGTGGGCGATCGAGTCGCTGATGGGCCGGGTGCGCGCCTACAAGGAGCCGCCGGCCCGCGGGGTCGCCTTCTTCGTCGGCAGCAAGGCGATCGGGGCCGACAAGTCGGAGCCGGTCACGTACATCGTGGAGCCGCCGGAGCCGCTCAACACCTACCTCTATCGGTGCGACTCGAGCTTCTTCCTCGATCCGCTCCTCTCGATGGTCCACGAGCCGGACCTGTGGGGGCTGATCGTGATGGACCGGGCGGAGGTGACCCTCGGCTTCCTTCGCGGGAAGCGCGTCGAGCCGCTCCGCAACCGCCAGTCCCAGGTGCCGAGCAAGCACGGCCGGGGCGGCCAGTCCGCTCACCGGTTCGAGCGGATGATCGAGCACGCCGCCCACGAGTTCTTCGTGAAGATTGCCGAGATGGCGGGGGAGATGTTCCTGCCGAAGAAGGACCAGCTGAAGGGGATCCTGCTCGGCGGCCCGGGGGCGACGAAGGAGTTCTTCTTCAAGGAGGCGTTCCTCCACTACGAGCTCCAGCAGAAGGTCGTCCAGCCGCTGTTCGACACCGGCTACACGGACGAGTACGGCCTCCGCGAGATGGTCGAGAAGGCGACGCAGACGCTCCACGGGCTCGACCTCACGGAGGAGAAGCGGCTGATCCAGCGGCTCCTCGCCGAGATCCGGAAGGCGGAGACCGGGCTCGCCGCGTACGGCGAGCACGACGTCGCCCACGCCCTCGAGCTCGGGGCGGTCGACACGCTGCTCGTCTCGGAGGGACTGAGGCGGCAGCGCGTGACGTTCCGCTGCACCGCCTGCCAGGAGGAGTTCCGCCGGTCGGTCGAGGACGCCGAGATCGACCCGATCCTCGACGGCCCGTGCCCGAAGTGCGGCGCCCGATCGCTCACCGAGGGGGCGACCGAGGATTACGTCGAGGGACTGTTCCGGCGCGCCCAGGAGAGCGGGGCCGGGGCCCGGCTCGTCTCCACCGAGAGCGAGGAAGGCGAGATGCTGGCGAAGGCGTTCGGTGGGGTGGCGGCGATCCTCCGGTATCCGGTCGCCACGGCCGTGACGCTCCGCCCGCGCCCGCAGTCGTGATAGCGCGGCCTCGGCTGAACGGTAGGGAGCATGGCCGTTCCCGCCAGTTCTCCACCGGCGGCTCCGCCCGGCGGGCCCCCGCCGGCCCCCCCGTCCGCTGACGAGCAGACCGTCCGGAGCACCCTCGATCTCGCCGTCACGCTCGGTCTCGTCTTCGCGCTGATCGCCGGCCTCCTGTTCCTGATCCTCCTCGCCCTCGGCATCCTCCGGGCGGTCCTTGGGACCGGCTACGGAGGGTTCGTCGGGGCCGCCTACTGCCTCGTCTCCGCGGTCGTGAACTACCTGCTCTGGCGGGAGCTGCCGGCGATCGTCGCGCTCCTTCCCGCCCGGCAGTACCGGGCCGCGCGCGAACGCCTCCTCCTCTGGATGGTCCTCGGTTTCCTGTTCTTCGTCGTGGAGGGGATCGTGCTGCTGTTCGCCTGGCTGAAGCTCGATGCGATGGCCCACGCGGCCGAGTCGACGCCGCCGGCGGGTACCTCCAGCCAATGTCCCCGGTGCGGCGGACCCCTGAGCTGGGTCGCGGAGTACCAGCGGTTCTACTGCTACCGCTGCGGCGCCTACGCCTGAGGACCGCGCCCGAAACGGCTCACCACAGGTGACCCAGCGGGTCGTCCTCGGTGGGTGGGGGCGCCGGCGCGGGACGGGGGGTTCCCGTACCGGCCGCCCCCGGGGGATAGAGGGCCGAATTCGGATAGACGGAGCGCGGCGGGCGCCGGCGCGCGAGGAGCGTGGTGCCGACGGCGGCGACCGCGACCACGCCGACGCCCGCCGCGACGATCAGGCGGAGCGGGACCTGCGGCGCGCCGGGCAGTCCGCAGCCGACGGCGTTCACGAGGCAGTTCTGGTCCGAATGCGCCGTCGCGACCGACTCGGGCTGGCCCTGGACGAACGTCGAGTTCGACGCCCCCGCGCTCGGGGCGAGGGCGGGGGCCAGGGAGCCGCCGCCCGCGGTCGTCACCACGTTCGCGGTCGAGTTCGTGACCGAGAAGCCCGAGGCGACGATCGGAAGGCGGCCGTGGAAGAACTTCCCCGGGTGGACGTCCAGGCGCATCGTGGTGAGGACGGTCGAACCGTGCTGGCTCGCCGACCACGGCTGGCCGCCCGAGAACAGGTCGGCGACGTTCGGGAAGAGGATGACCCCCTCCTGGAGCGAGAACGGTCCGGCGAGGGTGAGGTTGACGGCGGGGTACGTGGCGCCTCCGAACAGGAAGTCGCTGTCCGCCAGGTACGACCCGACCACGGAGACGACGCCGGCGTGCGCGATCGTCTCCGCACCGTGCGCGGAGCCGTTGTACGGGGAGAGGACGTTCTTTCCCCACGACGTCAGGTACGTCTGCCACGCGGCACTTCCGGTCGCGGTGTAGGCGCTGACGAACGACCAGGTGTCCCCTACGGACAGGTTCTGGGGAAGGAGGCCGAGGGGCGGGGTCAGGTTGACCTGGACGCCGCCGGTGACGTTGACCGCGAGCGAGAACTCCCGCAGCACCGTCCCCATCGCGACGTACTCGGCCGACTCCCGCAGCTGGGCGGACGCCGTGACGCTCGAGTTCTCGAGCGCAAGCGCCGGGACCGACCCCAGCGTCTCGTTGACGGCGCCCTTCGTGGTGAGGTTCGCCCACGCGTCCGAGGTCTCCCAGGCGTGGAACGTGAAGTTCGCCTCGGCCTGGGGACGGATGCAGTCCGGTTTGCAGTACTTCGCATCGATCAACGCCCCGATCGTCCGGACGACGTTCACCGTCACCTGGCCGTCCGTCGCGTTCTGGGTCTCGTTGAAGACGACCGAGAGTCCGAACGTCGCGTCGCCGAGGTAGGCGTACGCGCCGATCGTCCCGTGAAAGCTGACGGTCTTGAGGGTTCCGTAGGCCCACGTCGGAATCCCGGCGGCCGTGGAGGTGGGCGACGCCGCCACCGCGACTCCGCTCCCCAAGACGCATACGGTCAAGAACACGGAGGTCACTGCAATCGATGCGGTCGTGCGGGGCAACGGGTGCGACATCGAAGGGCTCCGGGTCGGTACTTCCCGAACTGTCGATGACGGACCCAGCAGATAAGGCGAAGTTTCGCCCTGAGGGCCGGACGTTGGACCCCATGCTATACTGTCTCAACCCGACCGTGGAGGGACGGTGAGGACCCTCACCGAGTCCGAAGCCCGAGTGATCTCGGTCCTCCTCGCGTCCCGGCCCGATCGGGAGCGAGAGCGTCTCCGGGTGGTCGACGTGCCGCGCTCCACGTACCACGCCGTTCGCCGTCGGGCGTACGAGGAGGGGTGGCTGCGGGACCGGTACGTCCCCCATCCCGTCCCGCTGGGGCGGCCGTTCGTCTCCTTCGTCGTCCTCCGGCCGTACGCCGACAAGCAGGAGGAGATGGTCCGGGCGGTAGCAGAAGATCCCGGCACGGCCGTCCTCTGGACCGGCGGCCAGATCGCCCTCGCGGTAATGTTCCACCCGAAGGGCGCCGACGCCCGGCGCTCGATCGACGGCCTCGTGCGGCGGCGGTTGACCCCGGAGCCGACGACCGTGACGGTGCGCGCCGACGGACCGACCGTTCCCGTGTACTTCGACTTTGAAGGGCTCTGGTGCAACCTGGTCGGCCTCCCCGGGACGCTGGCCTACCCCCATGGACTCGGGGGCGGAATGGCCTCCGTCGAGGACGACAACGATGGGGCGGCAACCGCTCCGACGAGCCACCAGTGGTGGGCGATCGGAGAGTTGCTCCGTCGTCCGTTCTCGGCGGCCGACCAAGGCCGGGGAGCCCACCTGGTCGGACCCCTGGGGCTCCCGTTCTCGCAGCGCCGTCTGCTCGAGCGAGGGTGGGTCGTCCATCGATCGATCCTCGATCCGTCGCAGCTGCCCACGTATCACGGGAAGGCGGCGGATCAGGTGGTACTCCTCTGGGGCTCTCCCCGGACCGGGGCCCGGCCGGAGGAGCTGTTCGCGACGCTCTCCCGCGACTCTCGCGTGTTCCCGTTCCTGTTCGTGGTCGGGGCCGACCGATGGCTGCTCGGCGCGATGGGCGGTTCGGTCCCGCCCCCCGACGAGATCCGGTCGACGCGTCGCCCGGTACTCCCTACGCTACGGGAGTTCCTCGAAGGGATCGAGATCGTCCAGGAGATGGCATCGGGGTTCCGCGCCCCGGTCGATCACCGGTACGACCGATTGCTGCCCCCGCCGGAGGGCGGGGGATCCGGGCCGCGATGAGATTCCGTGCGCGAGCGATGAGGCCGCCCTCGGCGGAATCTGGGACGATTCCATTATAGGTCTCAGAGCCCAGTTTTGGCGGGGCGCGTAGCCTAGCCTGGATAGGGCACCGGGTTCCTAACCCGGCGGTCGAGGGTTCAAATCCCTCCGCGCCCGCCTTCGCCTTCCTCTCGACCCTGGGGACGGCGTGAGAACGCAACGTGCTGAAGGTTCCAAGAGGCAGGTCGCGGCGAACGGCGGATTGCGACGACTGACCCCGCCCG
>DATJZK010000032.1:0-2387 GCA_035499145.1 Thermoplasmata archaeon
AGCGGTGGACGGCGGCACCACCGTCGTCGGTCCGCGCCCGGGGGACCGTCCGCTTCCTGATCACGCCCGGCGAGGAGCGCGACCGCTCCCGCTGGGAGGTCGAACTGTCCCGCGAGCTCGGGGTCGATCGGACGCTCCTCCAATCCCTTCTACCGGCTGGCGGCATCGCCGTGCGCCGTCCGTAGATCCGCTGGATCTCCTCCGCGGCGAACGCGTCGCCCGGCTGTCGCCACGTGTGTCCGCGCGCCCGCAACCCGACGATCGTCAGCCGTTGACGGCCGACGCGCATGGTCCCGCCGACCTCGAAACGGACCGTCGGCTCGACCACGACCCGCGTCGGTTCGGTCGTCGCGCCGTCGACCACCGACACCTTCACCGCAGTGCCGGTGCCGCGCGTTGCCCAGACGGTGGCGATCTCCGCGACCCGGCCCCGGGGGCGGGTCCGCCCGTCCGCCCCGTCGAGCTTCCGGACGCGGACCTCCCCGTCGGGCGTCGACAGGGTGCCCCCGACCTCGACGGAGAGGTCGGGCGGCAGCTGGAGCGTGCCGCGGGTCGAGCGCGGACCGTCCGAGACGATCAGCGCCACGGGGGCGAGCGTTGGGCCGCGGGTTTCGAACGAGTGGGTCGTCCGGCAGACCCGGCACCGGGCGGTCCCGGCGATCACGGTCGAAGGACGCCCACCGGAGCGGACCCGGAAGATCCGGTGCGGGGTCTCCTCGCCGCAGACGTCGCAGAACAGGCGGGCGGCGCCGAGCCGGCCGGGCCCGGGTGCCTCCTCCGGGGATCCGGGGGGACCGTCGATCGTCATCGGAGCGAACCGGGGCCGGGGACCGATCGGGTCGGTGCGCGCGAGCGCGACGCGGGACCGCTCGGAATGGGGCTGCCCGAATTTGAATCGGGGTCCCGGGCTCCCAAAGCCCGAAGGATGGACCAGTAGAGCGGGCCGAGGCGCGGCCTCGCGCCCGTAGCTACCCCACAGCCCCGCATCCGCGACCTAGACCGCGTCCACGCGCTTCAGCGTACGCCCGATGCGGCATTCGGCCGGTTCGGCGTCGACGGTCTCGATCCGGAACCGCTGCTTGGCGGGGAGCGATGGGCCGGCGCAGATCGACCAGTTCGGGCAGTCGAGCCGTCGGCACGGGAACCGACCGACCTCGACCTGGCTCCCGACGATCGCGCTGCGCGCGTCGACGACGAGCGAGCGGGCGACGGGCTTCACCTCCACCACGTGGGCGTCCGACTCCTGGAGCGCGCACGGGTGGGTCACGTCCCGGACCCGGGTCACCTCGTACCGGCGGCCGGGGTCGAGGGTCAGGCAGGCGTGGCGGAACGGGCAGGTGCGGCACGGGGTCCCGCCGCCCTGGTAGAGGAACTCGAAGCCGGGCTTCGCCTCGGCGACCGCGAGGAGCGTGATCTCGGGCATCTAGCCGATCACCCCGGTGACCGTGGCGAGGCGCTCGGCCGCTTCCCGGCTCATCCCGTTGTCCCCGAGGATCGTGTAGCGGTCCGGCCGGACCGAGTGCGCGAGGACGAGCGCTCGGACAATCTCCTCGTTGGAGATGCCGAGCTCGCGCGCCGTCGTAGGGGCGCCGATCGTCAGGAGCGCGTTCTTGATCCGACGCCAGTCCCCGCCGTGGAGGTACATCATCATGATCGCGCCGACGCCGCACTGCTCGCCGTGCAGGCTCGGGTGCGTCGCGACCCGGTCGAGGGCGTGGCTGAACAGGTGCTCCGAACCGGAGCACGGCCGGGACGACCCGGCGACGCTCATCGCGATCCCCGCAACGAGGATCGGGCGGATCGAGATCCAGACCGACTCCTCGAGGTTCGGCTTGATCGACTCGGCGTGGTCGATGATCTCCTGGGCGGCGTACTCGCTCAGCGTCGCGGCCGTGGAGGAGTACTCCTCACCCCGGAGCCGGACGGCGAGCCGCCAGTCGAGGATCGCCGTCGTGTTGGAGATCACGTCCGCGCAGCCGGAGGCGAGCAGTCGGAACGGCGCCTGCACGATCACCGCCGTGTCGGCGACCACGCCGACCGGGACCGCCGCCTCGGTGCTCGCGACGGCCCCCGCGCCCCGGAGGGACGCGCGGGGGGAGGAGATCCCGTCGTGCGCGGCCGACGTCGGCAGGCTCAGGAACGGGATCCTCAGCCGCGCCGCGACGACCTTGGTGATGTCGATCTTGCTGCCCCCGCCGACGCCGATCAGGAACTTCACCCCGGTGCCGGTAAGAACCCCCGCAACGCGATCGGCCTCCGCGCCGGTCGCCTCGTGCGCGACCACCGTCGTGATCGAGAAGTCGTCGCGGGTCAGGATCTCGGCGACGCGGTGACCGGCCAGCTCGGCCGTCTTCGGCCCGGTGATCACCGCTCCCCGCGGCGGGAAG
>DATJZK010000033.1:0-15460 GCA_035499145.1 Thermoplasmata archaeon
CCTTCGGGACAGAGCTCGCTCAGCCGCTTCCCGACGTCCTCCCGGTGGTAGTCGATCGCTCCGTCCGCACCGGCCTCCCGCAGGAGCCAATCACACTTCGCCGGACTGCCGGCGATCCCGATGACCCGCAGTCCCTGGAGCTTCGCCAGTTGCACCGCGATGGAACCGACTCCGCCCGCCGCGCCCGAGACGACGCACGTCTCCCCCGGCGTCGGGCGCGCGACCTCGCGCACTCCGTAGAACGCCGCGACGCCAGTGATCCCCAGCGGCCCGAGCGCCCAGTTCGGGGGGACCCCGTCGGGCACCCGGTACGCCGGGGCGAATCCCTGTCCGTCCGAGACCGAGTAGTCCTCCCAGCCCATCTGGCAGTGGACGAGGTCGCCGACCCGGAACTTCGGGTGCCGGGACTCGAGGACCTCGGAGACCGAGAACCCCCGCATCACCTCGCCGACCGGGATGGCGCCCGACTCGGCGTCGGACGTTTCGCCCCGACCGAGCAGGAATCGCTGCGTCGGGTCGAACGAGTACCAGAGGTTCCGGGCGAGGAACTGCCCTTCGCTCGGAGCGGGCAGCGCGGCCTCGACCCACCGGAAGTTCTCCTCGGTGATCGGGCCGGTCGCGGGACGCGCCACGAGCCATCGCCGATTGATCCGCTCGGGCATCGAGCACAACCGAGGCCCGGACGAATATCTGCCCTTCGCCGCGGAACTCCGGGGCGCGAGTCGTCGGGGCGGGCGCCCCTTGCAAGCCCGACCCAGGCCGCTTAACTGCCGAGGGCTCTTCCGGGCTGTGTCGGGAGGCGAGACGGGTGCCGAAAGCGAGGTCGGACGGATCGAAATCCCCGCGGGTGAGCTCCTGGGTCGCGAGCGTGGCGGTGATGGTGTCGGACGCGCGAAAGGCCCGAGAGTGGTACACGAACAAGCTCGGCCTCTCCGTGCTGATGGATGGGGAGCACTGGATCACGGTCGGGCGAAAGGAGAAGGGCGGGGCGATCCACCTCTGCGTGGCGACTCCGGACGGCTTCTCGCTGGAACCCGGGAACACCGGGATCCTCGTCATGGTCGATGGGGACCTTCGGGAAGAGTGCGCGAAGCTGCGCGAGGCGGGGGTGGAGTTCGTCCACCCGCCCACGAAGCAGCCGTGGGGGGTCTGGGACGCGACGGTCCGAGACCCGGACGGCAACGAGATACTGCTGATGGACGAGAGCGGTTAGCCCTACCGCGGACCTTTCGGAGCGAGCGGCCGGGGCTCACGCGGGGAGTCGGGCGCCGTCGATCACGGTCCGAGCTCCGAGGACGCGCGGGGTTCCGCGAAGCCGAGGGGTACAATTCGGGGCCGACCCCCCCGAAGTAGCGGCTCGCCCGGTACGGGCCGGAGGTCGCGCCGGCTGGCGCGGTCGGCAGGTTTATCCAACGATAATTCTCCGGCCCGCCGGTATGGCGGTCGACGCGGAGAAGCTGCAGGCGCTCGCGGGAAAGTTCCTCTTGGACATGGGAGGGGCGATGACCGGCCCGTCGATCCTCATCGGGGAGCAACTGGGACTGTACAAGGCCCTCGCCGACGCCGGGCCGTCGACCTCCGCGGAGCTCGCGAAGAGAGCGGGCGTCATCGAGCGCTACGTGCGGGAGTGGCTCGCCGGGCAGGCCGCTTCAGGCTACATCGAGTACGATGCACGGACCCAGCGGTACTCGATGACCCCCGAGCAGAAGTTCGCGCTCACCGACGAGACCAGCCCCGTGTACATTCCGGGGGCGTTCTACACCGTTGCCTCGGCCTACAAGGACCAGCGGCGGATCGCCGACGCGATCAAGAGCGGGAAAGGCTTCGGCTGGCACGAACACCACAACGACCTCTTCCTCGGGACGAAGAAGTTCTTCCGACCGGGCTACCTGGCCCATCTGGTCAGCTCCTGGCTGCCCAGCCTGGAGGGCGTCGTCGCGAAGCTCGAGCGGGGGGCCCGGGTCGCGGACGTCGGCTGTGGCCTCGGCGCCTCGACGATCATCATGGCCAAGGCGTTCCCGAAATCGGAGTTCATCGGGTTCGACTACCACACGGAGTCGATCGAGTGGGCGCGGAACGACGCCGTGACGGAAGGCGTGAGCAAGACCGTCGACTTCGAGGTCGCCACGGCGAAGAACTTCCGGGGGAAAGAGTACGACCTCGTCACGTTCTTCGACTGCCTCCACGACATGGGCGATCCCGTCGGGGCGGCCGCCCACGTCCGGGAGACGCTGAAGCCCGACGGGACGCTCATGGTCGTCGAGCCGTTCGCCAAGGACCGCGTGGAGAGCAACCTGACCCCGGTCGGTCGGGTGTTCTACAACGCTTCGTTCCTGATCTGCGTCCCCGCCTCGCTCTCGCAGGAGGTCCAGCTCGGACTCGGGGCGCAGGCGAGCGACGCCGAGCTGACCGGGGTGTTCCGGTCCGCGGGATTCGGCCGCGTTCGCAAGTCGATCGAGACTCCGTTCAATCGGGTCTTCGAAGCTCGGCCCTGAGGTCGTCGGGCGGTCGCCCTCCGGTCGGATCGGGCTCGGCGTGCCGGTCGTCGGGGTGTGACCGGTCGGACGATCCGTGGAAGGGGTAGCCGGGGCGCCGCGGGTCTTGCCGAACCTCAGGGTTAAGGACGGGCAGTACCCTCCCCGCGCGTGAGTTCGCCCCGGAGGCTCGCCGCGGTCATGTTCGTCGACGTCGCGGGCTTCACCTCCGACACTCAGGCCGATGAGCAGGGGTCCCTACGCCGGATCGACGAACTGCACGATCTCGCCCAGCCGCTGATCTCCGCGGGCCACGGTCGCACCGTGAAGTCCCTCGGGGACGGTCTCCTGGTCGAGTTCCCGAACGCCCGGGACGCGGTCGAATGCGGGGTCGCCCTCCAACGGACCCTGCAGGACCGCAACGCCAACGCGGCCGGGCGCCCGATCGGCACCCGCATCGGCATCCACCTCGGCGATGTGGAAGCCCGGGGCGAGGACATCCTCGGCGACGCCGTCAACATTGCGTCCCGACTCGAAGGACGGTCCGAGGTCGGCGGGCTGTGCGTCTCGGCCCAGATCTTCGATCAGATCCGCAACAAGGTCCCGTACCGCTTCTCGTCCCTGGGACCGACGACCCTCAAAGGGATCGCCGAACCGGTCGTCGCCTACCGGGTGGAACTCCCTTGGCTCGATGCGACCGACCGGGCCGACTCCGCGGTGCCGCGCGTCGCGGTGCTACCGCTGACGAACATCAGCCCCGACCCGAAGGACGAGTACATCGCCGACGGGCTCACCGAGGAGCTGATCGCCGTGCTCTCCCGGCTCCGCGGACTTCGGGTGATCGCCCGGACGTCCGTAACCCCGTACAAGACCGCGCCGAAGCCGATCCGGCAGGTCGGGGTCGACCTCGGAGTCTCGGCGGTCCTGGAGGGGAGCGTTCGACGCTCGGGCAACCGCCTCCGGATCACCCTCCAGCTGATCGATGCCCGGACCGAAGAGCACCGGTGGGCGGAGACGTTCGACCGGCAGCTGGACGATGTCTTCGAGGTCCAGGCCGAGATCGCCGAACGGACGGCCTCCTCGCTTCGGTTGGGGCTGGCCCTGGCAGACCGGGAAGCCCTCCGGCGCATCCCGATGGCGGACCCGGAGGCGTACGAGCTGTGCCTGCAGGGGATCGCGGCGTTCGAGCGGGCGGCCGACCGCGGGTGGACCCGCGAGGGCACCCGAGAGGCCGAACGGCTGTTCGAGGCGGCGATCGCGAAGGAGCCGTCCTCCGCCCTGCCCAAGGCGCACCTCGCGGACCTGCTGATCGCGGCGATGGGTGAGTGCCTCTCTCGCGCGGAGGTCGCTTCGAGGGCGACCACCCTCGTCGCGGAGGCGCTCCAGGCCGACCCGTCCTCCGCGCAAGCCCACGTCGCCCGGGGGAACCTGGCGCTGCAGATCGAGAGCGATTGGGCGCTCGCGGAGTCCGAGTTCCGCAAGGGCGCCGAGCTCAACCCGAGCTCGATGGCGGCCCACGCCTGGTACGGGATCCTGCTGATCACCCTGGGCCGGTACGCGGAGGCGATCCGCGAGCTCACCCTCGCCTCGGATCTGTCGCCGTTGTTCGGAAACGTTCGAGCGTGGAAGATCCGGGCCACCATGCTCTCCGGCGACCTGCCCGGGGCGCTGCGCCTGGCCCGGGAGCAGGCGTCGAGGGACCCGACGAGCCGGGCGACCCACGTGACGATGGGCCAGCTGCTGCTCGCGGCGGGGCGGGTGGACGAGGCGCGTCACGAGGCGGAGCTCGGCGCGGGTCCAATCGCGGGGGCGAACCTCCTTCTCCAGCGGGCGTTGCTGCGGCTGCGTCTCGGGGACCGGAGCGAGGCGGAACGACTCGCCGCCGAATGGTCGCAGCCCTTGGCGGAGGGGTATGCTCGCCTCAACTACCTCTCCGGGCTGCTGATCGCCCTCGGCGAGACCGAGCGGGGCCTCGACCTGCTCGAGCAGGATGCCCACGCGGGCGGGGATCGCTCCCTGTGGATCGACTTCCGACGATCGGAGTTCGATCCGGTCCGGACCCATCCCCGGTTCCTTGCGTTGCTCCGGGAGTACGATCTCCCGACCCCGTAAAGCCGGGCGGCCGGGAGGAGGGGCGAGTGAACCGGAACGCAGGGGCCCGTGCGGTCGATCGGTACCTGGCGCGTCTGGGGGCAGCGGACCGCCGGGCGCTCGCGTCGCTGCGGGCCGCGATCCGCGAGGTCGCGCCCGACGCGGAGGAACGGATCTCGTACGGGATCCCCACGTTCCGAGACCACGGGAACCTCGTCCACTACGCCGCCTTTCGGACGCACTTGAGTTTCTTCGCGGGCGGCGGGCGCGTGCGACAGGCGTTCGCCCGCGAGCTTCGGCGTTGGGCCGGTACGAAGAGCTCCGTCCACTTCTCCTCGGATCATCCGATCCCCGGGACGTTGATCCGTCGGATCGTCCGCTGGCGACTGCGGGAGAACCGTTCCCGAGCGGCGCCGCGAACACGGCACCGGCGACCGTCGCCTCGACGCGCTTCGCGCACGACGGCGGCGGCGGCCTCGATCGCCGCTCCGATGGACGCCGTGGCTCGAGCGGTCGAACGGACGATCCGGGACGCCGCCCCGGCGCTCCGGAGGACGATCAAGTACAACGCTCCGACGTACCAGGGTCGGGGCGATGTGCTGACGATCGGCGTCTGGAGCCACTTCGTGGCGGTCGGGTTTTGGAGCGGCGCCCGACTGGCCGCCCGCCATCCGATCCTCCAGGGCTCGGCCCGGTCGTCGCGGGTCGTGAAGGTCCGGTCGATCGTGGAGGCGCGGTCCCCGGCGTTCCGCGCCGTGATCCGGGCCGCGGCGGCGATGGACCGTCGCTTCCCGGTCCACCCGCCCCGTTGATCCTCGAACGGTCCTCCGTCGGGGCCCCGGGTCGAACCTCGGGAGGAGCGCGGACCGTCGGGAACGCGGGCCGGCGGCTGGCGCCCTCCGAGCCGACCCGGAGCTACCGCTCGACCCGGGAACGAGCGGAAGAGCTCATGAATCACGGCAAGGAGGGCGAGGCCGATGTTCGACAGCGCGTTCGTCAACCTGTACACCCACGACATCGAGGCCGGTATCCGGTTCTACCGAGACCTGCTCGGGTTCCGGGAAACGTTCCGAACTCCCCGGGACGGAGTTCCGACCCCCGTGGAGATGTCGCTCCAGGGGTTCGGGCTGGGACTGGGTACCGTGGACGCGGCGAAACGCGTACACGGGGTCGACGCGACCCGGGCAGTCCTGCGATGGTCCTGGTCGTCTGGACCCACGACGTCGATGAGGCGTTCCGCATGCTGACGGCCGCCGGCGTGCCGGCGGTCCAGCCCCCTCACGACAGCGCCAACTCGAACCGCAGCGCGCTGCTGCGCGATCCCGACGGCAACCTGATCAACATCGTCTCCAAGCGACGCTGAGCCCGGTCGGGGCGGACGAATCGCCCCTTGAGGGAGAGGGGAGGTCACGCCGGCCCGGCGGACCGTTACCTCCCGAAGGTCCGAAACGCGCCGGGGAGACTCTCCTGGGCTGTGATCCGGGCGACCCTCCCCGAGGGGAAACGAACGATCACGGTCGCGTTCGGCGCGTAGTCGAGCAGCATCTGGCGGCAGTTTCCGCACGGGGAAAGGACCGGGAATCGACGACCGGCGACGCGGACGGACACCATCGATTCGATCTCGGTGTCATGAGCCGTCAGCGCCGCCCCGAGGGCCACCGGTTCGGCGCACGGGGTGTGGATCCCTTCGAAGTTCAGCCCGACATAGATCCGCCCGCGACGAGTACGCACCGCGGCGCCGACACCCTGCCGGCCCCGGAGAAACCCTCCGCGCAGCGCGTCGCGGGCCGCTTCGACCAGTTCACGGTCCAGGGCGGTGAGGGGTCGGCCGAGAGTCATCCGCGCGGGCATCGCTCGTCCCGCATAAGTCTCTCTTAGGCCGCCTTCCCGACGCTCCCCGTGGGAAAGGTCGACGGGCGATCGCAGGCCGCCGTCCTCGCCTCGAACTGCGGGTCGGTCGGGACGGTCGTGGACCGTATCGCCACCTCACCGGTGGGTCCACGTAGCGTCAGCCCTCCCGGTTCGCAAGGATCATGGACACGATCGTGGACCGCTTGCCCGTGGAAGTGCTCCGAGTGCGTGCCGACCTCCACGGCGCCGGACCGAAGGCGGCGTTCGATGAGCTCGAGTCCAAGATCCCATCGCTCCGGGGGCGCCGGTTCTACGGTACTGTTCGGATGACGTCTGACGGCGAGGAGTATCACGCGTGCGTCGAGCGGGTTGCGACCGACGACCCTACGCGGCTCGGCCTCGAAACCGCAGTCATTCCCGGGGGTCGGTACGTCCGACGCAAGGTGTTCCACTGGGAGGAAATCGTTGCCGCAGGAAAGATGCCGGAGCTCGCGGACGACCTTGCCCGGCGGAACGATGTCGATCCGAGCCGGCCGACGATCGAGTTCTATCGGAGCCAGACCGAGCTGCACGTCCTGCTGCCCGTGCGCGGCTCCGGGCTCGAGCCCTCGAAGCCTCGGTGACCCGGAGTCCAGCCCCGATCCGTGGTCCGTGCCGGGGGACGTCTCGGGTCGGTTCATCCTGCCGGCGGGTACAGCCGTGGCCGTCCCGATCGATCCCTGCGGCCCGGGGAGACTCGAGCGCCTCGGAGCCGGCCCGCAGGGCGAAGGATCGCATCACGCGGGCGCGCCGTCGGCCGGTCTTCGGGAGTGCACGGCGTCCACGCGGGTAAGGAAGCTGGCGACGACGGACATGAAACGCGCCCGCTCCTCCCAGAACGGCACATGGGAGCTCTCCTCGAACGTGACCCCTTGGGCGCCCGGGATCCCCTGTCGGATCTGCTCGGCGACCCGCGGGGTGACCTCGTCGGACCGGCCTCCCAGCACGAGCGTCGGCCGGCGGATCTCGCCGAGTCGGGCCGAGAGATCGATCTCCCGGATCGTACCGGTGATCGTGAACTCGCTCGGCCCGTTCATGTACGGATAGACCGGATGGGTCATGGCCAGTTCGAGCGAGCGGGTGAGCTCGGTCGGCCACGTCGGGAGTCGGCAGAGGTGCCGCCGGTAGAACTCCATCGCAGCCGCCTGGTACTCCGCGGACCCGGTCGTTCCGCCCGCCTCGCAGCGGCGGAGCGTCGCCTGCGTCTCGGTCGGGAGCTCCCGGACCAGCCGCGCCATCTCCGCGGAGGCGAGGGGAACGCTGGCTAGCCCGCCGACCGTGGTGAGACTGCGGAGCGACGCGGGGTGGGCCAGCGCGACCGCGATCGCCAGGAGGCCCCCATAGCTCGACCCGACCAGGTGCACCGGCCCCAGGCCGAGAGCGCGACGGATCCCGTCCGTCTCGGCCACGTGGTGCTCGAGCGAGAACAGCGTCCGATCGTCCGGTACCTCCGACGATCCGCAGCCGAGCTGGTCGAACAGGACGACCCGGAACCCCGCGTCGGTCAGGTCGACGAGGGGGAGGAGGTAGTCGTGGCTCGCCCCCGGCCCCCCGTGCAGGGCCAGCACCGGGGCCGCCTTCTCCGGTCCGAACGACCGGTAGAACAGGTGGTGACCGAGGACCGCGACCTCCCCGGACCGTTCCGGCCTCATGCCGCGCCTCCACCGACCCGAAGCGGGAGGCGGCTTATCGTCCGCCGGCGGCCCCCGGAGCGCTCCCACTCCACGTCGCTCGGCGACCGAAACGCTCCTATCCGTGCACGCGTGCGGACCCCCGCGAGCGTCCCCGATGGCCCCACTCTCCTCGGCCGAGCTCACGACGATCGGGGTCCAGATCCTGATCGTGCTGCTCGTGGTTCGCCGATCGTATCGAATGACGCAGGGGGTTCCGGCGTCCGTCGTTCGGCTCGTCCTCATGCCGGCCCTCGTGGGCGTCCTCTGGGCGTTCACGGCGCTCGAGTCGATCTTCCTGACACCGTGGGCGGTGCCGTACCTCCTCGGGCTCGACGTCGCCCTCCTCACGCTCACGACTGTCCTGTTCGCCGGTGTCGCCCAGCGGGCGGCCGTCTTCTACCGGAACGAGGCGGGTGCCTGGTGCTACCGGATCGGCTTTGCGATCGCCGGGATCTTCCTGGCCGTGTACCTCGTCCGACTCGCGCTGACGCTCGCCCTGTTCCCGGCCGCGCTTGAGGTCGGGGTCCCGGTCTCCGGCTACCCGCCCGGGCCGCAGCAGGCCGCGCTCGCGACGATCGACGCGATGTTCTCGGTCAGTGTCGGGCTCCTGCTCGCCCGGTCGATCGGCATCTACCGGGGCTGGCGGGCCGCGGCGGCCGACGCTCGCTGACGCCGGTCACGGCGGAGCGAAGCGTCCGGCCGCGCTCAGGACGGTGAGCGCGTCCGCGGTCACCCACTCGTTCGCCCGGGGGGCCCCCGGTCCCCAACCCACCCGGTCGCGCCCGCGCCGGGGCCGCTCGCCCGCTCGGTCGTAGAATCGACGCTCGGTCGACCATCCGCCGGCCTTCAGTTCCTTCGACTCGAGCAGGTCGAGCGCTTCGCGGCACCGGGGGTCGCGGATCCGACCGAGCGCCGCCATCGCCTTGAGCCCGCCCAACAGATCGTAGTGCCAGTAGAGCGGGTAGTGGAGCGCGACGAAGTCCGGGTGGATCACCCGTCCGTCAGAGACCCGTCGGAACAACCTCCTCCGCAGGAACACTTCGCTCGCCCGACGGGCGGCGGCGAGGGCCCCCGTTCGCCCGGTCCGGCGCCCGAACGCCGCGAGCCCGTTCATGGGGGTGAGCGTCTCGGCGAACGAGGAGGTGTCGGCGGTCGGGGTCCGGTCGCAGTTCCATCCGCCGTCCGGCCACTGCCAGTGCACGAGCCGTTCCGCCAGGCGGGGCCAATCGTCCTCCGCAACCCCGAGCTGAACGCAGTACAGCAGCGCGTTCCCCTGCTGCGACGCGCATCGACGGTATCGCCCGTGGATCCGCGGGACCGCCTCCGTGGGGGTGCGGGGGTCTCGGGGCACCGCTCGCGCCGACTCCCGGAAGTACGCTGGGCGAAGCCAGAGCGCGAGCGCCCGCCGGGCCATCCGCTCGACCTGCGGGTCGCCGGGGGGATAGCCGAGGTCGGCGAGACTGGCGAGCGACCAGTGCGCCCCCAGCCACTTGTGGTACACCCCCGGGGGGGTGCGGCGGCCGGGGCGCGGTCGCTCCCGGAGCAGGGCGCGCGAACGCGGGGCCGTCCGGATCTCCTCGCGGAGCCTCTCGAGGGAACGCGAGGTCGGCTCCTCTCCGAGGACCCCCGTGCGCGCCTTCCAACGGATCGACGGTTCTCGCGACCGAAGGAGACGAGCCCACGCCGCCGCGCGCTTCACGGACGGGCGATGGGCGTTCCGCCCAAGGCGGTGACGGACCGTGCGTTCGCGGTCGGACAGTCGCGAAGCCGGTCCGGGAAGACCCGAAGTCGAGCGCCTCCGCCCGGCCCGGGGTCCGGGCGGGGGGTCGCCGGCACGTCGAACACCGTTAGAGGTGTAGGGACCTTCGGGGTCGATGCACCGCCGACGCGTCGCGGCAGGGATCGCGCTCCTCGTCGTCGCGCTCGTCGTCCTGATCGTCGCCCTGTTCGTCCAGTTCCCGGTCGCGTCACGGACGGTCGTGCCGGAGACCGCGTGGACGATCCACCCGTGGGCCGGAGCGCCGATCGCCGTGACGGTGCGCTGGACGGGGGGCACGGCCCCGACCCATGCCTATCTTGTCACGGGGACCCCGGACTGCCTGCACGTGACGGGCGTTCAGGCCAGCGGCACCGGAGCGAGCGGATCGTTCGCCGCTCACCTGGCGCCGGGGACCACCTACTCGCTGTACGCGTGCGCGGGCGACGCCTGGCAGACGGTGACGTTCACGCTGCTGGGCCTCGGGAACCCGGCGTACGTCGAGCCCCTCGAAGGGACCGCCGCCGTGCTCGGCTTTTCCGGGATCCTGCTCGTCTTTCTCGGGTATCCGATCGACCACGCTCCGACGCTCGGCCGGAGCCGTCGGGGGGGCGGTCTCTAGGGGGGACGGGTCCGCCCGACGGGGACCCGATCCCACCGCTCCGTGCCGCTCCCCGGGTCCTAGACCGCGTTCGCCTCGTAGACGAGGGCGAAGGCGCAGCTGGACGGGGTGGACGAATCCGAGCCCGTCGGGATCGTCATACCGATCGTCTCGGCGAACGACTGGCCCGGCTGGAGCGTCGCGAAGTTCTCGGAGATCTCCTCGGAGTATCCGCAGGTCGGAGAGCCGCCGATGCAGTTGAAGCCGCTGGCCTGGATCCCGGAGAGCGTGAAGACGTCGTAGCAGTCGATCTGGCCCGGGCCGCAGACGCCGTACAGGCCCAGGTAGAGGATCCCCGAGGTGAGGCTCACGGCCTCCGGCCCCGTGTTCGTGAGCACGATCGCGGCCGCGCAGTACGTGTTGAGCGTCATGTTGGCGACCGTCAGCGACACTTCGGTCGCGGCGGCGTTCAGGTCGCTGAACTCGACCGTCCCGGGGGCTCCCCCTCCGCTGTTGTACGTGCATCCGCCCGACACTTCCCGCGTGATCTGCAGGTCGACCGACGCCGCGGTCGCCGACCCATGCACGACGTCCGAGGCGCTGAACGCCGCGAACCCCACGCCGCTGCTCCCGATGATCACGACCGCCGTGGCCAGCGCCAAGACCCACCGTTTCGCCATCTTCGTTCCCCGTTCTGGGGCCTCGGCGCGGGGACCGGTCGTCGCGTACTAGGAGATTCGGAACGAAATGCCCGATTCGTCCGACGGCCGCATCCGCCCCCCGGCCTTCGTCCCGATGATCGATCGACCGGTGGCGGGGCTCGTGAATGGGATTCGCGCACGGAACGCGTTCGGCCGGGATCGGCCGAGCGAGCTCAAGAGCCGAGCCCGCCTGGCCGACCTCCATGCCGTCCTCGGCGCGCCGGTCGCACCCGCGCCGGCGGACGGCCCGAACGATCGACCACGTGCGCCAGAACCTGAAGCTCTGGGAGCGCGTCGGGAGGAGCTACGAGCGGCGGCACGCCCGGGTCCTGGGCGGCCGGGGCGCCGAGGCGTGGGGGATGTGGCGGACCCCCGAGCGCTCCCTCGGACTGCTCGGGAAGGTGCAGGGGCTCGACGTGCTCGAGCTCGGCTGCGGGGCGGCCCGGTGGTCGTACGCGCTGCGAGACCGGGGCGCCCGGCCCGTCGGCCTCGACTTCTCGCCGACCCGGCTTCGGCAGGCCCGTGCGTCGGCCGGCCGCCGTCGGGCGGCGCTCCCGCTCGTCCGGGCGAACGCCGAGCGCCTCCCGTTCCGCGCCGGCACGTTCGACCTCGTCTTCTGCGACTGGGGCGCGATGACGTTCTGCGATCCGGCCCAGACGGTCCCCGAGGTCTCCCGCGTCCTCCGTTCCGGCGGTCGGTTCGTCTTCTCGAACTCCTCCCCGTTCCGCTCGGTCGCCCAGGACCGGCGCACCGATCGGCTCACGGCCCGCCTCCGGTATCCCTACTTCGACCTCGGCCGGCTCGAGTTCCACGACGAGGTCAACTTCCAGCTCCCGACGGGGCGATGGATCGACCTGTTCCGGGCGCACGGACTCGCGGTCGAGCGCCTCGTCGAGAGCCGACCCTCGGGGAGCGATCGGAGCGGCTACCTGAACCCGGCGGAGGAACGGTGGGCGCGCCGTTGGCCGATGGAGTGGATCTGGCAGCTCCGGCGCGACTGACGGGCGACCGGTGCTCCTCCCCGGGGCGCCCTAGGCACGCCGTCGGCGCCGTGCGTGGGCCGCCCGCTGGGCGAGGAACCGCCGGGTCTCCGCTTCGTCGGCCCTCAGGAGCCGATCGAGCTCCGCGATCGGACGGGCGTGCCGATCGCACCGGACGTCGGTCCACCGGTCGGACCACCCGCGCGGGAACCACGGCTCCCGATGGACCACGACGAGCGCGGACGATTCGATCCCTCGGCGGTCCCCTCCCTCGGCGGCCCCGGCCTTGAGGGCGGCGATCAGTCGACGTCCCAGGCTCCCCCGGGTCCGTTCGAACGCCCCGGCCATCGCGGGGACGACCGTCGGCGACGCGAGCATGTTGCCCTGGCAGCTGTATCCTTCCCCGAGCACGTGCAACGCATGCTCGATGCACTTGGAACCGGTCCACGCGGCGGTCCGACCGCGTCGGTCGACGACCCCGAGCTGCCGGTGCTCCCGCTGGGGATCGGCCCGCGTCAGGCGCCGCACGACCTCCTCGGCGGAGAGACCCTTCCGCAACAGGGCGAGCCCGTCCGGTCCGTAGGAGTAGTTCGACATCGCCTGCGTCGCGACCCCGCCGACGCGCCACTCCGCCCACGGGACCGTCGCTCCGACGCTCGCGGGCTTGGTCGCGACCGCGACCCCCCAGAACCTCCGGTCGGCGTCGCACGCGACGATGGAGAACGTTCCGTACTCCCACTTGCCGTACATCGCTCTCGCCGGGGAGCGATGCGGCCGTATGAAGGCGCAGGGGGGCCGGGGGTGCCCGAGCCCGTTCTGAATCCCTCGCCAGGATCCCTCCCCGCGCCCGGCGCGGTTTATCCGCCCCCGCTCGGTAGCCGCCGCGTGCCCGCTCCGCCGCGTCACCTGGCAGCGGTGATGCTGACCGACATGGTCGGCTACTCGGAACGAGCCCACCGCGACGAGGCCGGGGCCCTTCGGGCCGTCCGGACCCAGGAGCGCCTCCTCCGATCGATCGTCCCGGCCCGGGGCGGCCGGGTCGTGAAGTCCCTCGGCGACGGGTGGCTGGTCGAGTTCGCGAGCGCGCTCGAGGCAGTGTCGTCCGCGGTCGAGATCCAGCGGGCGATGCATCTTCGGCCGGGCGAGGATTCCGAGGGACCGGGAGAGCTCAGGATCGGGATCCACCTCGGCGACGTGGTCCGCCGAGGGGCGGACGTGCTAGGGGATGCAGTGAACATCGCGGCCCGGATCGAACCGCTCTCCGAGCCCGGCGGGGTCCTGGTCTCGCAGCAGGTGTTCGACCAGGTCCGCGGAAAAATCCCGGAGCCGATGATCCCGGTCGGCTCGCCGAAACTGAAGAACATCGCGACGCCGATCCCGCTCTACTCGATCGTCCTCCCCTCCGCCCGGGCCCGCACGCCGGCGCCGCCCCCTACGGCGCCCCGCGTGGCGGTGCTTCCGCTCGCCAACATCAGCGGACGCGCGGAGGATGAGTACTTCGCGGACGGGATCACCGAGGAGCTGATCCAGACCGTGGCGCGGATCGGCGGGCTCCGGGTCCTCGCCCGGACCTCGGTGATGCGGTACAAGCGGTCGGAGAAGGCGGCCGGCGAGATCGCCCGCGAGCTCGGCGCCACCGCGATCGTCGAGGGCGGACTGCGGAGGGCCGGCGACCGCGTTCGGGTCACGGCCCGGCTGCTCGACCCGGCGACGGCGGAGACGCTCTGGTCGGAGG
Organism: Thermoplasmata archaeon; assembly: GCA_035499145.1. GTDB lineage: Archaea > Thermoplasmatota > Thermoplasmata > Lutacidiplasmatales > UBA184 > Lutacidiplasma. The sequence continues at coordinate 13,902 of DATJZK010000033.1, forward strand.
AGTTCGACCGCACCGACCGGGACGTCTTCGCGCTGCAGTCGGAGATCGCCCAACGGATCGCCGAGTCGCTGGAGGTCGAGATCCTGCGGGGCGAACGGCGGGCGATCGACCGGCCCCGGCCCGTCGACTCGGCGGCGCACGCCGTGTACCTCCGGGGCCGGCAGCTCCTCAACCTTCGGACGGAGGAGTCGCTCCGGCAGTCGCTCCTCTCGTTCCGGGAAGCGCTCCGGCGCGCGCCCCGGTTCGCCCAAGCCTACGCCGGGATCGCCGACGCCTGGAGCACGCTCGCCTGGCTGGAGTTCGACCGCCCCCGGTCCGCCTTCCCGAAGGCGCGCGCCGCCGCGCTGCGGGCGGTCGAGCTCGAGCCGGAGCTCGCCGAGGGCCACACGGCGCTCGGGTTCGTCCGGTTCCTCTACGACCGCGCCTGGAGCGCGGCGGAGTCGGAGTTCCGCCGGGCGCTCGAGCTGAACCGCAACTACCCGACGGCGCACCAGTTCTACGCGGACCTGCTGAAGGCGACGGGGCGCCTCGCCGCGGCGGAGTCGGAGGTCCGGCAGGCGCTCGCGCTCGACCCGCTCTCGCTGGCGATCAGCACGGCCCTCGGCCACGTGCTGTACCTGTCGCGGCGCTACGACGACGCGATCGCCCAGTACCGCCGGGCCCTCGATCTCGACCCCGCGTACGTCCAGGCGCATCTCTGGTTCGGTCGGCCGTACCTCGCCCTGGGGAAGTTCCGCGAGGCGATCGAGGAGGTGGAGACCGCCGTGCGTCTCTCCCGGGAGAGCACGATCAGCCTCGCGGTGCTCGGTCACGTGTATGCCTCGGCCGGGCGGACGGCCGACGCGACGGCGATCCTCCGTCGGCTGCGGGCGCGGAGCCGCACCGCCTACGTGCCGTCGTACTGGGTCGGGCTCATCCACGTCGGGCTGCGCAATGTCGACCGCGCCTTCGAGTGGCTCGGCCGGGCCGAGCGGGAGCGTTCCGCCTGGCTCGCCTGGGTCAACGTCGAGCCCCGCTTCGACTCGCTGCGGGGCGATCCCCGGTTCGGCCGCCTGTTGCGCCGACTTCACCTGGCCTGAGGAACTCCCCGGCCGCCTCCCCGTGGGTCCGGATTCCGGACCCCTTATTCCGTCCGGGGGAGTCGCCGCCAGCCGATGTCCGATCCGCCCTCCGCGCTCGGAGCGCTACGCGACGAGATCGCCGCGATCGACCGCGCGATCGCCGAAGCGATCGCACGGCGCCTCGCGGTGGCGCGACAGGTCGGTTCGGTGAAGGCGGAGACGCACGAGCCGACCCGCGACTACGAGGTCGAGGCCCTGGTGATGGCCCGCTGGCGGGAAGCGCTCGAACCGACCGGGATCGCGCCGGGACGTGCGGAGGCGCTCGCCCGCTGGATGGTCGAGGAGTCGGTACGCGTCCAGCAGACCTCCTCCGGGTCGGGGCCGCGGGGCGACGGAGCGGATCCGCAGGAGATCTCGATCGTCGGCGGCGCGGGAGCGATGGGACGGTGGCTCGCGGCGTACTTCGAGGACCTCGGGCGGCGCGTGGTCGTGGTCGAC